>QGFZ01000001.1:1352681-1690852 GCA_003149065.1 Ruminococcaceae bacterium R-25
CTGTGCGCATGCACCGCCGTTGGATCTTCTGCCTGTGAAGTAGTTGGACAAAAGGCATCTGCCAGAATAAGAAACGCACATAGCACCGTGAACAAAGCATTCGAGTTCGACATCAGAAGGGATTGCCGCACGGATCTTTTTGATCTGTTCAAGAGAGACCTCACGTGCGAGGACTATTCTTTTCGCGCCCTGTTTGGCCCAGAAATTACACGCAGCACTGTTTGTTATGCTCGCCTGTGTTGAGATATGGATCTCTAAATCAGGGCATAATGTGCGAGCCATTGTAAAGACACCGGGATCGGAGATCAACACTGCGTCAGCACCGCTCTCCAGACCGACGAACTTGATGGCATGCTCAAGGCCTGCTAAGTCTTCTTCGGTCGGCATGACATTAAGGGTAACGTAACACTTGACCCCATGTTCATGCGCATAGGCGATACCCGCCTTCATTTCTTCTTCGTTGAAGTTATCTGAAAAAGCCCTGAGGCCGTAACTCTGGCCTGAAAGGTAGACCGCATCGGCACCGTAAGCTACTGCGGCACGGAGCTTATCCGGATTTCCGGCAGGGCTTAAAATCTCAAAACGCGAACGGTCGTAACCCATATTCAAAATCCTTGAAAAGACTGTCAGTTATCGAGCACTTTAAGGCCGGAACTCTCGGTAGGTGTGGGAGTTGCGGAAGGCTCGGGTTCATTAACCTTTGACCAGTTATCCTTATACTTTTCAACGTTCTTGTTATGATCTTTGAGCGTTGTGGCAAATGCAGTACCGCCATCGATACCTGTTGCGCAGAAATAAAGATAATTGCAGTTCGGCTCAGGATAAAGAGCTGCAGAGATAGCGTCGCTTCCCGGCATGCAGATAGGTCCCGGCGGAAGTCCCTTGTTTGTGTATGTGTTATAAGGGCTGTCTATGCCGAGTTCATCGTCTGAATGAAGCAGTGATGTCTTGCCGCCGCGCATCTCGATGAGATAGTTGATCGTGGCAGACGAACCAAGATAATGCATGGACTCATCCTTATGCTTCAGTCTGTTATGGAAAACGGCGGAAACAAGCATCATGTCAGCAGGCTTACCGGTCTCCATCTGGATAACGGATGCCATGGTAATAACCTCGTCCATCGTCATGCCGAGCTTCTTTGCTCTTGCATAGTACTCATCGTAAAGATTGTTCTGCATGTTGTTTAAGAATCTTCTGATGATGCTTTCAGGACTTGCATTGATGTCGAAATAATAAGTATCGGGATAGAGATATCCTGCGAGGATGAAGTCTCTGCCTTCCTTGATCTCGATCTGTGAAACAAATTCATAGTCGACAAAAAGGTTAGGAGAATTCATGCACTTGTCGAATTCGGCATCATCGAAATTAAGGCCTGCATCGTGGAGGATCTTCTTGATCTCATAATATGTGGATCCTTCGGGGATCGTTACCTTAACCGCATCCGGTTCAAGTGTCAGGAAATACATGAGCTCGTCATAAGTAAAGCCCTTAAGGAGGTAATGGGTACCGGCTACATATGCGCCGTCAAAACCGTTGAGCTTGCTTATGATCGAGAAAAGGCCCTTATTCGTTATAAGGCCTTTCTCGTATAGTTTGTCTGCAATATCTGATGTGGAATCACCGCTCTTGATTACGACGGTAACTGCGCCTTCAGTATCAGCTTTGATGTTGTACTTGCCCTTTTCGATATCGGCTTTCAAAGTGTTAAAACGCTTGTCCTGTGAGATGACATAGTTATAACCAACGTAAACGCCTGATACTGCGAATCCGAATAAAAGTACAATAACGATCAATATTCTGAGAGCGACTCTGACTTTGTTAGATAACATAAGTTAAAGGCTACCCCCGTAAATTTCTAAATTTTATGCGTCCCTCTTTGCCTTTGCAAGTGTCTTGGCACGCAGGTCATTATTCAATATCTTCTTGCGAAGTCTGATGCTCTGGGGAGTTACCTCGCAAAGCTCATCATCTTCGACAAATTCCAGGCACTGTTCAAGGGAGTAAACCAGCGGAGGTGTAAGACGCATAGCATCGTCAGCACCTGCTGAACGCATGTTGGTTACATGCTTCTTTTTGCAGACATTAACGGTAATGTCATCAGGCTTAGGGTTGATACCAACGATCATGCCTTCGTATACCGGTGTGCCTGCTCCAATGAAGAGTGCACCTCTATCCTGAGCATTGTACAATCCGTAGGTTACTGCCGTTCCGGTCTCGAAAGCAACGAGAACGCCCTGACTTCTGGTCTCGATCTCACCTGCGAAGGGTTCAAAGCCCGAGATAATGCTGTTCATTATACCATTGCCCTTAGTGTCGGTCAAAAACTCGGTACGGTATCCGAGAAGGCCTCTGGACGGGATCTTGAACTCAAGACGCGTATATCCCTTGGTAGGAGGAAGCATGTTTAAGAGCTCTCCCTTACGCTTTCCGATCTTCTCCATGACAGGGCCGACGAATTCCTCAGGAACATCGATAACGAGGTCTTCCACAGGTTCTGAGAGAACACCGTCGATCTCCTTCATGATAACCTTCGGCTTGCTTACCTGGAACTCATATCCTTCACGGCGCATTGTCTCGATCAGGACTGAGAGATGGAGCTCTCCTCTGCCCTTTACGATGAATGCTTCTGTTGTATCTGTCTCTTCGACTCTCATGGAAACGTTTGTCTCGATTTCCTTGAAAAGTCTGTCTCTTAAGTGACGTGATGTAACGAACTTGCCTTCCTGTCCTGCGAAGGGGCTGTCGTTAACGGAGAATGTCATAGCGATCGTAGGCTCGTCGATCTTAACGAACGGAAGCGGCTCGGGATTAAGAGCATCGCAGAGAGTATCACCGATGTTGATGTCAGCAATACCGGCAACGCATACAATCTCACCGATGGAAGCTTCTGATACTTCCTCACGGCCCAGATTGTGGAATCTCATGAGCTTAACGACTCTTGCATTACGCTTGCCGTCTTCACCGTAAGTAACGAGGGCAACGTTCTCACCCTGCTTGATAGTACCTCTCTCGACTCTTCCTACGCCGATTCTGCCGATATAAGGGTCAGAGTCGATGTTGGATACGAGAAGCTGCATGGGGCCTTCAGGATCACCTACAGGGCAAGGTGTGTACTTAACTACTGTATCAAGGAGAGGTGTGAAATCGAGTTCCTTGCCTTCCTCATATTCCTTGAGGTCAAGTGTAGCGATGCATGTCTTACCGGACGTATAAACAACGGGGAATTCGAGCTGTTCGTCATCAGCACCGAGTTCGATGAAGAGATCCAATACCATGTCAACGACTTCAAGAGGTCTTGCATCAGGACGGTCGATCTTGTTGATGCATACGATAGGCTTAAGACCTAACTCAAGAGCCTTGTGAAGAACGAATCTTGTCTGGGGCATCGGTCCGTCGAAAGCATCTACAACGAGGAGAACGGAGTCAACCATCTTAAGAACACGCTCAACCTCACCGCCGAAGTCAGCGTGGCCGGGAGTATCTACGACATTGATACGGATACCCTTGTAGTCGATAGCCGTATTCTTTGCGAGGATCGTGATGCCTCTCTCTCGCTCCAGGTCGTTAGAGTCCATTACCTGCTCTACTACCGTCTCATTCTCACGGTAAACGCCTGCCTGCTTGAGCATGGAGTCTACGATAGTTGTCTTACCGTGGTCGACGTGAGCAATGATTGCGATGTTTCTTAAGTTCTCGATAGTTGTGACTGCCATAAATGATTTCTCCCAAGTTAATAGATCGGGCACCTGGCCCAAAGCTGATACTTCTAATAATTATTAATTTAAACCGAGTAATATTTTGCTACTGAAACCTGGTTATTTGTGACTGTGATATTTCACAAAATATCAGTCTTCTTCGCCATTCTTATTACGCAAAAGGAGACGGATAGGAACACCTTCGAAGCCGAAGTTTCTTCTAAGCTGGTTTTCGAGATAACGCTCATAGGAAAAATGCGACAATTCCTTGTCGTTTACGAAAAGTGCGATCGTAGGCGGCTGCACGGATACCTGTGTGCCATAGTAGATACGGAGATGTCTTCCCTTGTCCTGAGGAGTCGGGACCTGTGTTACAGCCTCCGAGATCATCTTATTAAGAACGCTTGTGGTAAGGCGTTTTCTGGAATTGTCATATGCCATCTTGATCAAGGGGTAGATTTTATCTACACGCTGGCCCGTCTTAGCCGAGATAAAGAGTACAGGCGCATAATCCATAAAAGGAAGACGGTCTTTTACGATCTTTTCCATGGTCTCCAATGTACCTGTCTGCTTATCGATAAGATCCCACTTGTTTATAACGATCACGGAAGCCTTGCCGTTATCGTGGGCTAGGCCTGCGATCCTTGCATCCTGCTCTGTGACACCCGCTTCGGCATCGATCAGGATCACACATACATCTGCCCTGTCTACTGCTGCTAAGGCTCTTACCATCGAATAACGCTCAATGACGTCTTCGATCTTGCCCTTTTTGCGCATGCCGGCAGTATCCACGATCGTAAATGAACCATATTCATTCTCAATCAGGGAGTCTATTGTGTCTCTTGTAGTTCCGGCAATATCGGAAACGATGCTCCTCTCGGCGCCTGCAAGCTTGTTACACAAAGAAGACTTGCCTGCATTAGGTCTGCCGATGATTGCGACTCTGATCGTCTCGTCCTTGCCTTCAGTCTCATCTGCCGGAGGGAACTTTGATACGACCATATCGAGCATCTCGCCCAAGCCGAGCTTGTGAGCTGCCGAAATAGCGCATACATCCTCTAATCCCAGGTTATAGAACTCATAGAATTCCGGCGGAGGATCGCCTACATAGTCTGATTTGTTTACGCAGACGACAACGGGACGTCCCGCTTTACGGAGCATTACGGCGATCTCCTCATCAGCTGCCGTAAGGCCGCTCTTAAGGTCGCACATAAAAAGGATGACATCTGCAGTCTCGATCGCAATCTCAGCCTGGATGCGCATCTGCTGCAAAATAATGTCATCTCCCGTGTCAGGCTCAATACCGCCCGTATCGATCATAATGAAGTCTCTGCCGCACCAGGAAGTCTCAGCATAGATACGGTCTCTGGTGACACCTGGGGTGTCATGAACGATGGAGATACGCTCTCCATAGATTGTGTTGAATAGAGAGGATTTACCTACATTAGGTCTTCCTACTATTGCCACGACCGGTTTGCTCATGCCTATGCCTTTCCTTCCTTTGCAAAAATAAGAGGCAGTGCCTTAATTCCATAACACTGCCTCGTTAAAAATACTTCGTTAAATTGATCAAATGTCTTCGTCGACCTTGATAACCTGTTTTCCATCCAGGTAACCGCAGTTCTTGCAGACCGTGCGGCGAAGCATCTTAGCATGACACTGGGGACATTCAACGAGACCCGGCATGTTAAGTTTCCATGCGCTTCTGTGACGAGCTGTCCTTGCCTTCGACCATTTACGCTTCGGATGTGCCATTCATCTTCACCTCTTTCTTTTCACAAATGCTTGAAGATAATACCTTATATTTCTTCGTTTTGCAAGAGCCTTTTTATGGAAAATAAATTCCTTATCGGTTCTCCGCTGTCCGGATCGAGTGTATAACTGATCTCAGCCCCGTCAATTAAGCCTCCCGGAAAGTTAATATAATCAGTGTCTATAACGACTTCTATGGGTCCGAAAGTCGTATTCATAGTGCTTGTTGTCTTCTTTCCGGTCTCGAAAACCATTCTCGAAGTAACGTCTCCGTTTCTTACTACTATGGCTTTTGATTCTTCTTTAATAAGAGTCATTACAAAATGAGTCTCTTTTTCCTGCTCGCTGTGCTTTTCGGTCCAGTCGTAGATCGTCCTGCTGCCTTCAACTGTCTTTGTGCCCTTAGTCGTAAGGGGATCGCCGTACATTCCGGACCTGATCACGAACAGGCATTTTTCTTCATTTACAGATTCCATCAGACGGTCACCTCATATTTGTCTGTCGTAAAATGTTTTGTACCGGAAGGCAGTCCTTCGCCGAGGAAAGGCGTTGCAACCTGCTCAAAAAGTTCCGGCTCGTCGCTCGTATAAAATTCCCTCACAGGGCTCTGGTTTCCTTCGGAAGTCGTTCCTTCGCTGCTTAAGAGCTCTTTTACGACCTTTGCCGTAGCCTCTCCTGTATTTACGAGGACTACGCCGTCTCCCATTACTTCCTGTATCACTTTGGAAAGCAGCGGATAGTGCGTGCATGCCATGACGAGGGTGTCGACACCGGCTTCTTTTAAAGGCTTTAAGTATTCTTCGGCAGTGAGTCTCGTTACTTCCTTATCCCACCAGCCTTCTTCTGCCAGGGATACGAAAAGAGGACAAGCCTGCTGATATATCTCAATATTCTTAAGGCCAAGCTCTTCTGCTCTCTTCTCTACGGCAGCCTTATAAACGCCTGTGGAAATAGTACCTTTGGTAGCGATGATGCCTATCTTTCCGTTTTTAGTCGCACGGCAGGCTACATCGGCGCCAGGCGTTACCACCTCTACTACAGGGACATCTGCCCTCTTTTTAAGCTCTTCGTATGCATAAGCACTGGCGGTATTGCAGGCAATGACGATCATCTTAACGTCCTTGCTCTCCAGGAATTTCATATTCTGAAGTGAATAACGGATTATCGTGCTTCTGGACTTTGTTCCGTAAGGAGATCTCGAGTTATCACCAAAATAGATGGTGCTCTCATTTGGCACCGCTTCCCAGATCTCACGAAGGACCGTAAGTCCTCCGATACCTGAATCGAAAACTCCGATCGGTCTTACATCAGTCATTTATATCAATCTCCCTTAATAAGGCGGACATTATAATCTGGTCCTATTTTAAAGGTTTTACCCGACACGTCAACGTGCATATTGTTCTTCGGGATCCTGCCGAACAGGATCTGGCATGAAAACAACTGCTGGTATCTGACCTTCTTGCCGTCTTTGGTCTCAAAATGCATATTGACCTTATTTCTGCCGTAGTTGCCGTCTCCTAAAACGGGATGTCCCAAATGGGCAAACTGCGCCCTGATCTGGTGTGTTCTTCCAGTTACGAGCTCCAATTCGAGGTCTGAAACGCTCTCACCGTCAGGTCCCACGTGTTCGAAAGTCTTTAATATGCGGTATTTAGTAGCAATATCGAGGTCACCCGGCTGCTTTTCGTCATGAATATAGACTTTGCCGGCCTTTGTCTTTTCGAGAAAGCCCTTAACTTCCTTATAAAGCGTACCATCTTCGCCTACAGCAGGCTCGCCGGCATGGGGTTCGCCCAAAACGAGCGCCCTGTATCTTTTGGTTACGAGGTCATTTTTGAAAAGCTCGACGCAGTCTGCCAGAGCCGCCTTATTCTTAGCGATAAGGACAAGGCCGCCTGTATTCATATCGATCCTGTGGCAGAGTTCAGCATCCTTGAACTTGGTGTTATTCCTGATCTGGTCAATCAGGGTGTCATCTATGTCGCTCTTTCCGGAATGGACCGCAATTCCCTGGAATTTATTTACGATGAGAAGCCCCTTTGTCTCAGCGACGATCTCATACATCTTCTCAGGCTGTTTTGCAGGGACCTTTTTCGCGGTATCGAAAAGCTCGTCCGGGAGCCATATTTCAACTACATTTCCGGTCTTTACGGCAATATCTTTATTAATCTTCTTGCCGTCGATCCTGATGTCACGCCTTTTGAGCGCGTGGAAAAGATCGGAGGATTTGAGTTGAGGAAAAGCTTCCTGGGATGCCTTTACGACATGAAGCCCGTCCTGGGATTTATTTACTGTAAAATCACGCATCTGCTGCCTCTTTTGCTTTCTTCTTCGATCTGTATTCTTTTGCAAAAATGAAAAGTCCGAAGAAGATGAAATCTAAGAACAATACCTCTACGAGATAGAGCCATTCGATATGCTGGTTCCTAAGGACATCACCGGAGAATGTGCCGGTGATGATCGCAATAAGATTATTATTCAGAAAATGCATTGCAACGGGAACCCAGATATTGTTCGTCTTAAGATATGCATATCCGAAGAATATTCCCATAGTTACGCATACGATCATCTGGCCTATTATCATCTGGGGGATCGAATCCTCGGTATAGTACATCGTATCAACAGGAATGTGCCAAAGACCCCATACGAATCCCAAAAGGAGAACGCCTGCTTTCATGCCGAACTTCTTCTGCATGATGGGCATTAGGAAATATCTCCAGCCGTATTCTTCGCCTAAGAATGCGATTATGGTAAGTAAATAATTAATAGGAAGACTTATCAGCGACAGTATAAACAGCGGGTTTTTGATAAGGTCCGAATACTGCTGCTGGTATATAGGCATCGTCTTGTTAAAAAGGCCATCCAGCATGAGAGGTCCGATATTTCTTACAAGATAAAGCACTATGAACAATAAGACTAAAATGATACCGATACCCTCTTTATTTCTAGAGAGTCCAGCGAACTTACGTCCCTCTTTGCGCGCAACAAAATAGCCGATCCAGAGAAGAACCGAACATATGATCAGGACATACTGGCCGATAAGAGTGTAGATCTGCGATAACTGCAATGTTGTCTGGGCGCCTGTAAGCTGTGCTGTATCACCTGATGAACCGGCTAATTTGGCGAGATCAATGACATCATCAGGTCCAAAGGGATTAGCGAAAACGCTTAAAAGACCCAGAATGATCTGTAACACGTAATTTACGATAAGAACGCCCATGAACATCTTCGGGACGCGCTTTTCGCCCTTATAGCAGACAAGAAATCCCAAAGCTACGCCCGCAGCAGGCGAACACATCTGGGCATTTACGATCTGGGTCAGATCTATACCCTTCTGCTTTCCGATATACATCGGGATCATCATTAAGAATGAAACACAGTAAGCGATTACTATGAATATGAGCAAACGTTTCTTTTCTACAGATTTAGTATCAGCTGTATCCATGATCAACCTCCCGAAATATATTGGATGCGGTATCCTGCCAATTATTTATGTTATTTTACCATAATTATATATAGGCCTTTTCTCGTCATTTCGTTCATTACGGATTAGACCGTTAAAAAAAAATCGTGATATTATTGCTCATATGAAAAAGATCGAAATGAAAAAAGGATTTGCAAAAAAAGCCGTAAGCTTGCTGCTTACCGCTTCTTTGTGCGCATCGGTATCTTCCTGTAAGACCGGACCTGATGAGAGCACCACTTCCGAGAGTCCTGTTACTGTTACCACGACTTCTGAAACGACTACGGTCACCACGGCCACAGAGACAACAGAGGCGACTACAACAGAAACCGAACCCACGGGTCCTTTTTCAAAAAGCGTTGCCTACAGGCTCTTTGTCGGAAACCCTAACAGCATGACGATCGATATGAATGTCAATATCGATGACTATATTACAAAGGACGGCGACAAAGAGATCTTCGAGTTATACCGTCTGGCGTCCGATCTCGGCTGGCTCGAAAAAGGCGTATATTCATACGACGATTATTTAAAAGCCAATGAAGCTGATCCCAATCAGACCAACGTCGGCCATTCAAACTGGTTTGAATACAGGTATGGTGATCACAGAGTCGTATTTACCATCAGCGAATATATCGATAATGTTAAGGGCTTTGACAGTTCGCGTCAGGTCTCATGGATATCTTTCGAATACTTAAAGAATGACATAGGCATGCCCTATTTTGACGATGCTTCAAGCAACTACGGGCACGCAAAAACGTTACTGGGCTTCCAAAAGCATTACGGAAAGCTCTGCTATTATGTCGGCAACCGCCACTGCGTGTGCTCCAGGGATGACGCGGTGATCATCGCTTACGGCTTATGGTACTTTACGATAAATCCTGATGACTCCACAGCTTATAAGCAGGATTTCGCAAAAAGATTCACATCCAGCAAGGGCATAACAATCATATAGTTGCCTGCTTTTTTGGTAACGGCAAAAGACTCCTTGTAGCTTTCTTATATTCGGCATAGCCGGGCTTTTGTGACTGTCTCTTATCTGCCAGAGGAATACTTACCGTAAAGAACATTATCGTATTGGATATAGCGCCTGCTATAAGCCACCAGCATTCCGGCATAACAGATACGGCCTGGATACTTACTCCCCACCACATCAGTATCTCGCCAAGATAATTAGGGTGCCTTGCATATTTCCAAAGGCCCGTGCGGATAAGTCCGTGCTCGCCGCTTTTTCTGTACTTCTGCATCTGGATGTCGGCTGTAAGCTGGAGGGTCGCTGCCAATATGCATACTGCAGCTCCTATATAGCTTCCTATGTTTGCGTTCATCTCATTCCTTATTACGAAAACGGCAGGAAGAGTACAAAGATAGACGATAAGTGTAGGCATCATGTGAATGCCCGTAAAGTTAATGAACGGATAGAGCCTGCCCTTCTCATTTTCGAATTTGGTATAGCGCCAGTCCTGGCAGTTTAAGCCTCCGAAAGTATAAGCCCAGTTTCCGGTCAGTCTTATTCCCCAATAGAATATCGATATAAGTAACAGGGCAGTTGCCGGAGTAATATTGTAATAGCATGCGAAATACATCACGATCACAACTGGCTGTACGCTCCAGTAAGGATCGTATACGGAAGCATTCTTGAAAAACATGCTGAATAAGAAAACAAATACTGTTGAGACAACGTCGGCGATCAGAAGATCAAGCCAGAAAGAAAAAGGAAGCAGTATATAAATACCGAGTCCCAAAAGCGCCGCCATCAGATAGATGCCGGTGATCACCAGTATGCTGAATGACTTGCTTTCCCTGACCGTATCCATGATCAGCTGAAATTCTTAACTTTCCCGACAGCCACATAGTTGTCGATAACGGCCCTTAAGTCCGTGCCTTCTTCGGCCTTCCAGACAGGTTCGTAATTGATCATGTATGTGACCTTATCACCGTCTCTTTTTACGACATCGTAGCCGCCCGAGAAAAACTGCTCCTGGCATACAGCGCAGTCGTATTTAATACCTTTGCATTCATCTAATGTGCAGCCCGGGAAATTGATATTCCATATCTCATTTACACCGAGCGGCTTATCCAGCAAAACAGCAGTGATCTCTTCAATATACTTATCGGCAACTTCGTGAGTTCCTTCGTGGTTTTCGGAAAAAGCGATCGTGTGGCATCCCTGGTTTGCGGCCTCGAAAGCAGCTCCGCACGTACCGGAATACTGAATTGAAGATGCGATGTTATAGCCTTTGTTAATACCGCAGAAAACGGCATCGGGCTTAAAAGGAAGAACTGCATTTAAAGCAACGCAAACGCAGTCGGAAGGTGTCCCTGATGTTGCATAGGCATGTACGCCTTCAATGGGAAAATCAACCGGCCACACATCTATAGGCGTCCAAAATGTAGCAGAGTGGGACATTGCGCTGTACTGCTTGCAAGGTGCTACAACCCACACTTCGCCAAATTTTGAAGCTGCTTCTGCGAGCCTTTTAATTCCCTCAGAATCTATTCCGTCGTCATTTGTGACCAGTATCTTTTTCATAAATTACAATCCTTAGCAGGTTTTCAGTCTTCGCCTTTTACCTGTTTAGCCTTTCAATTTGTATACGGCATTGAGATTAAGTCTCTGGAAGTTGCCGTCATCAGGAGTGAGATTCCTTTCAAAAGCAATTCCCTTATGCTCCAAGCAGATATCCATAAAGAGCATGAAGATTCCTATATCGATGCTCCCGAAATATGCGAGTCTGAACGGAGGGATAATGCCGTGCTTGCCGGGTCTCCTGTAACGGTATACATCAAGCGTTCCGTCACCCTTGTTTACTACTTTCCACGGCTGAATATTACATGCCGTAGGAGTAAGCCTTACGACTTCTGTAATGCCATCTATCACAGGGCCTTCCCAGAATTCTTCAACGGGAACACGGATAAACGTTGAAAGGTCACCGGGCTTTCTGAATTTAGAATCGTCATCGATCTTTCTTATGGCCATCATGATCACATATTCCAGGCCTTCGAACTTACGCTCCTTGGTCCTTCCTACGCCGAACCAGAGAGGTCCTATTCCATTGCCTGTGAGATAGAGGTCTAACTGCTCGCCGATATAACCTATGTTCTGAAGATATCCGGGTTTCTTTTCGCTGTAGATCAGGATGCAGTATTCTTCTCCCCTGTTGCAGCTCGTCTGTGCGCCGGGGACGATCTTGATCTTCGTCTTTATGCCTTCGAAAAGAGGTGTGAACTTATACCACATCTCAGATATCTCATTTAATTCTTCCTGAGTAATAGTCTTGCCGTCCGGCTCACCGTATCTGTGGAACGATTTACGTTTAAAGATCAAATCATAATATGAGCTGTCCATCAGAAGGGCCCCCTGACATGTGTTTACTGCAAGTATTTTAACATATTAAAAACAGGGCCTGCCCGGACAAAATCGAGGCAGACCCTGAAATAATTAATTAAGTGAGATATCAGCCCTTACTCTTAACGTAAGCGAACAGGAATACAACAGGTGAATTCCAGTAGATCGTTACTTCGTTCAGAGAGTAAGCCTGGTCGCTGTCTGCATAGCAAAGTGCGGCAGGTGCTTCCTTGATAACATTCTGTGCATAAGGATCTTCGAGGTTCTGGTTAGGGCCTCCTGCTACCATTCCCGGAACAGCAGTCTTTTTAGCCTGTGAAGGTCTGTGGTGAGGATGCTCAGGAGAGAGCGTGCCGTATCCTGTGAGGAAGCAGTAACCTGTTCCGTTCGTTCCGAGGATGTAGTTGAGCTGCTGTCTTGCAACCTTGTCACCTGCAGAAGCGCTCTGGATCTGATCATAGAGGAGAACATACATACCGTTATTAGCGACAGTCATGTTGCTGCCCCAAGGATAATCCTTAAGAGAACAATTATAAGCGTCAGCAGCTGCAGCCGATTCTACGTCAGCGATGCCGCTCTTAAAGCTTGTCAGAACTGCATCATAGGACATGCCCTTAGTCTTAGCTGAGAGGTAAGCATAACCTGCGTATGCACTTACGCCCTGCCAGCCGAGATCTGTTGCGCAGGAAGCACCGGAAGAAACAAGTGAGCCGAACTTTTCGTCATAAGCAGAATCGCCTGTTGCCTTGAAGAGTTCTGCATAAGCCCAGATTCTCTCGTCGGTATCCTTATCGTCACCATATTCACCAGTAACGATGTCCTTAGGATTCGTTGTACCTTCTACGCTCTTATGCTTTTCAAGATAGTTTGCAGCTTTCTTTGCCGCATCAAGGCACTTAGCTGCATATGCAGAATCAACATCTGCATAAACATAAGATGCCATTGCCATAACTGCTGCAAAGTCTGCTGTAGCAGTCGTTGAAACAGGAGTTACGATAAGTTCATCGGTCTCTTCTTCAGGCATTACGAATGTCGGGAAGTTAGCGCATGTAACCTTGTGGTATACGCCGCCTTCGGAATTCTGCATCTTGAAGAGCCAGTCGAGCTCATACTTAACTTCGTCAAGGACATCGGGGATTCCGTTACCTGACTCAGGAATATTAAGAGCATCGTCAAAGGCATTGGGATAGAGGTTATAAGCAAGCATCAGATCTGCAGCAGCCTTAGCGCCGGATACCACATATCTTCCGTAGTCGCCTGCATCATGCCAGCCGCCTGATACGTCGATCTTTTCGCTCGTTCCATAGATTGTTGCTTCACCGGTATGACATGCAGGATGCGCGAAATCGCCTGCGAGGTCTTTCGTAAGTTCCATACCGCATCTCTGCAGGTAGAACATACGGAGTGATGCCTTGAAAGCTTCATCATAAACATCGCCCCCGATCTTGAATTCAAAGGATTCCTGATCGCCTGCTACGATCTTATAAGTACCGGGCGCAGTAACGCTCGAGAAATCAAATCTTGCTTCATTTCTTCCTGTTGAAGGATTCATGACTGCAGCAGCAACATCGCCTTCATAGACGCTCTTGCCGGATGCAGTATCAACAACGGAAGCCTTTGATGTGATCGCATCGCCGTTCAGTACTGCGATCTTTTCAGCAGAAGGAAGGTAACCTACCTGGTTAATATTGATAAGTTTTGCAGCTGAGCCTTCCTCTTCACCTGCGAGATAACCTGTATCATCGATACATCTCAAATCGAAATTATCGAAGCAAATCGTGTGTTCCTTAAATCCTGAATTGTTAGCAAATTTACCCATATTGAAACAAAGGCGCGGAGCCGGATCAGTAGCTTCTTCCATCGTGAAAACTATATCGAAATGCTGTACTTCAGGACCTACGTGAATAGTCTCTTCACTGTATGCGTGGTAGTCGCCGCCGTTTACCTGGATCCTGTATCCCAGGTCACGCTCAACATTCGAATAGCAGTCGAACTGCATCTCATACTTGCAGTTCTTGTAGAGTGCAAAACCATCGTAATAGAACTGGTTGGACCATTCCTTGATACCGATCATCTTGCAGTCAAACTGCAATTCACCTTTGTCATTGACGGTCATAAGGCCGTCGCCGCCTTCGAAATATGTATGCCATTCATGAGTCTTGCTGGAAAAATCACCGTTCTCGATCATATTGAAACCCATGATCGACGGTACAGTTTCTGAAGGTTCCGTTTCTACGGAAGATTCAGTAATTGATCCGGTAGGATCAGTGGGCGTAGCAACCGTGCATGATGCCAGGCCCAAGAGCATGGAACCTGCCAGAACCGCACTTACAATCCTTTTCTTCATAATAAGCCTCCCTGGTGGATTCAATACATCAAAGCGATTATATCATCACTAAATGTCAAATCATATCAGATTAATATATATTAATATTGTGATTCACTAATTAGAAGACTTTTATATTTATTAGACAGTGCCTAAAGCATCCACATTGAGAAATCATTTTCCGAATAATAAAAAAGGTTGGCTCAATCTGAGTCAACCTTTTATTTGGCTGCCGAACAAGGATTCGAACCTTGACAAACGGTGTCAGAGACCGGTGTGCTACCGTTACACAATTCGGCAATGCTTTTTTCAACTCACGAATTATAGCAAAGCCAATTTTGAAAATCAATACAGAAAAATCATTCTTTTACAGACTCTAACGGAGGCATGGCTCCGATCTCGGTCAATTTCTCGCGGACCTTGCCCATATCTTCGTATATCGGCATCTTATTTGCGGGGTTTCTCAAAGCATATGCCGGATGATAAGTTGTCATAATAAAATAACCATTCTTTTCGATAAAGCGGCCCCTAACATCATGCATGACGGGCTTTGTGCCGAAAAATCCTTCATAAGCGGTCGATCCGCAGAGGAGGATCACCTTGGGCCTTACCATCATGAACTGCTCAGCCAAAAGCGGCTTGCAGCAATGGATCTCTTCGGGTGTCGGGCGCCTGTTCTGTGGCGGCCTGCACTTGGCGATATTGCAGATATGGTAGTCATTATTGGTAAATCCGTAGCTGCCCAAAAGGTTTTGGAGGAGCTGGCCGGACCTGCCTACAAAGGGCAGTCCCTGGATATCCTCGTTCTCGCCGGGAGCCTCGCCGATGATCATCAGAGGAGCCTTCCTGCTGCCCCTGTATATAACGACATTAGTAGCGCCTGCTCTGAGGCCGCAGTTATTGCACGCCTTGCATCTGGCTTCAAACGCTTCCCATTTCTTATCAAATTCGTCTGCCATATAAACCTCTTACTTGAACATGATCACGGTAATACCGTCGTTTTGAAGTCCCCAGTCCCTGTCGCGTGATACCGCAGGATGTTTAGCGCTCATCTCGCGCCCTGCAGATGAGAATGGGCCGAAATCCTCGCCGGGACAATAGGACTTTATCATGCCGCGGGAGATATATTTTCGAAGTTCTAAGCAAAGAGCCTGCTTTATCGCACCGCCCGTGCCCGAAGACCCGTAGCCGTGAACGATCTTTGCCAAAGGCTGCCCGGTCGCTCTTACGCGGTATATCCCGTTCTGGAGCTTGACCATAGCCTGCTGCACAGTCGGATGTCCCTGTTCGATATTGATTATTTCCATTCTAAAACCTCTCGAAAACAATTATACGCTAATAAGTTATAATAATCTCATGAGACTGGATAGGTTACTTGCAAACAGCGGCTTAGGCACCAGATCTACAGTCCGCGACATCATCTCAAGAGGCAGCGTACAGGTTAACGGCGCTGTTGTTACCGACTCATCTTTCCATGTTAAAGATACGGATCTGATAACTTTGGACGGGCAGGACATCAACTGCCAGACAAAGCTCTATTTCCTTTTGGATAAACCTGACGGCGTCCTTACGGCTATGGAAGACAAGCGTCTTCCCTGCGTTGCGGACTATATTCCGCCGGAGCTTAAGTCCAAAAAGCTCTCACCCGTCGGCAGGCTCGACTACCACACTTCCGGCCTTCTCATTATCACCAACGACGGCGAGCTCTCACACCGCCTCCAGTCACCCAAATATGAGGTTCCGAAGATATACCTGGCAACTTTCAGAGGCCTTGCCTGGACAGATGAAGAGATCAAGACAGTCGCTTCAGGCTTTAATATCCGCGACAAGGGCTTTAGCGAGCAGATAGCTCCTGCTGACCTTAAGGTAATAGAGACTTCAAAAGACGGAACCGGCAGGGCGCTTTTGACCCTTCACGAAGGCAAGACACATGAGGTCAGGAGGATCTTTGCTCATTTTAATAAGGAAGTCACAGAGCTCCGAAGGATCGAGCTTGCCGGCGTAAAAATAGAAGAAGGTCTGGATTCCTGCGGAACCTTCAGACCTCTTACTGAAAACGAATTAAATCTGCTTTTCGAAGCTACCGGACTTAAGTAGATTCGGCAGCAGATTCGGGCATCTCTTTGGCAAAAGCCGCATTGATTATCGCCGTTATCATCTTAACTGTACGTTCGTCATCGGTGCTGTTGATGCACTGCCCTACCATGAGCGTTGTCTGACGTGACATCCACTTGGCTTCGACGCCGTAATTCGTGACAACATCCTGATCTGTTATCTCAAAACCGATCAAAACAGGATCGTCCGGGAATTCGGCAGGATTCCTGATATCCTCATCGCCAAGTCCGTACTCTAAATACATATCATTCTTATATCTGACAGACTCCCTCTCAGACATGTAGATAGGCTTGACTCCTGCCTTTGCCTCGTCAGAAAGGCCTGCCATGATCTGGTCGTAGAGAGGTCCTAAATCCTTAAATACATTGAAATAGTATTTATAGGCTATGCGGTCTGATATAAGAACATCGGGATTGGTATAGAACTGGGCATTGAAAGCCTCGTTGCCCATCTGATCCAGCGGGATATTCTCATCATTGGGAACGACGACATCGGCAAGTCCCACGTAAGGATTCTTGAGCCCCTGCTCCTCAAGAGCTTCCCTCATATAAGTATTGTCGAGATACATGTGTCCGAAAACAAGGACCGAGCATTCGTACTTCGAATTGAAAAGGTATCCGATGAGAATTACGAGAATAGAGATTCCGACAACGGCGCCGAGCAGCCAGTTCTTCCAGTTATAGTGGATGATTGTCTTCCAGTCGCTCTTATATCTTCCGAAGTACATCGGCTCATTCTGCCTCTGTTCTTCCTCTTTGGACCTTATATCACGCCTTCCGGATGCAATATCGTAAACGGCGGATATCTCGTCTTCCATCGCCTTTGATTCCGCATCGTCCTTGCCTCTGTACTTCTTGGACATCTGCCAGAAACGGTCGTCGATCTCTTTAATGTCGGCATCCTTGGAAAGGCCCATATACTCCAAAGCCTGCTCACGCGTCATGGAAGCATATTTGGTATCGGCTTCTGATGCTGAAGGATCTGTCCTGAGCTTTACTTCTTCATAAGTCTTGCAGACTATGGTCTTAAATCTGTTGCCGCAAAAGACCCTTATAGCCTGAACGATCTCGAGATCGTTGTCGTCAATAAGTGCCAGTGTCTCAAGTCCGCTCTTTTTAAGGTTTGCGAAAAGGACCTTCTTACTCCAGTTCAGGTCTTTTTCGGAAAGCTCGGGATTGGCTTTGAAATCGACAGCCATGACCTTGCAAGAGTGACGCAGCACCATATCGGCTGCGTGCATCATCGGTGTTCTGTAATTGTCTCTTGTAGCTTTGCCCTTCAATACAACAAGGACGATGTTATCGTCCTTTTTGTACTCTACATTAAATTGTTCTGAATCAAATACTTCGTTCATTTAACTCCTGTTTACAAGCATTTGATCGCAAGACGCACCACATTCATGGCAGCAGACTGAACGTCAGCCAATGTAAGTCTGCCGTGGTTAACTGCCGTAACAATGTCCTCTGCATTCTTGGCGCATCCGGGCATCTGCATGTCGCAGCCTGCGTATACGCAGAGTCTTGAGAAAGCCGGCGGATACTTTAGTTTCTTCTCGTCATAACCCAAGAATTCGACATCTTCAAATGAGGAGAACCAGTCTGTCATGACAGCACCTTCATAGTCCCACTCATCTCTGAGTACGTTCTGGATCAGCTCGTAATTGTTTGCTGTATGGATTCCGTTGAGGAGATTGTAAGATGCCATTACGCAGAAAGGCTGCGAGAGTTTAACGGCAATCTCAAATCCTCTAAGGTAAATGTCACGCAGAGCTCTTACTGACACGTGAGAGTTGCTGAACATTCTGTTATCTTCCTGGTTGTTGCAGGCAAAGTGCTTGATCGTTACGCCTTTGCCGTCAACCGACTGTACACCCTTCGTATCAGCCGCAGCGCAAAGGCCTGTAATCAAAGGATCTTCGGAATAATACTCGAAGTTTCTTCCGCACAAAGGATTTCTGTGGATATTCATTCCCGGCGCGAGCCAGAGATGTACACCGAACTCTTCCATCTCTTCTCCGACGAGACGTCCGAGCTTTTCGATGAGATCCAGGTTCCATGTCTCGGCAAGCGCTGTAGCCGTAGGGATCATGGTGCAGTACTGGTAGTAATCGATCGCATCTTCCGGTGTATCTTCAGGGAACGGATTGTTGATAAGACCGAACATCTCACCGCCTCTTAAGAGGTCGCCGTTCCTTGTTGCCTTGAAATGAGGCTGGAGTCTTAAGCCTGCAGGGCCGTCAGCCATGACGAGGACAGGGAATCTTCTCTTTCCTTCAAAGCGTCCTGTTGTCTCTGCGGCAGCGCCGGGCACATGCATGGCGGAAGAGAAGACGACATCCTCGAATCCGTCCTTGATGTAGTTTCCGACAATAAGCTCTGAGAGCTCTTCCAAAGAGAACTGGGCTACGAATTCAGCAACGCCGGCATTTCTTCCGATGACTGAACCTAATGTAAGGACCTCATCTCTTCTCTCGTCCATGTGCGTCTCACAAACACCTCTGTATCTGATGATGCTTCTTCTGACACGGAACAGATTGAGAGTGAACCTCCTCTCACATGTTAAGAGCTGTGCATAGTCGATTGCCTGGTGAACTTCTTTTCCTGTTCCGGGATTCTTCAAGTCCTCGAAAACATATCTTGCGTCATCTTCCAGGATCCTGTCGTACTTTTCCTGAACAACAAACTCAGGGATATTCAGAACAGCTTCGATATTTGTCTCACGTGAACTTGTACCGACTCTGATGATATAGTCACCGTCAGGAATTACTCTTGCGGGATATCTGTCATCAAAGCATGCGAAGTTGTCAATAGGGAAAGATACTTCGACATTCATGCTGTCACCGGGATAGATAAGATCAGATTTAGCAAATCCTGCGAGTTCCTGATAAGGTCTGTCAACAGGACCTTCCGGTGCAGAGAAATAAACCTGGATTACTTCCTTGCCGGGATAGTTACCGGTATTCATAACCTTTACCCAGACCTTGATATCATTACCCTCCTGGGTAACGCTCAAAACCTCTGTGGAGAAAGTCGTATAGGATCTTCCGAATCCGAAGCAGTATGCGGGAGTAATTCCGAAAGAATCAAAATATCTGTATCCGACATATATGCCTTCTTTATAGAACTCATCATCCGTATTGCCGTTAAGGCTTGAATAATCATTAGCGAAAGGATAATCCTCATAGTGGCTTGCCCATGTATCTACGAGCTTTCCTGAAGGATTTGTCTTACCTGTAATCGCGTCTGCAACGATATCGCCTGTCTGGTTGCCTACCTGGCCTACGAGGAGAATAGCGCTGACACCGGGACGGTGCTTTAATCGTGTCATGTCGATAACGCCTCCGATGTTAAGGAGAACGATTACCTTGCTGAAATTGTCAGTGATGTAATTGAGGTTATATTCTTCTTCGTCAGTCAGATAATAATCGCCCTTTTCAGGCTTTCTGTCTCTTCCTTCCGTGGAATCTCTTGAAATAACAAAGATGGCTGCATCGCAAGCAGCTTCGGCAATGTCCTCTTCGGTTATCTGAGGCATGACCGGCGCTTCAAAAGCCATCTCGAAATATACGCTTGTGGCAGGAACTCCGCGTTCCTTTGCGATAGACTCGACCTTGTCCATATAGGATCGGATCGAAGAATCGTAGATCTCATCATATCTGTCGAGCCAGCCTGCGGATGCTACGTCAAAACCTGCGTTTATGAGGCCGTCGCAGATGGTGATATTATTTCTGGTGTTAACTTCGCCGGATCCGCCGCCGCCTCTGACGGTGTGTCTCGCACCATTGCCATACACGGCAATTCTTCCGGGTTCTGCTATAGGTAATGCCCCGTCATTTTCAAGAAGAACAAGACACTCACTTGCGAGTTCTCTTACAGTTTTCGCGTGTCTGTATTCCAGTTCGGTAACTGCATCGTTAGTCTTGGCGAGAAAATCCATATCAACACCCCTTCCGTAAAGCCGCCGACAATTCCGACTTTACTATTCAGCTAAACACTAGCTTATTATATTATAAAAAATCAAATGGTCAAAATTTGTATTTAATAAAAAGCACTCCGGGGAAAAATCCCCCAAAGTGCTCATAAAATTCATCTGAAATCCGATATTTCAATTACCTGCCCGCCTTGTCGGTAATCGTAGTCTTCGATAGTCTTGCCGGAATAATACCTGATATCCTCAGCACCGTATACCGTATAAACCAGGGTTCCCTTGTTTTCTTCACCCGGAGTGATCTTTATCTTCAGTTTGTAAACGATCTGATCAGTTCCGGATAGCTCTGTGCTGGAAGCCTTATAGGGCGAAACGTCCCTTTTGACATAGAGGGTCTTTTCATAGGCGCTCTTATCACTATTGAAAAAAACAGAAAGATTCTCCAAAGATGACTGTTCCTTAAGGGTACAGCTGCTGGCAATCCTTCCGAGCTTACTGCTGCAGGCCTCATCTTTATAAATGGAATATGAGAAATCCCTGTCATTTTCACCTGTGCCGACACAAAGTCCCACCTTCGCCGGAGCATCCGTCATAGGAATAACACAGGCAAGCTTAAGATAGTTAGAATCTTCGGTCAGCTCCGACATTATCTGCTTCATACAAATTTTCCTTACTGCGGAAGAATGCCATATTACAGCCTTGCCGTTCTCTATACCGCAAAAAATACTAATATGGGTCCAGTAAGTCTTATTGTAGTCGTTATCCCACAGGATCAGGTCGCCGGGCTGGGCTCCGATGCTCTCCAGATAATTGACCCAGTCTTTATTTGACCAGCCCTCAACTTTCTTTCTGTTGGATCCTCTGGCATTTACGATCTTGCCTACATAGTTATTGTAGATCCAGGTTACCGAGGTTCCGCCAGGTCTGAAAATCTCATACTTGTCAACATAGCTGTCAGCTACTTTGTGCTCTTCTTTGGTGTTGAATTTATACGAGATAAATCTCTTCTTTTTCTTATGATCGTAACGGACCTTGACCTCATGAACCGTTCCGAATGTAAGCCTCAATACCATGCTTACGAAACCGTCACATGCCAAAGCATCCACCTGCGCGCCCGAAGTATAAGAAACTGTATTGAGTTTTTTGCAGTTTGCCAGAATCGCATTACGGAATTCTTCCTGATCCATAAACGAGTCCGGATTCCCGCTCCGTTCCTTGAAAACGTCATAGAGAGTCTGATATTTGGCATCGGCCAAAACAGTGACGGGCTGTACATATGATTCTGCAATGCCCGCAACCACAGCAGTCATTGTAATAATCGCAATTGCTTTCACCGCAATCTTCCAGATGTTAATTTTGCCCATTCAGCCTCGCTTTTTCCCCGCGGTTATTTTAGCAAGGCAAAAGCAACAAGTAAATCAAGTTTAATAGGCAAAGTAATACCATTTCGTGACAAAACAATAACAGATTACCATTTCCACTCTTCGAAGAATCTTCTCTTCTTTCCGTCTTTGTTATGTCTCTTGCCCCACTCGTTAATGGATGCCATAACGATAAGAATGCTTCCGGAAACCAGGAGGTAGATGAGCCATACGAGTGTGGACCAGAAAGCAACCGACAGGTAGATCGCGATAGATACCATTGAGACGATTCCCAGGATAAACCAAAGCCTCAGGCGCTTTATGAACGAGAAAATAAAGATTCCGATAGCAGCCGTTCCGACGATTATGAGGTCAACCCCTTCTTTGGTAGTCGCTGCGGAGACACCTTCTGCAACCAGTGCAAGCGTTACTCCCGTAAACCAGGTATACTTGGCTGCCTCTGCAGGGAAAGGCTTTATCGCCTTACAGATCAGGAGCAGAGTTCCGAGAATCAGTGCGAGATGGATCTCGAAATCAATAACCTCAGGGAATTCGAGATAAGGCTGCGCAAGAAGGCCTAAGCAGCAGAAAACAGTTGAGAAAGTCAGAATCACTCTGAACGGCACCTTTACCCTGCCTGCGATATTCATTATGAGGACCGCAATGGTAAAGCAGACTGCCATAAACAGATAATCTTCTTCCCTCATTCCCAAAAGGAATATACAGGATGAAAGCGTCAGATAGTCCGCGCCTTTTTCGGTGAACATGTTCTTTCTGAACAGAAGTCTTCCCAAACCTGCAACCGCAAGAGCAAGGACGATCATAAGGATATTGTTCAGATCATCGTTTTTTATCTTCGTAAGCTCGGCTAACAAGGAAACCTCTGCTGCCAATATAGGAACGACAGTAAAGAATTCAGCTTTAAGCAGAGCCAGGACAACTGCGAAGACTACCGCTATTGCAAATGTCTGCCAGTTAGCTCCGATAAGGAATGCTGAGCACAGGAACCAGATCGTTGAGAATGCCAGTGAGAAATACTTTAATGCCGTGAAATTCTCATTTTCAAGTTTTCTCTTGAAGAATGCCACTGCCACCGATGCCACATTGATCACAAGGAATGAGAGCGCAGCTATCTGTCTTGTGAGATCGATATATTCTTCAGGGATAAACTCCAATCCCCATTCCTGCTGTGCATTGAACTCGATCATGAGGAATATGCCGACAGAAAAAGAGTTGATGCATGCGGAAATCCATGCTATCTGGCCAATACCGACCCCACGGCTCTTGATCGCATCAACATTACAGTTGACAGCCAGTAGAATGAAAGCAAAAACCAGGAGCCATGCACATACATAAAGTTCTTTGCAAAGTGTCATTCCTCTCGTATAAGCAAAAAGCGAGAAGAAGCTTGCAGCAAGAGATAAGCCCGCCATTATAAAGCCGATCAGCTTGAGCCTGAAATCATCCTTTGTAATGAATCTGAAGATCAGGATAACGACCGCAGGGATCAATGCCAGGACAGGAAAATAGATGTTTCCGGAGACCGGATTATCTTCAGGAACGAAGTAAAGCATTATTACTCCGATGTAGTAATAGATCGCGGTAAGAACAGCCATGAAGACTTGCTCTGTAACGGAAACCTCTTTTCTGAAGAATCCGGCGAGCTTGTTTTCTTTGTTTGCAAATACTGGTTCCAGTGTCATCCTGAACACGAAAAGAACGATCAAAATTGCGCAGGATATGACGCCCATGATCGGACAGTCTTCTGCCGACATGATAGCCGCAATCGTATTCATTAATATCGGGAAAACAGTATCCGAAGCCCACGAAGATATCTTAAGGATCTTATGTGCTACAAACAGCAGAACCGTAATAGCCAGCATGAGCGAGGTAACGAGAACCGTGTTGTCTGAATCCAGGAAAACAACCAGGGAGATCTCGATCAAAAATCCCATTAGAGGAGTGATGTATTTTACCCAGGCTCTGCCTTTCGTAAACTTGGCAAACAATACAAGTGCTATGAATTCAACTACAGTGCCGGCAACGATGGCAACATCAGAAAAAGCTACCGTGAAGAGCAGGAATGCTGCAGGAATATAAGTCATTATTTCCGAATAGACCCTGAAAAAGATCTCTTCCCTGAACTGAGGAATAAGAGCAGCTATCCTGAGCATCAGAGCAAGAGTTGCGAGACCCAGGCAGATCGCAGTCCATTCGCTGACATCAAGGCTCGCCTGCCCTACCTGTGCAGACAGGAAAACCACAAGCCACGTCAGTGCAATATAAGTAGTTGTGCGGTACACATTGGCCTTGGATTTTTCGGCAAAAATGAATCTTCCTGCGATCGAGGATACGAGAAGTACAAATGAGGCAACAGATGCTACGATCCAGCCATTTCCATTTTTAAACGAGAAAGCTGATCCGAACAGTTCATAAATACCCATGCCTATAACAACGATCGGTCCCAAGAGGCTTGCGAGCGTGTACAGAGCAAAGCCCGTCTGCTGGAGCTTTAATCCCTTTCCGGCAAATAAAGACATTCCGTAGATCATAACAACTATTGCAATAAGTCCAATTATTCTTACCGCATCAGACATCCATTCCCATGATCCTGTCATGAAGGTAGCGCCTACCATTGTAAGGAGCAGTACGCCGATTCCGAAAGTGATATTGATGCTGCTGAAGAACTTTTCGCGCTTAGGCTTTTCAGCCACAGCAACAGGTGCCGTTTGAGGATTAGCTGCAGGTGCTGATACAGGTGTGTATGCAGCTGCTGCAGGTACAGCTGATTGAACCGGCTTCGGTGCTGTTACCGGAGCTGATACCGGTGCTGAAACAGATGCAGATACCGGAGCGGGAGCAGCAACAGGAGCCTGTGCAACCGGAGCCTGAACATAAGTGGCTGCGGAGGGTTTAACAACAGGCTCTTGAACAGTTTGCTGTACAGGCTGATAAACTTGCTGTTGAACAGGGCTCTGCACAGGCTGCTGTGCCGGCTGGTAAACCGGTTGTTGAACGGGCTGTTGAACCTGCTGAACAGGCTGATAAACCGGCTTCTGAACAGGTTGTTGTACCGGTGTCTGAACCGTCTTTGGATATACATTTCCCTGAGGCTTATAATATTGCTCCTCAGAAATAGGAACAAGCATTTTGATCTGCTTATATAATTCAGGATCGCGTTCCTTTATCAGACGCTCTAATTCCGTTATTCTGTTTCCACGTTTAATAGACTTAATCAGGAAAATAACAAACAGAGTAGCAAATGTAACTGCAAGGACAGCAAAAGGTGTTGAGTTCAAAAAACTCTTTAAACCAAACAAATCGCCCATATCATCATCCTCCTTTGTTAAGAAGTCTTGATACCGGGATATTAGCATTCACAGGGCTTTGCTGTAAATAGCTTTGATAGTCAAAGTAAATTTTTACAGCAATTTTGCCACAAATATATTTGTTAAGTTTTGCTTGATTACCGCTGGACTCTTCCTGATCCGTCGCCTTTTGCGAGCTTCATTACTTCATCAATCGTGACTCTGTTGAAATCGCCGTCAATAGTATGTTTAAGACAGCTTGCAGCAACTGCAAATTCAAGTGCTTCCTTATCACTTTCAAGTTCATTCAAACCATAGATAAGACCGCCTGCAAAAGAGTCTCCGCCGCCTACTCTGTCGACGATGTCATACATCTCATATTTACGGCTTACAATAAACTCAGAACCGTTATTCAAAGATGCTGCCCAGAAGTTGATATCTGCGCTCTTGCTCTCTCTTAAAGTGATCGCAACTTTCTTAACATTTGGGAACTGCGCCATCAACGAATCGCTTAATTTCTTATAATCTTCAGCCTCAAGCTTGCCACCTTCGACATTGCTCTCACACTTAAGGCCCAAAGACTTCTGGCAGTCTTCCTCGTTGGCGATGATGATGTCTGCATACTTAGTCATCTCAGTCATGACATCCTTTGCTTCAACACCATATTTCCAGAGATTCTTGCGGTAGTTAAGATCGATGGAGACAGTAACGCCTCTCTTTTTCGCTTCCTTAACAGCAATGATCGAAGCGTCTTTTGTCTCCTCAGATATTGCAGGAGTAATACCTGAGATGTGAAGCCACTTTACGCCATCATAGATAGAATCCCAGTCATATCCTTCGGGCTTGAAAAGCGAGAACGCTGAATATGCCCTGTCATAAATAACCTTGCTCGCACGCTGGTTTGCACCGGTCTCAAGGTAGTAGATACCCATTCTGCCTGAGGTGCGGATGACCTTGGAAGTATCAACATTGAATCTTCGAAGTTCACCGATTGCAGCATCACCGATTGCATTGTCGGGAATAACAGATAAGAACTCAGCATCGAGTCCGTAATTTGCGAGTGATACGGCAACGTTAGCTTCGCCGCCGCCGAATGTCGCTTCCAAAGAAGGAGACTGCAAAAAACGCTCCCTGCCGGGGCTCTTAAGTCTTAACATCAGTTCGCCGAAAGTAAGATATTTGCTCATGATCTTGTCTCCTTAATGATCTTTACGGCACTAGCCGACAATGCTGTTATTTTATCCCAATCGTGATTTGCGATGTCATCTTTTTTGCATACCCAGCTGCCGCCGATAGCAGCAACAGATTTATTTTCGATGAAATCCTTAAGATTTGCTTCGGAAACGCCTCCCGTAGGAAGGAACTTTACCTGTCCGAAAGGTGCCGACAAAGCCTTTATCGCTTTGATTCCTCCGAAAACATCAGCCGGGAAGAACTTAACGACATTAAGGCCGAGGCTTATCGCCTTCATGATCTCAGTCGGCGTAACGCATCCTGGAATAACAGGTATATTGTTGCCCTTAGCCCAGATGACAACACCGTCATCGAGCCCCGGGGACACAATAAACTTAGCGCCATTCTTTACAGCCAGTGCTGCCTGCTCAACGCTGATCACAGTTCCTGCGCCTACAGTCATCTCGGGAACTTCTTTCGCGATCAAGGCAATAGACTCTGCTGCGCATTCAGTTCTGAACGTTATCTCCATGAAGTCTATTCCGCCCTTGAGCAAAGCCCTTGCGAGCGGCACTGCATCTTCAGCTTTATTTAAGACTACAACCGGTACTATTCCGGTGTTATAAACCTTCTCGAAAAATGTCATAAGTATCACCTCTCAAACAACTGGTATTCTAGCATATTTTCATTTGCGATTATACCAAAAATAAGTTATTTTATAAGAGCTAACAATAAAAAGAGGTACATCATGAAAAGCCTTATCAATGACAACTTCCTTTTGGAAAATAATACCGCGTTAAATCTCTATAACGAATATGCAAAAGATCTCCCGATAATCGACTACCACTGTCACATCGAAGCAAGAGAGATCGCTGAAGATATCAACTATGAGAACATCACAAAGCTCTGGCTTGGCGGCGACCATTACAAGTGGCGTCTTATGAGAGCTTGCGGCATTGACGAAAAATTCATTACAGGCGATGCTTCAGATAAAGAGAAATTCATGATGTGGGCAAAGGCTGTTGAATCAGCTTTCGGCAATCCACTTTACCACTGGACATGCTTAGAGCTCACAAGATATTTCGGTATCGAAGAGCCTCTTACGATCTTAAATGCCGAAAGCGTCTGGAACAAAGCAAACGAGATGCTGAAATCCGGCGAACTCTCCGCTAAGAGCATTATGAGAAAATCCAACGTCGAACTTATCTGCACCACAGATGATCCCATCGATTCTCTGGTTTTTCACGAGCAGATAAAAGAATCTGGTTTTGAATCCAAAGTATTACCCGCATTCAGACCTGACAATATCGTTGATATCGAAAAGGACAGCTTTGCTTCTTATGTCGCAAAACTCGAATCCGCATTCGGCATTAAGATCACTTCGATGAAAACTCTCAAAGAAGCATTGATCTCAAGGCTCAATCATTTCGAAAACCATGGCTGCAAACTCTCAGACCACGGAACCGAATATATCTGGTACGGCAAGGATCTGAGTGTTTCTTCAGACGATGTTCTTGCAAAGAAAATGTCTTCTCCTGATGTCAAACTGACCAGCGAAGAACTCACAGCATTTAAGACTGATCTCATGCTCTTTTTCGCACGCGAATATGCTAAGCGCGGCTGGACTATGCAGCTCCATTTCGGATGCAAGAGAAACGTTAATTCCGTCATGTTAAATAAGGCCGGCATCAACTGCGGCTGTGACATCATCACAGGCTCATTTGATTTCGTAACTCCTCTGACCGGATTCATGGATCAGCTTAACAGTGAAGGACTCCTTCCCAAGATGATCATCTACTCTTTGAACCCTACAGACAACACCGTGATTGACACTCTCTGCGGTGCTTATAATGACGGCACTGTTTCCGGCAAGATCTCTCACGGTGCAGCATGGTGGTTTAACGACAACCTTTTAGGCATGGAAGAACACTTAAAGTCACTTTGTGCACAGAGCTCACTTCCCTGCTTCATGGGCATGCTCACGGATTCCAGATGCTTTTTGTCCTACACAAGGCACGAATACTTCAGAAGGATCTTCTGCAACTTCTTAGGTTCTGAAGTCGAGCGCGGCAGGTTCCCTAATGACAAGAGGATCTTAAAATACATCATAGAGAGAGTCTGCTACAGGAATTCCAAGGGTATGTTTGAAGGCTGATTTCTCCTGTTTTTAGCGGGTGTAACATTGTTACATTCTGCATTTTAGCTTTATTTGGGTACTATTTGGAGCTGTCTCATGTGAGGCAGCTCTATTTGCACTGAGATACAAATCCTCTCACTTCTCCACACCGCAGCCCAAACAAAAAAGAAGTTGCCCCGAAACGAGGCAACTCCCTTTGTAAGTGTGTTGTTTAAGGAGATTTCCTTATTTGTAAAGTGTAGCGTAGATGTCTACCAAGCCCTGATAGTTAAGTGATTCGCAAGACTTAACGTATTCATCCCACTGCTTATCGATGTCAGCCTGACCTGTGACGAACTTCAATGTCCAGGAGTTAACGCTGCTGATAAGAGGTGTAGCGATGAGGTTGATCTCTTCGTTCTGGTCTGCTGTAGGAGCGATACCGGGAGCGAGCGGAGGTACGTCTCTGTCTGTGTAGTCACGGTTAACGTAATCTGCAACAGCGCCTGTAAGGTTGTCAGACATTTCTGCAACTGTTCCGCCGTACCAGAAGTTACCACCTGCATAACCCCACTTAAGTCTGATGTCTACAAGTGACTCATCGCCGCCGTTACCGAAGCCCAAACCAGAGCAGCAGTAACCAGCCTTAAGCTTCTTAACGCCATCAACTACTTCGTAGTGCTCGCCTTCGACACCCCACTTTGTGAGCTCATAAGCTTCGTGAGAATAGAAGAGCCAGTCAACGAATCTGAGCATCTGGATGAAGCCGTCTTCGCCGAGCTCATCAAGAGCCTTCTTTGAGATCATAACACCGTTCTCAAGTCTCTCTGCAGAAACTGTAGAATTTCTTGTTGTGCCGATCGGGATTGTGATTACGTAGTTCTCATAATTGCCTGCGCCGAGCTGAGCTGTCATGTTCTGCTCATAGTTAGCCCACTGGCCCTGGTTGATAGACATGATAGCTGTCTTGCCGTTGTAGTACTTAGCTGTTGCTGTAGCGTCATCCTGTGTGAATGTTTCAGGATCTAAGATGCCTGCTGCTACGAAGCTGTTAGCTGCCTTAAGGAACTGCTTATAGTTATCGGTTACAGGTGAGAAAATGAACTTATCCTGGTCCTTGTTATATCTCATACCATTGCCCATGTTCCAACCTGCATTACAATCATAGGTTGCTGCCATAACGCCAAGGAGGTTTCCGCCGGAACCCTGACCTGATTCGTTTCCGCACCAGAGGTCAGACCAGATGTAGTCGGACTCTTTGCACATACCCTGGGATACCATGTAAGCCTTAACCTTCTTCAATGCTTCGAGGAAGTCAGACCATGTCCAATCCTTCTGGAGAGCAACGACGTCAACGCCTGCCTTGTCCCAGATATCCTTTCTGATAACGAAAGAATAGTTGATGAGGTTGGATTCCTTCATACCAGGGAGCTTATAGTACTTACCGTTAGATCTTGTGATCGTCTGGATGTCCTTGGAGAGGTCGTACTTATTGTAGAACTCTGTGTAGTTAGGCATATACTTAACATAGTCAGAGATAGGAACGATAGCACCACCGTCTACGAACTTGGAATCATCATAGATCTTAGGAATGATGTATGCTGCATTACCTGCCTGGATGTCGAGTGTGATCTGATCCATGTAGTCGCCGCTGTCGTAAGACTTGATGTCGAGCGTTACATTTGTCATCTCTTCGATCTTCTTGAAAACACCCTCCGTCTTCCAAGTATCGACCATCGGATACCATGATGCATCACTGAAGAACATCGTGTATGTAACAGGCTGGTCTGCATGGAATGTCTTTCCTACTCCGTATGTGTAGGGAACATTCTCTTCTGTCTCAGTAGGCTCAGTTTCGATCTGACTGGGAATTGTAGTTACCTCAGTAGTCTCTTTTGTACCTGCACAAGCAGCTAAACTTGAGAGCATTGAAACTGCAAGACCTACACACATTACTTTTGCAAGTTTTGTTGTCTTCATAACTGTTTCCTTTCTTTACATTTTTCTATTGCCGTGGGTAAGTCCCATTTAGCACAAAGTGATTACTCTTTTACGCCGCCGAGCATCATGCCCTGTACGTAATATTTCTGAATGAACGGATATATGCATATGATCGGAAGGACCGTGAGAACCATTGCGCATGACTTGATGTTTGCAGACATGTTCTGCGCATCTGGATCGGATGCGCCGGCACCTCTAATGATCGTCTGAAGGAAATAAGCTACAGGCCACTTTGTCTTATCCTGCAAATAGAGTTTTGCATTGAACCAGTTATTCCAGTACATGACCGCATAGAACAAAGTCATCGTGGCAATGATAGGTGTCGACAAAGGAATTGCTATGTGCCTGAAAACGCCCCACTTGTTTAGACCGTCGATCTCTCCTGCTTCTTCCAGGTCTTTCGGAATGCTCATGAAGAAAGATCTCATAAGGATTACATAATAAGTGCTGATGAGCATCGGGAGAATAAATCCCCACATGGAGTTCTTAAGACCGAGCTTTAACATCAAGACGTAGTTCGCCATAAGTCCGCCGCCGAAATACATCGTGAAGATGATAAAAGGCGAAAGGATCTTATTTATTCTGAGCTTCGGCTTTGATAACGGATATGCAAGGATTGCCGAGAAGAAAAGCGAGAGTATCGTACCTACTATGGTATAGAAGATCGTGTTTCCATAGTATTTTAAGAACTCACAGTCATTACGTGTAATAACATAGATATATGTGTTGATACTGAAGTCCTCAAATGTGAGCTTTCCTTCAAGAAATGCCTGAATGCTCAGTTCACCTGCAATGATCGCATGATCGGATGTGAATGACTGAAGGATGAGATAAAGGAACGGGAAAAGCGTCAAAAGCGAAACGACGATCATTATGATCGTGTTAAATACCGTAAACACTTTATATCCGGTAGATTCCTTGATCTTGTTTTTCGGATTATGGATATGGATCTCTTTAAGCTCGGGAACTTTTGTGCTTATATCACTCATACTGTTACCCCCTTACCAAAGACTCGTATTTGCGACTTTGCGTGATACAAAATTCGCAACTGTCAGAAGGATCAGGTTGATGAGTCCTTCGAAAAGACCTACTGCCGTAGCAAAGTTGATTGATCCTGATTCGATACCCATACGGAATACGTAAGTTGAAACGATATCTGATGTCTCATATGTCAGAGGGCTGTAAAGGAGGTATACCTTTTCGAAAGCTCCGCCGGAACCTACGAGTCCGCCGATATCAAGAATGAGAAGCGTTGCGATCGTAGGAAGGATGCAAGGAATAGTAACATGCAGAACCTGCTGGAAGTGATTAGCACCGTCAACAGTTGCAGCTTCATAGAGTGAAGGATTGATGCCTGACATTGCTGCGAGATAGAGTATCGTGCCCCAGCCTAAGCTCTGCCAAACGCCTGAGACTACGAAGATAGTTCTGAACCATTCAGCAAGTGCGATGAAGTTGATCTTCTCTCCGCCTAACTGCTGGATAATGTCATTTACAGGACCGCTGGTAGAAAGTACTTCCTTGATCATGCCGCATACGATAACCATGGAGATAAAGTGCGGAAGATAAGATACTGTCTGAACGAATTTCTTCCAGCGGATCTTTCTGATCTCGTTTAAGAGCAACGCGAAAATAAGTGTCAGCGGGAATCTGAAAAGCAGATAAAGACCATTAAGGATGAGCGTATTCTTAAATGCATCCCAGAACGGCTTTGCTGTAATGAACTGTTTGAAATACTTAAGTGTTAAAGGACCTTCGCCGAAAATATTGCCGCCGGCATTATATTTACGGAAAGCAAGGATATTACCGAACATCGGAATATATCTGAAAATGATGTAATAGATTACAGGAATAATAAACATGGCATAAAGCTGCCAGTTGATGCGGAAATCTTTGCTGATTCGTGTTCTAAGAGACAGCTCAGTAGGAGACCACTCTTTTAATTCCTGAAGTTCTTCTTTACTAGACATTTCCTGTTCCCTCTATTTACAGCTGTTACAACCAAACCCAAAACGCGAGCCTTCTTGCATACTTGTATGTTAGTTGTCTTGCATTGAGATTATCACCGCTTGGGCGATATGTCAAGATAATCTTCAACTAGAATGCTAGATAATTGTGCAAGTCGAATAACAAAAAAAGAGGATTTCAAAAAGACACCCTCTTAAAAGAAATAATGTGATTTTTAATGATTAAAAACTCATTGAAGCCTTTGCAACATCGGCTCCGATCCCGCTCTTATTTTGCGGATGAAGTTCGTAGATCGGATCCGGTGTGGCGCTTGCTACAACCTTTACATCACTTATGTAATTTGGTGCTTCGTCCTGAAGCTTCTGGATCATTTTCCATCCTTCGGGTACTTCACTCTCAAATGTCAGAGGATTGATGTAGTCAGCGATCTTTACCATTACAACAGGTACCTGACCGAAAAGTTCTCTCATAGTCTTAAATGTCAGGATCATCTTCTTGTCATAGCCTTCAGGCTCAGCGGCATTGGACTCACCCTGGCACCACCAGATCTGTGATATTGCGATATTCTTAACCGTCAGAAGGCTTGCATAATAGAGCGTTGCAGGAAGCATCTGTGCCATCGGGATCGGATTGAACTTAGGCATCTTTTTCTCAACAACCATCTTCCACTCACCCATGATGTCAGTCATGCCGGAAGGAGTCTTAAGATAATAAGGATGTCCTTCGACAAAGCCGCCGAATTCCTGCTCGACGGTAAGTCTTGTCATTATCGTATTCTTTCCTTTATTGAGGACAGAACCGTCAAAACGGTAAATTCTCGGTGGATACTGGTACTCAGTTCTGCCGACTTCAATGCCGTTTATATATGTAATATCGGCATCGATCAGATCGCCCAGTCTTAAGAGGCACTCGCCTTCACATCCGCCTTCATAATCGAATTCTTTAATAAACCATACGATACCGGAGAAATCCTTTACTACGATTCCGGGAAGAGTCACGGGCTTTGCGTCTTTTATGCCTTCTTCAATATTGAAATCATTATCGTCAGCTTCAGCGCGCCAGTCTATCGTGAGCTGCTGCCAGTGTTCCACATATTTTTTCAGTGCGCCCTTTCCTCTTAACGGAGCTAGCTCTTCTTCCTTAACTCCGACTTCGTAAAGATCTTCTTCACTCATCCATGCTTCGATAGTAGAGCCGCCCTGTGCTGCCAAGATAAGACCTACAGGAATATTCTTTTCTTCGAAGATCCTCTTTGCAGCATAAAAAGCAATTGCGCCGAATGCATTTTTCGAATCGCCTACAGCGCTGATCCAGTCAAATTCAGGGAGAGTGCAGATGCTCTCTTCGCCTTTATTGGGAATCTCAAGATCCGGAGTTAAAAGGTACTGTCTGATATAAGGATAGTCTTTGGCATCGACTTCTTCTTTGTTGAGCTCAAGTGTTCTTCCGACAGGAAGTTCCATATTTGACTGTCCTGCGAGAAAGAAAACATCGCCGATACAAACATTATTAACCGTAACGGTATCTGTTCCTTCGACTTTAAGTTCTGTGTCGAAAACAACGTCCATCGGCGGAAGGACTGCTTTGAACTTTCCGTCTGAAACACCGGCAGTAACAGAATTTCCGTTTAAAGAAACAACAACTGATGATTTTGTACTCTCAAAACCTTCTATTATTATTTCTTTATTTCTTTGAATGACCATTCCGTCTGAATAGATTCCGAGAAGCTTTGTTTCTGACATGTTTTAAGCCCGTCCTTTACATAAACTTTGGTTTATTGTATCACTTTTTATCATCTTGTATTCTAGTTGGCAAAACATTGATTTTTACCAATTTCACTTTTATACTGACTTCAAAAGGAAGCTTGATCAGATGAAAAACAAATTCGACCAAATCACAGGCAGCTGGCTTTATAAAGGATGTAAAACCATTGGAGACGTTGTTATCGCCTCTTCGCTGTTCCTGTTATTCTGTCTCCCCATAGTCACGATCGGAGCTTCTGTTACCGCTTTATATTACACCGTATTTCGAAAATACAATAAGAAGATCGATTCTATATCCAAAGATTTTATGCATTCTTTGAAGGATAATCTCAAGAACGGGATAATCATTCATCTGATCTATCTGCTCTATAGCGCAATTACGGGATTTAATATCTATTTCGCATTCTTCGGCCTTGGTAATTTAAAGCTTCCCGAGTGGTATAAGATAGTTTCTTTCATCCCGGTACTTCCCATAATCTTTACTCTTCCTTTTGTTTATCCGCTTATGGCAAGGTTTAGTAACGGAATCAAAGGTACCATCACAAACAGTTACACACTCTGCATGATCAACTTTCCCAAGTTCCTGCTTATCTGGCTGATCCTTATTGTTGCCCTGGCAGTTAGCATCTGCTTCCCGCCAGCAGCACTGTTAACACCCGTCGGTGCGATGTATCTTACGCAACTGATCACCGAAAAAGCTTTCGAGAAAGCCATAGCGGTCGAAAAATCCCGCGAAGAAAAACCTGATGAGGCAAACAAAGATGAGTGAATATTTTAATCTTATTCAGATAATATCGGGTGTTTTAGCGGCCGCGCTTGTCTTTATCGGTGTTCTTTTGAGCGCCAAAAAGCTCAATCCCGAAAAATATGAAGTGATCCCTGTGAAGACCACGGTCATTTCGACTGCACTGATCATCTTGGGACTGCTCTCTTATGCTGTCACGAAAACATGCACTAACTTAACGATCGTCACCGAAGAAGATTACGAACTCTGGACTTTATACGTTGCTTCTCTGGGCGAAGTCATAAAGAACCTGGGCTTTATTATCCTCATTCCGGTTCTTTTCAGATTGATTAAGCCGAAGGGCCAAAAGAAGGAAACTACGGAAGAAGATATTCCGGAAGAGGAATGATCCTGCCCTCTTTATTCCGATAAAACCATAACTTATCCCCTATTTTACTGTACTTTGTTGGGTATTTCTTATCCTCTTGTAGAGGTACTATTTGATATGTCATATTCTATTGACAAAGCTCAAGACTACTAGTATGCTAGTAAGCAGAGTGAGACTTGAGTATTGTCCCATGACTCTCTTTTCAATAAATATTCGGGGTGTGAATTCGTATGAAACTGGTTTTGAGGTGGTTTCCGTATGGTGATGACAGTGTCACCCTCAAGCAGATAAAGCAGATTCCTGGTGTCAGCGGCGTAGCTACACATCTTACAAGGATCCCTGTCGGTGACATCTGGACCATGGATGAGATCAATCTGGTAAAAGATGAGATCAATTCTTATGGTCTTGAGATGGAAGTCATCGAGAGCCTCAATATCCACGAAGACATCAAGAAGGGCCTTCCTACAAGAGACCAGCTCATCGATAACTACATTGTTTCGATGAGAAACCTCGCTAAAGCCGGCGTTAAATGCATCTGCTATAATTTCATGCCCGTTATGGACTGGTACAGGAGCGATCTTGCAAAAGAGCTTTCTGACGGCAGTACTGCTATGGCATATAGTCACAAGGAAGCAGTCCAGCTTACACTTGAGAAGATCACATCTTCCATGATCGACGGATCACATAATTTCAGCCTTCCCGGATGGGAGCCTGAGAGATTCGCACAGATGGCTGAAGATATTAAGTTCTATCAGAATGTTTCATCAGAAGAATATTTCAAGAACATCAAGTATTTCCTCGATGCTGTAGTTCCTGTCGCTGAAGAGATCGACATCAACTTTGCAGTTCATCCCGACGATCCTCCGATGCCGCTTTTCAACCTTCCCAAGGTCGTTAACAGCAAGGAATCGATCAATACATATCTTAATCTCAACCAGTCTAAGAGAAACGGACTTACTCTCTGCACCGGAAGTCTTGGCGCAGGAATCCATAACGATGTTGTCGATATCGCGAAAACATTTACTCCCATGGGCAAAGTCCATTTCGTTCACTTAAGAAACGTTAAGCATGAAACTGACACAGACTTCCATGAATCAGCACACCTCTCATCCTGCGGCGACCTTGATATGCTCGCAATCGTAAAGGCCCTTTATGAGAACGGTTTTGACGGTTACATCCGTCCTGACCACGGCAGAATGATCTGGGATGAAGTAGGCAGACCCGGCTATGGTCTTTATGACAGAGCACTCGGTGCTACTTACATCAATGGTTTATGGGAAGCCGTTACTAAACTTTGTTAACTATTATTGGCAATAACTCCTCCCTGCCCGCAAAACCGATGATCTTATAATCACTTATAAGGTTATCGGTTTTGTTTGAGGGACAAGCAGATGAAAGGACTTTGGATCTATGAATCTTTCAAAAGAAAACCTGAAGAACACTGAATTTTGGGACAGCATTAATGTTGTTCTTCCCAAGTACGATATCGACTCCGTAAAAGATGCAACTTATAAAGCTCCCGCCTGGCTTCATGTCGGCGGCGGAAATATATTCAGGGCATTTATCGCAAGGGTCAACCAGAGACTTTTAAACCAGGGTCTTACCAACACTGGAATCATCGTATGCGGCACGATGGACTATGAGAATTTCGAGCGCGTTTATAAGCCTTTCGACAATCTCTCGATCATCTGCGATCTTAAGCCTGACGGCAACACAGGATATGAGATCATCGGCAACATCACTGAAGCGATCGCTGCCAATTATGATATTGATGAGAATATCGCAAGACTTAATGAGATCGCATCCAATCCTTCATTGCAGATGGTATCTTTCACTATCACAGAGAAGGGTTACGCATTAAGAGATGCCGACGGCAACTTATATAATGATGCAGCAAAAGATATGGAGAGCGGTCCTTCCCATCCGCTCACATGCATGGGCTTTATCGCTTCACTTCTTTATGAGAGATTTAAGGCAGGTGCTTATCCTCTGGCATTGGTCAGCATGGATAACTGCAGCCACAACGGCGATAAGCTCAAGTCATCAGTATTGGAGATAGTCGATGCCTGGGTGGCTAAGGGTTTTGTGGATAATTCTTTTCGAGATTACGTAAATGATCCATCCCGAATTGCATACCCCTGGACCATGATCGATAAGATTACACCAAGACCTTCAGACGAGATCCTGAACAAACTTACCCTCCTGGGCATCGATAATCTTAAGAGCGTTAAGACGACAACTGGTGTTTTTGCAGCGCCTTTCGTAAATGCCGAAGTACCTGAATATCTGGTTGTAGAAGATCTTTTCCCCAATGGAAGACCTGCGCTCGAAAAAGGCGGCGTCATCTTAACTGACAGAGACACAGTCGATAAGTGCGAGAGAATGAAGGTCACTGCATGCCTTAATCCTCTTCATACTGCACTTGCGATCTATGGATGCCTTTTAGGATTTAAGAAGATCTCAGACGAGATGAACGACGAAGACTTAAAAACACTCGTAACCAAGATGGGTTATAACGAGTGCCTTCCTGTCGTATGCGATCCGAAGATCTTAAATCCCGGCGATTTCCTGAAGGAAGTCTTAACTGAAAGATTCCCTAATCCTTTCCTTCCCGACACTCCCCAGAGGATCGCAACAGATACGAGCCAAAAGCTGCCGATAAGATTCGGTATCACATTGAATTCTTATTATAATGATGAGCCCGGAAAGTTATCTTCGTTAAAGCTGATCCCTCTGGTAATTGCAGGATGGCTCAGATATCTTCTCGCATTTGACGATAACGGAAATGAATTTGAGATCAGCTCAGATCCTATGGCAGAACATTTCCAGAATGAGCTTTCCGCACAGGGCATAAGCTATGGAATGGAAGGCAGTGTTAAGGGTAAGTTAAGTGGCATTTTATCTAACGAAACTGTTTTCGGAATCGATATAAACAAGACCGGATTAACACCTGTCATCGAAGATTATCTTGATGAACTTTTGAAAGGAAACGGAGCCGTAAGAAAGACGCTTCATTCAGCCGTTGCAAATTAGTATGTAAGAAGTGGACATAAAAATATTTTTATGTTAGTTTCTTTATAGATATCGTAATTAAAGGGGATTTCTATAATGATCATTACACCTAAGAATACTTTTGAGCCTAACCGCGAGTATGCGCTCCGCATCGTAAAAGACAACATCATCAACATGGAGATCAAGCCCGGTTCACTTATCGGCGAGCAGGAGATCGCAACCCAGCTCGGAATCTCCAGAACACCGGTTCACGAAGCATTCTTGGAATTGTCCAAATCCAGGATCGTAAATATCCTTCCCCAGAAGGGCTGCAGCGTCTCCCTTATCGATTACGAGCTCATCAAGGAATCAAGGTTCCTGCGTATCGCTGTTGAGACCGCACTTCTTAAAGAAGCATGCGACGTCGCTACCGAGGAAGACATCCAGAAGCTCTATGCGAACATCAAGCTCCAGCAGTTCTATATCGAAAATGATCCGCCGAAGTTCTTAGACCTCGACAACGAATTCCATAAGGATATCTATGTTGCCTGCAACAAGCTCAACTGCTTTTATATGGTATCTCTCATGAGCCTTCACTTTGACCGTGTAAGATCGCTCTCGCTTAAGACCATCAAGGACCAGAAGCTCGTATCTGACCATAAGGCAATCGCTGACGCAATCGCTGCTCACGACAAGGATGCAGTTGAAGCCGCTTTCGCAAAGCACATGTCCAGATTCGATCTCGACTGGGACATCATCAAGAAAGCTTACAGTGAATACATCACTGAATAAGAATTTTCAAAACTGATAATAAAGAATCCCTCCTGTGCATCGGGAGGGATTTTTCGTTTTTGACTTTGGAAAGGGGTTTACATCTTTACCGCAGTCACGATAAAGCAGACTGCTTCAATCAATGCCAGAGGCGTCATTACATACTTTTCTTTCTTACTCGGTGAGATGAAGTTCATTACTGTATTAATTGCGAAGAAACCGCCGAAAACAAAGCAGATGACTTTGGTCGGAGCTAATCCGAACCACATATTCATAAAGCCGGCTCCCTGGAGCATCATCAAAGCTCCGAAGATCTGAATTAATATCGATGAAGCGGCGGCGATCCTGTAAGGACCCGGTAGGACTTTGTGTCTGCCGCCCATCGTATATTCACCTAAAGGAAGGCCTAATATAAGCAGCACTTCCATCACTGCAACTGCTAAAAGTAAAACCGCACCTAATATAGCCAACATTATTATTTCTCCTTCTTGGGCATCTTCTTCGGGTCGATGCCTTCTTTTAATATGAATGCGTCAGCAGCATCGTTGATCATCTGCATCATCTCTTTCTCGGTGCCTTTAAAAACACCTGTTGCGACCATCGTGGCGATACCGTGGGAATAGATAAGCGTATTTCTGACAAAGCGGATCACCTGCTCTTCATTAAGTCCCGTCTGCTCTGCGATCTTTGAGATCATCTCCTTATTCTTCTTGTCCCGTGCAATACCCTTAAGGTCATAGGGTTTTCCCATGGGGCTCTCACCAAGATACAAGAACTTAAAAAGATTCGGTTCTTTGATAGCCATCCTGACGTAGGATCTTCCCAAATATTCGAAGCTCTCTACTTTGTTCTGACTGTCAAGGAAAGCTTTCTTTGCAGCATATTCCCTCGCATATTCCGAAAGGGCATTTCTTACACCTTCCATGTTTTCGAAATGCCAGACGATCGGCTGGGTCGAGCAGCCGATCTCAGAAGCAATAGTCTTAACGTTGACTGCAGCATATCCGTCTCTTATCAGGATCTTGAGCGCTGCTTCAAGGATGACTTCCCTGCTGATCGTAACTTTTCTTGCCATGTGGTCACCTCTTTATATAAACTCATTTATATAATCGTGTTTATATAATACGAGGCCCCACGCTGTTTGTCAATCAGGTATTTATGAAAGTTTGTGGTAGAATGCGTTTATTAGGAATAAAGGAGAAATAAATAATGGAAGGTTTAGATATATTTCTGAATATCGGCATAATAGCCTTTTTCGTATCTTTGCTGATGCTTATAGGCGGAGTTATCCTTCTTGTGATTTCCGTTGTGAAAACGGTCAAAGGCAAAAAGAAGATCGGCGGCATTGTTGCCGGCGGCATCATGACTCTTCTGGGATTGATAACGGTCTTTTATACTTTCGGCATGGTGCTTTTAGGCGGCTACGCAGGCATTATGGCAACCAGTTCGGAAGCATCCAAGATACAGTATAAGATCACCGGTGCCATCGATGATAAGGATGCGGACGATCTATCTGACCTGTTCGCAAAAAGAAGTTATTCCGGTGACGAGATTAAGCCCGAAGACGCCGAGCAGCTTTTAAGTTACCTTGAAGATTACGAGATCAGCTCAAAGTCCATTGCAGGTACTTCCTGGCATAATGATATAAAAGAGGTCGAATATAAATATGTGCTGGAAAACGACGACGGAGATAAGAGCACGCTTGTTTTCTACTGCATAACCTTGACTAATGACAGCAACAAGAAATACGTCGGCATCCAGTACATAAAGCTTACTCAGGGTAAGTCGATTACCGAGTACGGCACCAAGCCAAAGCTTAACTGATCTATCGGAATAGAATAAAGCCCCTGCACCTTTAAGGTACAGGGGCTTTTTCAAAGAGTTACTACTAATGGAAGTCAGGTAATCAGCCAACCTTTATTTCTATGTCTGTTGTTTCTGTGATCTGGCAGTTGCCCTGGAGATCTTCGTAAACATAAACGAGTACATACTGAGCTTTGGCATCAGTTGCAGGTACGGAAGGAACGCACTTGCAAAGGATCGCATGATTTGTTCCTGCAACTACCTGGGAACCAATGTAAGCTACGGGCTCATATGTAGCGCCTGTGAGAGTCTCTGTTGCCTTTTCCATAACCTTCTTCATGTCATCTGTGATCTCAGTGGATTCAGCATATGACCAGCCGCCAACCTTGTCGCCGCCTTCGCCGATACCGGGAAGAAGGATCATATCATCATTTAAGAATTCTGCGTTGCCGGAAGGATCAACGTTGATGTATGCGATCCTCATCTCTTTTGCTGCATTATTTGCCTGGATCGTGGATGTGCAGAGGAAGCAGTAATTTGTTCCTGCAACAACCTGTGTAGCAAGGAGAGCTACAGGAATGTGGGAGTACCCGTCGATCTTGCTGATAGCTTCATTGAAATACTTTTCGAGCTCAGGTGTAACTGCGGATGATTCAGCATACTGCCATGAACCTGCGCCGCCGATCTGGATCTCGGTGTTGATAACTTCTTCACCATTGATTTTAACGTTTGCGTCGATCTTGCCGTTATTATTAACCTTGCATGCCGTGAGGCAGCCGGTAAGAAGAATTGCAGAAATTCCGAGTGTTAAGAGTTTTGTTGTAAAGTTTTTCATTTTGATTCTCCAATCAGATTTGTTTTGGTTTATGCCATTAATACAGATGTGCTTTTTGAAATGTTGCACTTTACCCCAAAAAAATTTACTGCAACCATAATAAAGAGGTTGCCCAAAATAAACGGACAACCTCTTGTATTATTTATGTAATTGTTCCTTTAAAGCCGTCAGCCCTCAATGGCTATGGTATTGTCACCACCCGGCAACGCTTTCAGTTCCTTCTTCGGGATGAAGAGCTTTAAGACACCGTCTTCAAACTTGGCCTTAACATCTTCCGTCTTTACACCCTCACCTACGTAGAAGCTCCTCTGCATTGAGCCTGCGAATCTTTCCTGACGGATGATCTTGCCGTGCTTGTCTTTCGTTTCCTGGTCGTGGTCTTTAGTGGCACTGATGGTCATGTAACCATCTTCGAGCTTCACGTTAATCTGGTCTTTCTTAAATCCCGGGAGGTTCATCAGAAGCTCGTAGTCGGTATCAGTTTCATGAACATCGGTTTCCATCATGTGGCGGGCGTGCTTGCCGTACAAGCGCTTATCGATATTCGCCAGATCGTGCTGTGTAGGGAAACCCCAAAAGTCGTCAAACAAATCTTCTCCAAATAATCCGGACATCAACATAATAATCATCTCCTTTTAATGTTGTTATCCGAGCATTAGAGCGGAGGTCTGATCTATTGATCTTCGTTCCTTTGTTCCATCTCCGATTATAGTACGCTGATTAGCACTGTCAACACGAGAGTGCTAATTCGTTTGAACAATTAATGCATTTCTTTTTGTGCAGATTTTAATGCGCCACATATTTGCAGCGGAACTATAATGATGGGGGGTTAACCAATTTTCCGCCAATGGACTTGAATGGCGCGGTGAGGGTCATTTTTTCGTGCGCTGAAAAGCAGTAAAGGCCCAACTTTCGAGTGCGAAAGTGTTCGCGGATCCTGATTGACGAAAAACTGTACGAAAACAGCTCAAACTGTCAATAAAATCGTCAATATTGCTCTGATTGACGGATTTATTGACGATTTTGGTCATTTCTGTACAGTTTTCCGTCAATGAGCGTAAAGGGTGCAGTGAGGTTCAATTTTTCATACACTTGCAGAGCACATCTCCCACTAGTTAATCACTTGCAAAGCGCTGCTTCGGGCGAATGACTCAAACAGTGACTAAATTCCCTAAAATAGTCACTACTCCAGTCATTTTGGGGTGAAAATGACTCAAACAGTGACTCAAAACCCAAAATCAGTCACTATTTCAGTCATTCACCGAAAATGCTGCCCTCCAGTCGCTCACGAAAAGGCTCTCCTCTCCAATCACTCACGAAAAGGGGCGCCTCTTCAATCACCCATGAAAAAGGGCCGCCTCTTTCGAGACAGCCCTTAAACATTTAATTTAATTATCTTTAGATTACCGCGATAGCTTCTTCTACCGTTTCTGCATGTCCTTCCTTCAGTGCCTCAATAATGAGGGATACCTTCTGGCTCGTCTGATACTCTTCGGGAACGAGAGTCTCATATCTTCTCATGCTTGAGAGATTATCCTGATAGATATCGATCATTCTCTCATTCTTAAGACCCTGCTGGTATCTCTCGGATGCAATGCGGTTCATCATGTCAGCATTGCTGTTAAATGCGTCTCTCTTTTTTCTCGAGAGCCATAATCCCAGGAAGATGATCGCAAGTGCAACAATTATTGCAACAAAATAACCACCGTAAATGTCAGTTACTGCATGGGATGTATATGTATCTATCTGTGCCTGAGTCATTGACGGCTGGGTGCCGGCACTCATAACAGTAGATAACATAATTATCATCGAGATAATATAGATGACTATTCCTGCGCCGATTCCTCCAACCAGGAAAGGCCAGAAGAACTTCATGAGCGATCTCTTTTTATAGATCTGCTCATCTGTACGTGGGAACTCACTCTGCGGCTTGATCATTGTCTGGAGCTCTTCATTCTCGCTCAAAAGATCCCTGAACTTAGTCAGGTTCATGATCAATACATGCTTTTCGGAATTGAACGGTCTCGCGGGACCTCCTGCCGGTGCTACATTTTCACCGTCTTTTGAAAAACCACACTTGGGACATTTCATACCTGCAAACGGAAGAATGGTTCCACATGCTTTACAAGTATCCATAGATACAACCTCCTTATAGATCTACCCTTATTTCTTTTAGAAAAACCTGTGCTTTTAGGCACAGGTTCTCGCTAATGTATAAATAATACAGTAATAAAGATTTTTTTACAATGTTTTTACTCGCAGCAGACTTTGTTTCTTCCCGTCTCTTTGGCGGTATAGAGCCTCTCGTCGGCATTGCTGATATTCTCTTCAATAGACTTAGAAGGATCGAAAAGACTGCACCCGAAACTCATCGTGCATCTTATTGTATTTCCGTCTGCTGTAATATCGGATTCCATGAGCTTTAACCTGATGTCTTCGGCTTTCTTTGCAGCACCTGTAAGATCGGTGTCACGCATTACCATTACGAACTCTTCGCCGCCCCATCTGTATACGCTGTCAGTCTCACCGCAGAAGGATTCCAGGAGCTCAGATGAGAAGATAAGGACATCGTCGCCTGCGTTATGACCATAAGTATCATTAACACGCTTAAACCTGTCGATGTCGCAGATGAATACCGACATGATCTTTCCTGATTCGGGAATGAGATATTCTCTGAAGCGCTTACCGAAATCGTAGTAGAAACCCATTCTGTTCTTAAGGCCTGTGAGCCTGTCGTGATGGGAGTCTTCCAAAAACGTTTCGGACTCTAAAGCGATACCGCATACGAGAGCAGCAAGAGAGAGTTTTTTCGGATCCTCATCTTCATCAAAGCCATTCTCGTCATTTTTGTTGATGAGCTGCAACGCACCGATGAAATCACCGTTAACGTCAGCCACAGGCAGAACGAGAACAGAATTTGTCTTATAGCCTGTCTGGATATCGATCTCGTTATTGAAATCAGGATCGTTATAAGGATCATTTGTAATGACCGTTGTTTTTTCTCTCAGTGCCTTTCCTACAAGACCTGAGTCGTCCGGGATCACGATCTTTTCGACGCCTGTTGCAGACATCGTCCAGATCTGATTCTTTCTCTTGTCCCATTTCCAGAAGCTTGCTCTGTCGGCATCAACTATCGTCTTGCCGAGCTCTGTAAGATATGAGAACAACAACTGGTGATCCTTGTTGTTATTCATGCACATGTCTTTATAGAGACTGTCGGATATCGTAAAGATACCGTCCAGAAGTCTTGCTGTGTCCTGGACCATGAAAGCCCGCTTTTCGAGCGGCGCAAATTCGGCACCTGTATCGCTCAATATTTCTCCGATCCTCTTCTCTTCATCCATATGCATGAGATATACATGAACGCCGCGTTCGACATAATACTTGATCTTATCGTGGATATCTACGCAGTAAAGATGAACAGGCGACTTATAAGCAGATACTTCAGTGAATAAATACGAGCCGTCGGAAATGTATTTTTCATAAGGTATGAGAGTATTCGTATCGCCTGTATAGACAACTCTGTTGCCATCGACAGTAAGGCAGTAGCCGAAGCACTTTCCAGCAAGTTCCTCTGTATGCGTTGTCTGGATAGAGCAGACAAGCCACTCCGCTTCAAGTTCTTCTGCACAGGTCAGATCGTACCAGGAATCATTGCAGCCTTCGATCCTCGAGAGAAGATAGAAAAGGTCTCCCTCTACTTCCTTTGAAGGAGCGACTATAGTAATAGGTGTCTGTACGGAAAACTGTAAAAGATCAACGAGCATCCCGATCCCGCTGACATGATCTCCATGCGTATGGGTAACCAGCAGATAGATGTGGTCGAACAGCGTGAGATTCATGTCGTTTAACTTCTCGAAAGAACTCATCGGACAATCGATAAGGATCAGATTGCCGTTATCGATGAAAAAGGCGCTGTTATGCTCATCTGCGAATGCAGAACCTCTGCCTAAAAAAGTAAGCATCTTTTATTCCTCCGGTCCGATAAGACGTAAGATCTCAAATCCGTCCGCCTTACCCTTAAGTTTGATTGGCTTTTCCAAAGGCTCGTACTTCATACGGCCATTGAGTTTATCGATTACGGAACGGCTGACATAAACCATGCCGCCCGGTGCGTTTGCTTCAAGTCTTGCAGATGTGTTTACGGTATCGCCTATCGCCGTATAGTCCATTCGTCTTTCTGAACCCATGTTGCCGACGACTGCAGGGCCATAGTTAACACCGACACCTACGTGGATCTCCTCATTGATATCAGCCTTAAGTTTTGCCGACAATTCATCTGCGCCCTTAACGATATCGAGAGCTGCCATGCATGCGTGATAGACTGCTTCGTCATCAGCGATCGGCGCACCCCAGAAAGCCATCGTGGCGTCGCCAATGAACTTATCGAGCGTTCCGTGATATCTGTCAACGCAGGCACTCGTCATGGAAAGATACTGGTTAAGGATGTAAACGACTTCTTCAGGAGACAATCTCTCGGACATCGTGGTAAAGCCTCTGATATCAACGAAAAGGACTGCGATATCAACAGTCTTGCCGCCCAGTTTCAAGCTCTCTGTGCCTTCCTTTAAGATCTCGCTTACGACATTAGGTGCTACGTATCTCTCGAAAGTCTTAGTAACATTCTGTCTTGCGATAGCAGCACGTATATAGTTTCCACCGACGCTTACAATGAAAAGCATGAATAATCCGAACGGGACCCAGAGAGCATGCGTGATATAGCCTAAAGAGAACAGCCATACACTGATTCCCAAAGCTAAGCCGATACCGGCAATCGCAACGGGAACAGTAAATCTCAGTTTTCTGTTGTCAGCAAAAATATAGAACGCCATGCAGCAGATCCACAATACGCCGAGCTGGACATAATCCGGAGCGTAATTTTTATAGTTTCCGTCAAGCAGGCACTGGACGACATTTGCATGGTATTCAACGCCGAACATCATCTCAGCTTTTTCTATCGGCGTGATAAAGGAATCCTGAAGGCCAGGCGTATAAGGTCCGATATAAACTATCTTTCCCGCATAAGCGTCAGGATGGATATTTCCGCCAATAAGATCGCTCAGATTATAGCCGTCGTAGTATCCGCCGGGTTTCTTGGAATACGTGACATAAAAGCGTCCTCTGGAATCAGTATCAGGCATCGTTATCGAAAAGCCGTTCTTCTCGGCATACATCCTTGCTGCCTGATACTGCATCGAATAACAGCGTCCGCTGTCGGGCTCTACGTATAAAGTAGCGTGACGGATAACACCGTCTTCATCGTACATCGCATTGATAGAACCCTGCGTTGTGACATTTTTCAATTCTTCATAAGGTTCTTCATAACCTAAGACGGCGTATTCATCCAATGTAACCTTGCCGCTTCCGAAAGAATACTGTGAACCGAATGTAGCAGTCGTGGCAGTGATAACGTTTCCGAGATTTTCAGCAGCTTTGGCAAGCCTTAAATCTCCTTCATCATCCATCCTGCCTGAGTACTGGATATCGATCGCGACTACGGCAGGAGCATTATCAGGATCAGATCCCAAAACCTCCAGAGCACTGGCCATAACAGATCTGTCCCAGCTGCTGTATGGACCGAAATTTTTGATATCTTTATCATCAATTCCGATAATGACGATGTCGTTATCAACATATATCTCACGCTGGTACAACAAGTCATTGACCCACAAGTCAGCAGTTCTAAGAACTCCGCTGGCGCATATCAAAGTAATCGCTGTTGCCAGCAACACGGCATAGATCAGATGTCTGGTACGTTTACTCATAAATCATCATATATGGTGCTTTCAACTGTTAATCATCGTTAACAGCTGCACCCCAGCTGTAAGAGAAATAAGTTGTGCCATTGTATTCAAATCCTATAGAGTCCGGGCCTTGGAGTTCTGAAAGAATAACCCATCTTCCGTTAACATAGCCCTTGTATCTTCCGTCAGAAGCTCCTAATCCTTCGTTAGCGCAGATATAGACCATATGGTCACCATATTCGACGCCCCACCAATCGGTTTCTTCATAACCGTCAGGAGGAGTAGGTTCCTTTTCATCTTCATCGTCATCGCCAGATCCCTCTGTAGAAGGATCTGATGACGGATCCGTTGAAGGATCTGTCTGTGATGAAGGATCAGTCGTTGTTGTAGGAGTAGGAGTAGCTGTTGCCTTCGGCTTAGGCTTCGGTGTTGCTGTAGGCTTAGGTGTCGATGTAGGTAGCGGACTTGGGGTCGGAGAATCAGTCGGTACCGGCGAAGGTGTCGGAGTAGAAGTATCCTCCGGTGCATCTGTAGGTGTAGGCTCAGGTGTCGGAGAAGGAGTAGGAGATGCAAGACCTTTTAAAACCTTCTTGAGCTTATCCTCATTCCAGCCCGTATGCTCGCTGATCCTCTTCATGAGTGATTCATCATCAGCAAGAGCAGCTAAATTGAAGTTGCCCAATTCATCCACAGGAACATAATCTAACTCAAACTGAACACTATCCTCAGGATTTTCGTCATCTAAAAGATAGACCTTGACTCTTTTGCCTGCTTCAACTCTGGCAGTCTTTGTATATCCAGTCGTTTTGTTTGTAGCAGAAACTTCAACTACGCCATCCGTAACGATCAGGGTTTCTATATTCTCATCAGTCTCATCGTAATAAGCGATACCGGACGTACCGCGGATTCCGGCAGTCATAGTAGATGTCTTGATCTCGAAAGCCTCATCGTCTTTGAGCTTTTCGGTAACATTGAAGAATACGGCACCTTTGGTGAGCTTAAGTTCCAGCTTCTTGCCGTTCTTCATAAACTCCGCTCTGCTGTCATTCTGGAGCGTGATGATCTTCGTGTCATCAAGGCCAACGGTAGCAAGTCCGTCATCACCTGTATTCAGGGCATCGCCTGACTGGAAACGAAGATTATCGGAAACAGGCTTTGAGCCACCCCTTGAATCTTCGATATTAACTGTTCCTTCAGCATGAAGGAGTCTCATCGTTGTAGCGAGGTATTTACTGCGCGAAAAAACGACGCAAACAACAACGACGGCTGCAACTACAACCGCCGCTGAAACAGCCATAATAATCTTCTTTTCACGTGTGAGATTCATAAACTTATCGATAATGCTCATAAGATCTGCCTCCCCTGCCCGAGTGGTTTGATGATCTTTTTTAATTATAACATATATGAGAAAGCAATTACGGTAACGGTCATTGACGGCAACGCAGCACAGCAACAACTACAACCACTACTGCTACAGAGCAGATAATGATTTGTTTAAGGAAGGATAAACTCATAAAGTTGATAACTGACATCATACGACTCCTATAAATCTTCTGTTGCTTCAATTCATTCCATATGACAAGGTTATCTTAATTACCTGCACGACAGAAAAATCAATCAGCATAGTACGTTATCTCTTTATCACCATAGTTAAAAGCATATACAATCGGACTGACACTCTTATAATGCAAAGGTACCCATTTTCCGTTTATCGGAGCTGAATATGTATAAGTTTCTCCGCCATTATCATTTGGAACTTTATAGTAGCGAATGTAAACAGGGTGCCCATTATAAGTTGTTCCCCATACTCTTCCTTCACCATACTTTCCGTAAGTACCAACGCCATCGCTTACAAAGTCAGCATCAGTAGGAACATAAGAATAATCAGGTTCAACAGGCGTCGGAATAGGAGTAGACGTAGGTGTAGGTGTGTTTGTAGGTGTATTTGTTGCTGTCGGTCTGGTAGTCGGCGTAATTGTTGCTGTCGGCCTGGTTGTCGGCCTGGTTGTCACTGTCGGAGTGGCAGTCGGCGTACTTGTCGCTGTCGGGCTGGTAGTTGGTGTATTAGTAGCCGTTGGCCTTGGAGAAGGCGTCGGTGATGTGGTTGGTCGCCTTGTTGCCGTCGGCTTTGGTTTAGCCATAGGAGACGGTGAGATAGTCGGCTCCGGTGTCGGAGTCGGAGAAGGTGTCGGTGTGGACGGCGGTGTAGGTGTCGCAGGAGGCAATGTTGGTTTCGGTGTGATCGTCGGAGTCGAAGACGGTGTTACCGTAGGAATAGGCGTAGGAGAAAGCGTTACTATAGGCGTAGGTGCCTTCTGTCTTTCTTCTGCATCCTTGATTGCATCTTCAAGACCGCCCTGGTCCCAACCGGTGTCATTAGCGATTCGTTTTACGAGTTTCTTATCCTTACCGATATTTCTGAGAGCAAAATCATCAAGATCTCTTGCGTTGACTTTGTTATTGCTGAACTCTACGGAATCTGTCTTTCTGTCATCATAATAAGTGACCTGCGCTTCTTCACCGCCGGAAACTTCCATTGTTTTCGTTTCACCTGTGATCTGGTTTGTAGCCGATAATGCAACTACTCCGTCTGTAACGACAATTGTCTCTTTGCCATCATCTTCGACGGCATAATAGACAATGCCTGACGTGCCTCTGATACCGGCAGTCATCGTAGATGTCTTTATCTCAAATGTCTCATCGGGTTTTAACTTTTCGGTGACGTTGAAAAATACGGCGCCCTTAGTCAGTTTAAGTTCAAGGTGTTTTCCGCTTTTCGTAAACTCAGCTCTGCTGTCGTTCTGAAGAGTGATTATCTTTGTCTCATCAAGGCCGACCGAAGCAATACCGTCTGCTCCTGTGTTCATGGCATCGCCGGACTGGAAACGCATATTACCCTTAACAGGTCTGGAATTACCATTGGAATCTTCGATATTTACAGTACCTTCAACATTAAGAAGCCTCATCGTAGTAGCAGTGTACTTGTTGCGGTTCAGTACAATTCCAATCACAACAGCAACTACAACCACTACTGTTACAGAGCAGATAATGATTTGTTTAAGGCGGGATAAACTCATAAATTTGTCAACTAACTTCATAAGACACCTCTGGATTTTCTGTTGCTTCAATTTATTTCATTGCCGGAGTCTGTATAATAGTCGGAGAGGATACCGGTGCCGACGTCGGAGAAATCTCCTCAGTTGTTTCCTCAGTCGGCACCGGTGTAGGTGTCTCGGACGGACCCTGAGCATTCTCATTCTCAAGATCCATATTGGCTTTTTTAAGTTTGTCTTCATCCCAACCTGTGTATGCCGCTACTCTGTTCTTGAGATCAAATCCGTCAGGATTTTCTTCAGTAACGGGATCAAGTTCGAACTCGACACTATCTTCGGTTCTATCGTTATTCAGATAGACTTTTATCTCCCTGCCGCCGTCGGCATTGTCGAAGCAGATCATTTCAGAAATGCCACGAATGCCGGCGGTCATTGTAGAGGGCTTTATCTCAAAGGTTTGGTCTGCCTTGAGTTTTTCTGTAACGTTGAAAAATACTGTTCTGTCTTCCACATCAAGAAGACTCATAGTTGTATACGGATACTTATTACGGGAAATAACAATGCAGACTGCAACGGCAGCGATAACCGCTACCAGAACAACAGGCATTATTAATTTCATATTGGGAGATAAGGATTTAATGCTATTTACTAAACCCATATGAATCCGCCTTTCCGTAACAGGTAATGGAGCGGTATGAATTCATACCATAGCAGGATATCGAAAAGGCCTAAAACATGCTACCCAAATTTAACGCAACTTTTTTGTGCGTTTTGCTGCAACACCGGAGTTCTCATTTTATTATTTAGAAATCAGTTAGCGTAGACATAACAAGGCTGCCTCGTATGAGACAGCCTTGTAAAGTTATTACTTTATAAATGACCAGCTATTAATTAGTGGTATCTCCGTCAACTGTTGATCCGCCGCCACCTTGCGTAGACTCATTGCTGCCGCCACCGCCGCCTTGCGTAGGTTCACCGCCGCCGCCCTGCGTAGGCTCACCGCCACCGCCTTGCGTAGGCTCACCGCCGCCACCTTGCGTAGGTTCACCACCACCGCCTTGCGTAGGCTCACCGCCACCGCCTTGCGTAGGCTCACCGCCGCCGCCTTGCGTAGGCTCACCGCCGCCACCGGGATTTTCGCTGCCACTGGTACCATTAGTTGGCTTAGTAGTTCCGCCGGAACTGCCACCGCCGCTCGGCTTATTGTTATTATTATTCTTCGGCTTAGGTGTTGCTGTTGCCTTGGGCTTCGGTGTAGCTGTAGGATCCGGTTTATCGGTATTTGTAGGCGCCGAAGTAGGTGTAGGTGTGTTTCCCTTTGTTTCATCTGTCTCTGATGATTCAGAAGTATCCTCAGACTCTGAAGACTCAGATGATTCTGTAGGTGCAGGTGTTACCTGTTTTGTTAAGATCGCATTGATGAGTGATTTGAGCTTATCTCTGTCCCAACCTGTGTATTCACATACCTTGGTAAGGAGTCTCTCGTTGTTACCGAGCATCTTGAGTGTGAAATCTTCGAGCTCATCTTCAGCAATATCTTTGACATCCAATTCGATGGTGTCATGCTCCTTGGTCGAATCAGAATAAAGATATACGGTGATCCTCTGTCCGCCGGATACTTCGGCATATTTTCTCTCACCTGTCTCAGGATTTACTGCTGAGATAATCAGTTTTCCGTCCGTGACGGTCAGGTACTCATTGCCGTCTACATCAAGGCCGAAATAACCGGAAGTACCCTTGATTCCTGCTGTCATTGTGGAAGTCTTGATCTCAAAGATCTCGCCATCCTTAAGTTTTTCAGTTACTTCGAAGAACATGCCGCCCTTGGTAAGCTTGATGCCAAGCTGCTTGTTGACCTTGGAAAACTCGACGCGGCTGTCAGGCTGAAGAGTAACAAACTTTGTATCGTCGAGACTTACTGTTGCAAGACCGTCAAGGCCTGTAAACAAAGCTTCGCCTGATTCGAATCTTGCATTCTTGCTGATAGGCTTAAGCTTTCCGCCTTCTTTTTCGATTTTTACGGTGCCCTCTGCCCTGACAAGCTTCATGGTCTTGGCAAGATAGCTGCTGCGGTTAAAGATAATAACGCAGACTATTACAATGATTATTGCCACACCCAGAAGCGCATAAAGAAGCTTCATACCGAACGTCAGATTTTTCGGCAAGTTGATAGAAATCATAAATAATCCCTTCCTTTATAACTGTTCCTAAATGAGAAATTCTATCAGTAAAGAAAATTATATCAAGTATTTTTGCCGAAAACTATTCCTAACACCCCGTTTTAGAACGATTTTGTCTTTCCGGCGCACGAAAATCAGAGCACTGATTTCAGTTCATAGAGCCTGTATATCTTCTTATACGTCTTTCCTGTGAACATCAGCTTGAAAAACAGTCTCTCAGAAGAATTCAACTCATTGATCAGATGTACCGGAGTAAACGAATGCTCAGCGGCCTTCTTTACGCCTGTTCCTTCTAAAAGCCCGTCTATATCATCAACGCCGTAAACCTTGGTAACACCGACATCATTTATCGGGTTCTTCTTTTCCGAAGCTTTGGCACCAAATTCAGTATAGACATCCATAAGGACGCTTATCTTCCGGTACTTATGTTTCAAGGCAGCTATAAGAGCTCTGAGCTCATTGTTTGTAAGATACATTGAAAGACCTTCAAGCACGATAATGGCCGAATCAGAATCAGGCAAAATTTTTATCTGCTCATTATCAGCAGCATTCAAAACCTGCATATGGTAAGAAACTGATTCCTGATAGTATTGCTTCCTGACTTCCAAAACATCAGGAAAATCGCAGTCGATCCAGAGCTTATAAGGCTTTTTGACCCTTAAGCACCTGCTGTCCATTCCGCAGCCGATGTGGATCACTACTGCATCAGGATCTTTGGAAAGCTCTGCTTCTGTCCAGTCATCGAAAACCTTGGCGCGCATCGCCATGTTGTAAGCAAGCCACTTGGACTTTGACTTCCCTTTCAGATCAAAGCCTTCCTTTTCCCAGATCTCTTCAGCTTTTTCGTCATGAAGGATGATCCCCAGTTTGCTCACAAGGGATTTTCCGTAAAGCGGGATATAAAGTGTTTTATTTACTTCATTCATCAGGAATCGAGCACCGAATAATCTTTTGCACTGTATGCTTCAAGAGGTTTGTTTCCGCACATGATCAGATAGTATTTCTTCTGTTTAGAGCCGTACTCGTACTCAGAGGAAGGCACTTTAACATGCGCTCCGTTATCAAAGTACAAGGTATAAGTATTTGCGCTCAAGTTGCCGGTATCAAAATCCGCGCGCTTAAGAGTAACTGTCTCAACTCTGGGTTTTGCAAAGAGCGGGACTGCGCTCATGAAGAAAAAGAATCCGAATACCAGGACACTGATCCCCAGGAAGACCAGTGATAAGACTTTGTGACCTGCGAGCGCCGTCAAAATGCAGACAACCACAAGGCAGGCAAAGAATACCGTCAGGCACTGGGATATAGTGTTACAGAGATAATAGGATCTGAGCGAATCGCAATAAGATGAATAGATATATTGTGTCTTAGAAGGTTTTGAAGTTATGTTTCCCATTATGACCGATACTATAAGAACAAGTATGGTCAATGCCAGTATGATCCTGAATAAGGCCGTCGAAGTGTTTTCGCGAATACGTTCACCCATGGATTAATCCTCCGAAATAATCTTTTCCCTTAAAGGTAAGGATACCCCAAAGGACATTATTTCTCAAATGCGTTTAACAAAGTAACAGGGCCGCCCCGTTTGTAGGAACAGCCCTGTGGAGGGTGTATATAACGCGCTTCTTACGAAACGATCTTGTAGTAAGCGTTCGAAGTAAGCTTATAGACGAACGCATAGATCAAACCGAAGAAAAGAACGCAGATTCCGGCACTTGCAAGCAGGAGCGGGATATTGTTGTGGCCGAACAGCAAGAGGAGCTTATGTACGACCGGCAATACTACCAACAGGTGCACGCAGGCAAAGAGGATAGGAATGAGGAATACCGTGAGCATCTGTGAGTTAATGCTCTTCTTGATGTTTTCTTTTGTCATTCCGACCTTCTGCATGATCGAGAATCTCGACTGGTCTTCGAAGCCTTCAGAGATCTGCTTGTAGTAAATGATGAGCACGCAGGATACCATGAAGATTGAAGATAAAAGGATTCCGAGGAAGAAGAGTCCTCCGAATGTACTTACGAAATCCTCACGTTGTGCTTCACGGCTGGTGCTGTAAGGTGAAATAACATTTTCTTCACCGATATCTAAATAAACTTCTTTGTTTATCTCACTGCTAAGAGCCATCTGCCCCTGTGAATCCAGCTCAGTATCAAAATAGTAATTCCATGTCCAAAAGAGCATAGTATCGTTACGGGTGTCCTTGAGGTCCTTATAGTAAGAGACAGCCTCATTCATATCATCTGCTATCAATACTAGAGTAGTTACGGGCATAGAACCAAGGCACTTATTGAAACCGCCGTCATTCAGATCGATCTTCTTCTCTATTCCGAAAGTCTTATTCCCGATCGTTAACTCATCACCTGCCTGGTAATTGCCATCGACACCTAAAAGGATCTTACCCGAAGGAACTGATTCATTCTTTTTTGTGATCCTGTTGTAGTCTTCAATGTCACAGAGGTAAACAGCAACAACCCTGTCGTAATCCATCGTCGCAGAAAGTGTTTCAAGCGGATCAAGTTCGAGATCCACAGCACCATTATCACCGATATATCCGCTGAGACTATAGTAGCTGACAGCTTTCGGATCTATAACCTTCGTTCCGGCATTTTCAGCGACTTTATTAACATCGCTCTCGAGCCTTGCTGCGGCATCTTTGTAATTCTCGAAAAGGCCGTCATTATGAGCCATTATATCGATCTGGCTCGGATAGTGATTTCTCAATGTCTCTTCCCTGTTGAAATAAAGAGCAGCGGTAGATGAGATGGTTACGAGGATCATGGTAAGCAGGATGCAGATAGATGCAAGGCCTGCGCCGTTTCTCTTCATTCTGTATGCCATTGAAGAAACGGATACAAAATGGTTTGTCTTGTAGTAATAATTCTTATTTTTCTGCAATATCCTGCAAAGAACAACAGAACCTGCGATAAGAACGAGATAAGTTCCGATAATGATAAGGATTACCGCAACGAAGAAAAACAACAGAGCTGAAATAGGTGACTCGATCTTAAGAGCTAATGCATAACCGGCAAGAAGGATGATAAGTCCCAAAATGCCTACTACCCAGTTGGCCTTCGGAGGCTTTTCTCCGGCTTTGTCAGTTTTAACAAGATTGATCGTTCTTGAGAACAGGATCTGTCTTGCCGCATTAAGGAAGATCAGGCCGAAGATAATGCTGTAAACGATAATTGTCTGTACTAAGGATTCACCGGAAACGACAAAGCCGTAATTAACATCTGCTTCTATCATTCTTGCGAAGCCTAACTCAGCGAGCTTTGAAAGGCCGATTCCGGCCAAAAGGCCGCCTGTCATGGACATGACCCATGTCATGACTGTCTCGCAGAATACGACCTTGATAAGGTTCATTTTGTTCATTCCGAGAACGCTGTAGATACCGAATTCCTTAAATCTTCCCTTGATCAAAGTGGACTGGGTATAGAACAAAAAGATCGTTCCGAATACAGCCATGATCACAGATCCGAACTGAAGCATTTCTCTTGCTGTCGACGCGCCGGAAAAGCCCTTCATAATATCCGAAAAGCCTAAAAGATGCATGATGTAGAACACTGCGATCATGAGAATGCTCGTCACAATATAAGGCACGTAGATCCTGCCGTTCTTGCGGATGCCGTCGGCAGCGATCTTAGGAAATAATCCTATTTTCATTTAAGGTCACCCCCCTGAGCGAGAAGTGTCAATGTATCGCTTATGGACTGATACATCTGCTGATCGGTAGCCTGGCCCTTATAGATCTGATGGAAGATCATTCCGTCCTTGATGAAGAGGACACGTGAAGCATTAGATGCAGCCTTTGTGGAATGTGTAACCATAAGTATTGTCTGGCCCATCTGGTTGACCTTCTTAAAGAGTGAGAGGAGTTCGTCAGATGACTTGGAATCAAGTGCTCCCGTAGGCTCGTCAGCAAGGATCATCTTGGGATTTGTGATGAGAGCTCTTGCAACAGCAGCTCTCTGTTTCTGACCGCCTGATACCTCATAAGGATATTTCTTTAAAAGATCGGCAATGCCAAGTGTGCCTGCGATATTGTCTAATCTCTCTTTCATCTCGGCATGCTTCTTGCCGGCCAGGACCAAAGGGAGATAGATATTATCTTCAAGCGAGAATGTATCAAGGAGATTGAACTCCTGGAAAACGTAACCTAAATTATCTCTTCTAAATTTCGCAACATCCTTGTCCTTAACTCTGGAAAGATCCATCCCGTCAAGGATAACTGTTCCTTCAGTTGCTCTGTCGAGAGATGCGATAATGTTGAGGAGCGTTGTCTTTCCTGAACCGGACTCACCCATAATGGCGACATACTCGCCCTTCTCAACCGTAAAACTGACATTCTTAAGTGCCTCGACAGAAGCACCTCCGAATCTTGTCTTATATACTTTTCTGATATTCTTTGCTTCAAGCAGACTCATTATTCATAATTCCTTTCCTCGGTTTGATGGCCACAGTATAGAATTACCTTTCAAACCATTCCTTAACTTCTGCTTACGCAAATCTAACAAGTCTGTCACATTTTCGTATACACAGGAAAAGAAGTCAATTCTGCCGCATTTCGCAAAAGAAAACTCCCGGTGATACCGGGAGTCTTAAGATCAATAGTGTTCTAATATAATGATGTATACATGTCCGAATTTATCCGAGTTTAAGATCTCGTTTCTGGAGGTTGCCGTAAACCCTCCGCCTGTGTGGTTGTATCCCAGGCCTTTGCCGTCCATCAGGCCGCAGCAGTAGCCTTTATCGTTGTGAAGCAATATCTTCATAGATTCCTCATTGAGGAGCTTACCATTGAAAAGCGCACGGTCAAATGCCAGAAAATCAGTAAGACAAGTGCAGACTCCCCCGTCTCCACGTTCGCTGTTAGGCGACATCGAATAGCCGTGTTCATCAACCGCTCCGAATTCCAGCTGTTCTTTATAATCGATCGGAACGTATGTGTATTTATCCACTCTCATGGCATAGGAATTAGTCATTCCGCAAGGCTTGAAGATATATTTCTTCAGATAATCACAATACTTCATCTTGGATACTTTTTCGATTATGTAGGCAAGCAGCTTGTAATTGGTATTGCTGTAAGTCATCGCAGATCCCGGTTCATAAAGCAGAGGTGCCTTATACATCGTATTCAGCAATTCCTCATCAGAGATCCTGTCACTGTAAAGGTCGCGAAGTCGGTCATCCAGGGCATCGCCTTCCAATCCGAAGAAGAGAGCAGGCTCATTAAGATAATCCGGGATTCCGGAGTTCATGTGAAGGAGATTATAGATCTTTATTCTTTTACCTTCAGGATAGTCAGGAAAATACTTGTCAATCGTATCATTGATATCAAGCTTTCCTTTTTCCTGAAGCTGAAGGATCGATACCGCGGTAAAAACCTTGCTGCAGGAAGCTATATCATAAACCGTATTCTGCGATTCGAGAGTCTTTCCGTCCTTTTCCGTTGCATTCTCGGCGTACAGACAAACAATATCATCATCTGTTGCAACAACAAATGTGCCTTTGCATTTCTTTTTACCGTAGACCAGAAGAAGATCTTCATATTTTTCATCAGGATTGACCCATTTCCTCTCTTCTTCCGTAAGTTGAATATTTTTAAGCGAGTTCCCTGACTCCTCCTCTTTCGCGCATCCGGCAAAGGATACAAGGATCGAGAATATAAGAAGTGCCGAAGTTATTTTGGTTATGCGTTTTAAAACCTGTTCTTTCATTTTATCCCACCTCTTTAACACTATCAGCAAGCTTGATCCAAACAACAGGGCGTACGCAATTAGATTCGGCGAAGACAATATCACCGTCTATACCGTCCGCATTTTTCACGGTATCAATGTTGCCAAAGCAGTCTGCATCTGCAGCTCTGTTGGAAGATGAAGCGGGAGATCTGAGCCACCACCAGCCCGTCTTCATGCCATTTGCGAGCTTGCAGTCATCACTTACCGCCGCGCCTTTCATTACCGCATATTCCGTCGGAGCAGCCCTTCTGTCGTCAGCATCTTTGAAATACTTCTGCGCTTCCTCAAGACTTAAGCAAAACACATTATCTTCGGTGTCATTGCCGCCCGGTGTCCCGTATAACGGGTTGTCCTGATTTTGAATCTTCGTGGTCACGATCAGGTTCTTCTCGCTCTCCGAAAATGCCGCATCGTAAAACGTGCTGTTCAGCCATTTCCGCAATGAGCTTTTCTCCCATGTAACATCTGCCATGTCATAGTAGTAAACTGTCGCGTCGAGAAGATATTCCGAGATGATAAGAGCGTTGCCGTCACGGATCTCAAGCACACGCCATTCAACAGGTTCGGTATCGTACTTATCCGTTTCGGGATTTTTCTTTTGCGGATAATTACCGAATATGATCTTATCGCCGACGGCAATGCCGTCATCTTCCTGAGCAGACTCGGATTCCGAAGATGTTGTCGTCTCTTCCACCGTTTTCTGACACGAAGTCATAAACGCACAACTCATAAGAACCGCAAGCAAAGTAGCACAAGCTTTTTTCATTCCTTTCCCCCTTTATGCAATTATGATTATTCAGCCCTCTTCAGGGTTTCATGATATGAATTTAGCAAAGCAAGTTGAATCTTTTTTGAATGCTTTATGGATTTACTGTGGAGACAGGAAGAATGATGTGCGCGGCAACATCATCGCCGTCATTTCCGAGATCAACAGTGCCGTTCTGGCGCTCGATAATAAGCTTTCCGAGATATAATCCCAGACCGGATCCGCCGCTTCTTCTGCTCCTTGAACTGTCAGATCTGTAGAATGCTTCAAAAAGATGCGGGAGATCTTCCTCACTGATATGCGAACCGGTATTGCGTATCTCAGTTACGATCTTTCCGTCTTTTCTTACTGCCGTGACCTTTACGGCTGATCCTTCAGAGCAATAGAAGACTGCGTTTGAGAGAAATGAACCCAATGCCATTGATGTAAGATCAGGATTGCCTTCGAAGATCAGGCCATCGCCGATATCTGTCTCAAGAGCGATCCCTCTTATATCCAGAAGTTCTTTCATTTCTTCAAGACGATTCTTTAAAAGCGATCCGAGATCGACCTTTTGGAATACGATCTCATTTCCCGCCTGCATCCTGGATGCCGTAAGGATCTCGTTGATAAGAGATTCCATACGCTTCAGAGATGAGAGTGTCTTAGGAAGATATGTATCAATATCGTTATATGGCTCAATGCCATCAATCATGCCACGGACCTGTCCCTGTGCGATGGTTATAGGTGTCTTGAGCTCATGTGATGCGGCAGCGAAAAAGACATCCTTCTGCCTCTCAAGTTCATTAACGCGTTCGATCTCGCGCTCGAGTTCCTCAGTTCTTTTATTGAGGTTCGTTATCGTCTCATTAAGATTGGTTGAGAGTTCATCCAGGTCACGTCCGAGATCGCCGATCTCATCGCGTCTTTTGGATCCGCTCTTTACATCAAAATCCATTTTCGCGATCCGGCCTGATACCTCAGAGAGCTTTTGGACAGGCCTGGCGAACAAATGCGTATAAATAAAAGAGCAGATTACAGAAATCAGAATTATAGCAACAATAATCAAGGGTAATGTCTTCTTAAGAGCTTCCCAAAGAACATTTTCGGCTTTTTGAGACCATATGCAGACCACTGTATATTCACGGGACTTTTCCTGATTGAAATTGACGTTCCTTGATGTATACAGATTCATCACGACACCGTCTTTGATGTTAATGAGGTTATATACATCGTATCTGGTCATTACCGCATAATCTGAAGACGGAACAACCGCAGGGAGAGCATTCCAGTTCAACCTGGGTCCTTTATAAAAAACTATATTGCAGTTATTTGTAAGTATAAAATCATCAACCAGCGGTCCGCATTCCTTGAATTCAACCTGACGGAGTTCTTCCGCTAACTTCGCAAACTTAGTCTCCATCTCATTCTTCTGTGCAATATCCCAGCTTAACGGAGCAGCATTATAGAGCAACAGATAGATCAGACCGCCGAACAGTATCTGAACGGTGAATGTGATCACAAAGACCTTGAACGATAATCTGTCAGTTATCTTTTTGTGCGACACGGTATCCGCGGCCTCTTACTGTCTCTATTACGCCCTCGCCGATCTTGTGGCGAAGGTTCTTGATGTGGCTGTCGACTATACGGTCATCCACGAGCGAATCGTAATCCCAGAGCATCTCAAGAAGGAGCTCTCTTGTATAAACACGGCCCGGATTCTTTATGAGCGTAAGAAGAATATCGAATTCTTTGGAAGTAAGCTCAACGTCTTTGCCGCTGACCGTGACCTTCATCATATCAGGAATCATCACTATGTCTTTATAAGTAAACTTGGAATGTTCTTCAGCCGTAGCAGACGGGTCACGTCTCAGGACCGCTTTAACTTTCCTTAAGAAAACGGGCATCGAGAAAGGCTTGGTGACATAGTCGTCTGCAAGGGAATCATAGCCTTTTACCATGGACTTCTCATCACCAAGAGCGGAAAGGAATATTACGGGCATGTTTGACTGCTTCTTCACGAATTCACAGACGCCGTAGCCGTCTATCTTTGGGATCATTATGTCCAATATGAGAAGATCGAACTTCTCCTTTGAGAAAAGCTCGATTGCAGCTACTCCGTCCTCTGCTTCCGAGACGGAATATCCTTCGTTTATAAGGTAACTTGCAAGAAGCTGCCTTATCTCAGGTTCATCTTCAACGATCAAAATCTTTTTCATAATGAGATTATAGAATACTTTTATGAATTTAATGTGCAGAGAGCGAAAATGATCCGCACATGGAATTTATTCTATTCCGATGTCATGTTTGTTCAGGTCGATCCTGATCTTTGTTCCTGCTCCCTGCTCAGATTCTGCAGAGATCTTGTGACCGAGATTGTCGCAGATGCGCTTGCAGAGATAAAGCCCGATGCCGCTTGCACGCTTGTCTTCGCGGCCGTTAAAGCCCGTATAGCCGTTCTCAAATATTCTCGGAAGATCCGCAGCATTTATTCCTATTCCTGAATCCTCGACGCAGAGTATGCCCGGCTTATCCATATAGATCTTGATCCCGCCTTCATTCGTATACTTGACCGCATTTGAAAGGACCTGTTCTATTACGAATGAGAGCCACTTCTCATCTGAGAGCACCCGGGTCTCAGTCGGCTTAAAATCCATAGTAAGCTTTTTGGAAATGAAGTCTCTGGCAAATTTTCTTATCGCGGGCTTAATGACCGCATCAAGGTCGATCTCCTTTATCACATAGTCTGTGCTGTCCGAATCAAGTCTTAAAAATGTAAGTACCATCTCGACATAGGCTTCGATCCTGTTAAGGTCACCGTCAAGACGGCGAGCCACATCAGAATCCTCTGACTGGATCTGCAGACGCATGGAAGCTATCGGAGTCTTAATCTGATGAGCCCAGATGGTATAGTATTCGACCATGTTGTTGTAGTCGGAAGTCGTTTTCTTGCGTGAATATTCCTGCTCTTCTTTGAGCTTGCCGATTATCTCCTGATAATCTTTTTCGAGCAATCCGGAAGGCTCAGGAAAAACAATTTTTTGAAGTTTTTTGTGCTTGTTTAACACAAGCAGGAAGTCAATGACACCCGCAGTCAGAATGAGCACAGAGCTTAGAATTAAAGGATACACCACGGTTACAACGGGCAGATCGAACAGGAAATACACCGATGCGAAGACCGCTTCCACTCCCAGGAGCAGAATCAGGATCTTAATACGCGATTTGAGATAATCCCCGAACATTAATCCTCCAGAATATAGCCCACGCCGAACTTGGTCTTAATAAGATCTTTAAGTCCAATTCCCTCAAGAGTCTTCCTAAGGCGCCCGACATTTACGGTCAGGGTATTCTCGTCGACATAACAGTCGGTCTCCCACAAAGCTTCCATGAGCTTCTCGCGGCTGACGACCTTATTCTTATTCTGCACGAGCGTTAAAAGGATCTTGTACTCGTTTCTGGCAAGATCGATCTCCGTTCCGTTATAGGAAAGCGTATTGTTGTTCGTATTGAGAACAGCTCCTGCAACCTCCAATGTTGCCGAAGCCTGGCTGAAATCGTATGTCCTTCGAAGGAGTGCCGTAACCTTCGCGATAAGAACGCTCTGATCGAACGGCTTTGCGATAAAGTCATCCGCACCCATATTGATCGCCATGATGATGTTCATGTTATCCGTTGCGGAAGAAATAAAGATGATCGGCACTTTGCTGGTCTTTCTTATCTCCTGGCACCAGTGATATCCGCCCATGTATGGCAAAGTGATGTCCATGATTATCAGGTGAGGTTCATATTCTTCAACCTCTTCCATAACCTTCATGAAATCAGTTACCACACGGCCTTCCATGCCCCAGTTGCCGAGACAGGATACTATGCCGTCCGCTATTCCCTTATCATCTTCAACGATATAAATCTTATACATATAGTCCCCATTACAAAATCTTATTCATTCTGACGCAGCCGAACGAACCGCACTTTTTTACGTGGTCATCGACATGTGAATAACCTAACTTTTCGTAAAAGCCTGTAACTTCCACCCTGCTGTCGATCTTTATCTCTTTATAACCTAATTCTTTTATCCAATCTTCTGCTTCTTTAACGACTTTATTGCCGAGCTTCTTTCCTCTGTATTCCGGCAGAACGACGACGCGGCCCAATGTTACGGCGCCTTCACCGTCATCGTAAAAGCGGCATGTCGCAACCGGATATCCGTCGTCTAACAGAACGATATATTTCGTTCCGTCGCAGTCGTGCTCATCGAACTCATCTCTGAGCGATATGTGGTGCTGGCGGTTCATACCCTCGATCCTTACAGAGTATGCTCCGGCCCTTTGCCATTCAGCTTCTGCCCTTAATACTTCCATCTCTTATCAACCCTCGAAACGATTGAATCTTACGCGTTCGTCAAAAGACTTTTTCGAAGGTGCATGGAAGTCATCTGTTGCCTTTCCTACCGGCAGTATGCAGACAACATCGTAGTTTTCGGGAACACCGAGAACTTCAGCGATCTTATCGCAGATACGGTCATCATCAGTGATGTGGCCTTCGTACCAGCAGCTCTGGTATCCGAGTTCCACGATCGCAAGAAGCATATTCTCGATTGCAGCAGAATAATCCTGCGTTGCAAAACACTTGTCGCGGTATGCGTTGATCCTCTGTGAGAGAACTACGATCATGGCAGGCGCAGTCTGAGCTACCGGAGGATCGATAAGCCCCTTGATCTTATCCAATGTTTCCTCGTCATCTACAACGATAAGGTCTGTCGTCTGCTTGTTGCATCCTGAAGGTGCATCAATGCCGCAGCGGGCGATAGTCTCCAGATCTTTTCTGGGGACCTTTTCATCAGAGAACTTGCCTCTGTAGCTGTGCCTTGCACCAATCGTAGAGATAGCGCTCTTAAGGTTCATTACGTAGATCTGGCAGGGGTTTGCCTCATCCCAGTAATCAGCGAGGACTTCCAATTCCCTGAATCCTACGCTCTTATAGAATTCGTTTGTGATGTCATAATCTTCATACATGCCGGATCTGACTGTCTTTACCTGCATGAACGAAAAGCCCTTCTGAACTGCATAATCCTTGGCAGCAGCGAAAAGCCTTCTTCCGTAGCCGTTTCTGTGGAAATCTTTCTTAACGCCCATTACGGCAAGTTCCATAGTAGCGTCACCTGTCTGCTTAAGGCAGAGGAATCCTGCAGGGACATCATTTTCAAAAGCGGCCCAGAAAGGCTGGTCTGCCGATTCCCTGATATACTGCTCTCTGCTCTCTTCCACTTCGAACCATTCGGTAAGGGCTTCCAATACCTCTCTGGCGATCTTCTGCTTTTCATTTTTGTCTTCGATAAAACGGATCATCTATATTCTCCTAATTGCTTATGAATTAACTCATATTTGTTCAAGGCATATTGTACCATTGAAGACAACAGGATTCTCCAATAACTAGGATATAATCGTGGCAAAGACGATAAGACGTTCATGAACGGGAGCAAATTATGAGGAACAAAAAGCAAAAGACTTTGCCGGTGCTTCTTGCGCTGTGCCTGATCACCCCAATATTTAGCGGTTGTAACATTGTTACAAACCCAAATGTTGAGCCCAGCCTGCCCACAATTCCGGAAGGCACAACCTCCGAAGTCACAACGGCAACCACATCTGAGACTACTGAAGAGACCACCGAACCTTCCGCTGAAGAGCGGGTCATTCTTAAGACTCCCGATGGAAAGACTGTCATCGACACTACCTATGTCCGCACAATTGCAGATGTTACTCCCGAGATGATGAACGCCGACTACTGGATCGGCGAAGACGACAACGAGATCCTCATGACTCCTGAAGAGATCGAAGAATTCAACTACAACAACAGAGCGATAATAAAGGCGGCAGACAACAAGACCATAATGCCCCACCTGGAAGATTTCGGCGATACCTTTGACGGCAATATCTTGAGGACTTTCCTTAATGACAACGCAAAATCCGTACCCAAGGATCCTTCCAAATACTATCTTAACGGCAAGCCCACCACGGCAGAATACTGGCAGGGTCTTGTCGCACTCTCTAATATGGACTCAGTGCCGGATACTATTGCAGTTAAGTACGGCTTTTCGACAAAGAGACTTACAGTCAGGATGTTCCCTACTGAGGACCGCGTTTTCGAGAGTGCTTCAGACCAGTACTTCGACTCACTCCTTTATTCAGAATGTATGCCCTATATGCCTGTCGTAGTGCTTCATGAGAGCACCGACGGAGAATATCTCTATGTCGTTTTCGACAGTTTCTCCGCATGGGTAAGAAAAGATGCAATCGCTCTGTGCAAGGACAGAAAAGACTGGGAAGCAAGGCAGAATCCAGGCCAGTGGCTCGTCGTAACAGAAAGGGAAATCAGACTTGGCAACGACCCATACAGCCCTCTTACTACTGACTTAGTCCTCCCTATGGGCACACGCATGGAACTGGTTCCTGCAAAGAATGCGCCGAAAAGCATCAACCAGCGCACGACTTACGGAAACTATGTAGTCAAGGTTCCGACCAGAGGCTCTGACGGCTACATCAAAGATGAACTGGTGCTTATCCCGGTCTCAGATGACGTCAATGTAGGATATCTCCCCTTAACTCCCGCAAATATCGTAAGACAGGCATTTAAGCTCTTAGGCGACAGATACGGCTGGGGCGGCGACCTCCAGGCAAATGACTGCACCGGGATCACAAGAGAGATCTACCGTTGCTTCGGCGTACTTCTCCCCCGTGTCGGCCAGTCAGCTTCAAAGGGCGTTTTCAAAGTCGACATGAGCAACATGAAAGAAAAAGAGAAACTTCAGGTAATAAGCGAACTCAAGCCCGGCAGCCTTATCTCCTTCCCCGGTCACATGACGATCTATGTCGGCACGAAGGACGGAAAGCCTTATGTAATAAGCGCCTGTGGCACATTCATAATGCCCGCGCCCGGTTCAACTGATGTAATCCATCCGGAGAGCGTCATCCTCAACAGCCTTTATGTAAGGAACAGGTCGCTTGTAACCTGGCTCGACAAGTCAACGACGGCGCTGACGATGAAGAAGGCAGTGCCGGAAAATACTGAGGGCTGAAGCCGGCAGGCTCCCTGTCTGTAATCTTTGCCCCTTTTTTTGCATCGACAATTATATAAATTCGCATTTTTATATAATTGTTGGCCATTTTTCGAGGCAACAATTACAGAAGATAAATTCTGTACCGCTAATAGCCATAGCCTTACTTAACGATCTCGATATTATTCACACTCTTATGTGACCAGTCATTTGAGAGGTCCATATTCTGCCAGTCTGATCTGTGAGCGCTGAAGCTTATCGTCAGCGTATCACCCTTGGCAAGAGAGCCGCTTCCTACAGTGATGGTAAGACATGTATCGCGGTCTTCACCGGTAGCTGCAGAATATGTTCCCTTAACCTTATCGGTCAAGGCAGTATATTTGCCTGTTGAAGAATTGGTTGCTGCGTGATAGCAGTCGAAAACCATATCCCCGCCGTCTTTTGTGAAGTAATAGTTGATCTTGATCTTCGACAGATCTACCGTGGAACTGCCGTTATTTGTGATCTCTATCGTACCTGCTATCGCATTTGCGGAAGAGCCGTTATTGTCGTAATTCATCTTGATGCTCAAGTCACCTGTTGAAGCTGATCCCGAGCCGCCTGCAGGCTGTGTCTGCGTAGTAGAAGAACCTGTTTCCTTTGCAGGATCTGCACCGCTTACGGATTCACCAGAGCCCGTGCCTTCTTTGTCAGGCAGGGTTCCGAAAACAAGCTTGCCGTCATCTAAAAGAACTGCGCCATTACTATATGAAAAGTCATTCTTGTTATCCCATGCGCCGTTAGGACTTGTCATCCTTATCTGGATCTCGGATTTATACTGCGACTGGCCGCCCGGTCTTAAGTTGCCGTCGTCGAAAACAACGGACAGATAGTAAATATGGTTTTCTTCGTTCCAAACCTTAAGGCCGTCTACTCTTCCCGACTGCATGTAGTTTGTGGAGATCTTTACTCCGGATGCGTCGCCGCCTGCCTTATAGATCTCGGAAAGGTCTACGAAATATCTGAATTCGAGCTTGTCAGCAATTCTTGCAGGCCAGGCGGTCTTGTTATAGATCAAAGCCTTTATCTCGGCAAAATCATTGCCCTGTACATTAAGGCTGCACTCAGCTGAGTATTCGTCATTCGGCACCTCTTCCACAGCACCGAAATCAATAAGTGTCTTGCCGTGGTATTTCGAATACATGGCTGCCATAAGGCCCGTAAAACCGGCATTGTAGTCGCATGCGACTTCGTTCTTGTTATAGTCACTTACGGTATCCGTATAACCGTCAGAAGCATCAGGACCGCCTACTAAAGCGCCGTAGAGAGTATGCCTTGCTTCACCCGGTTCATTCATGTTATCGCAGTAAGAACCCTGGCTTGTTCTGTGATGGGGATGCGCAGGAGGATTTTCGCCGAAACCTACGACATAAGATCTGCCTGAAGAACCCAAAGCATAGTTTGCCTGGGAGACAGCGAAATCCCAATACACGGAAACTTTATCCTTGGGGCATCCGTCCCACCTGCTGTATACGGTTGCGACAAACGATGTTGTCGTTGCATATCTTAAAGAACCCCACTGGTCGAGCCAGGCAAGGCCTTTGGGTGAATATGTGATCCTCTTTCCGTCAGATGTGCCGCATGACCAGTAATCCAAGTGTTTCTGAACTTCATCCTTATATGCTTTCTCGCCTGTTATCTTTGCGAGCATGACAGCTGCTCCGATATGGACGTCATCCCAGCAGAGCGCCCAGTCGAAATCGTGGCCGGCCTTGGTAAAACTTGTTTTCGCATTCGTAAGATACTTGCTGTCATCAGTTGCAAGATAGAGCCAACAGCCTGCCCATGAGAGCTCATCGTAAAAACCGCTCCATGAATTGTAAAAGCCGTTGGCAGCGGTATAACCGGAATCACTTTTCGTGGAATCCGCGAAAGCATAAAGGCTCTTTGCGTGATCAAGGCAGAGCTTCGAATAGTCTTTGTCGGTATCCTTGAAAACGATGGAAGCAACAGCCAGAGCTGCAGCCGCTTCGCCTACTACCGCAGAACCGGGATTATCCTTTGTGACCTTATAGGAAGGCCTGTTCATGGTCATGACCTCGCAAGGTCCCCACCAGGAGTGATCGGCATTTCCGTCACCTACCTGATAGTAATAAACTTCAGGCTCCGGATGACACTTGATAAGGTAATCTGTGACCCACTTGATATCGCCTAAAATATATTCCAGCTGGCCGCTCTGTTCGTAAGCAGCTTTGTCTTCATAAACAGACCAGCCCAGGATTGCAGCAGAATAAGCCATCGGGAGATTAAACTTAACGTTGTCTCCCGCGTCGTACCATCCGCCTGTCAGATCGATATTGTTATCGGCGCCGTCATTAAGTGCGGAATCGCCTCTCCAGTTGCATCTGGTATATTCGGGAAGCTTGCCGCTTCTCTGCAATTCATAAAAGAGGATGGCTTTCTGAAGGGCTTCGCCGTAGTTATAGTCACCTATCCCTTCAATGCCCTCATAACCCTTGCCCTTTTCGGTGAGGTCCTTTGTGGAATGCGTTCCAGATGACGCGCCGTTAAAACCGCCCGAAGCATAAGTCTCAGAACTCTCTGTGACGGAAGTTTCCGTATTATCTGATGGATCGCCTGATTCTATGTTTTCGCCTTTATTGCAGGCAGTTAAAAGTATTGCTAATGCAAGGACTAACGCTATGGGTCTAAGAGCTTTTTTCATATGCCCCTCCGGAAATTGATAGTCACATTATAGTACAGACATGTGTCAGTTGCCCCGATAGGCGCGATATCGAACGCTTTCGTAAATTATTGTTTATCTTTTATTAGTACGCTATACTTTCAAAATATAAGGGGAATAGGTTTTCTGATTCTCCAACGTAACCAGACAGCCTGGAAACATTACAAAAGTGAGGAATAGATATGATTTGCTCCAATTGTGGAAAAGAGATCGAAGGCGGTAAGTTCTGTCCTTTCTGCGGAACTGCCGTAGCAGCACCCGAAGCTCCTGCAACAGAGACACCTGCTGAAGAAGCAAAAACTGAAGTTCCGGCCGAAGAGCCTGCCGCAGAAGCAGTTGCAGCAGAAACTCCTGCAGAGGAGACTCCTGCCGAAGCACCTGCAGAGGAAGCAAAGGCTGAAGAAGCACCCGCTGCTGATGCTCCCGTAATCGAAGAAACACCGGCAGAAGAGCCTGCCGCAGAAGCTGCTCCTGCAGAGCCTTCTGTTTTAGAGCCCGTTGAAGCAATCTCGTCTGAAGTTACCGAAGTAGCTCCTATTGAGACTCCGGCAGTTCAGTCTCCCATCGAGGCAGCACCTGCACCTGCTCCCGCACCTGCTGAAGCAGCACCTGCGCCTGCTCCCACTGAGGCTCCTGTTGCTGAGCCTGCAGTTGAAGTTGCTCCCGTTGCTGCACCTGTTGCCGCAAAGCCTAAGAAGTCAAAGAAGCCTTTGATCATAGTACTTAGCGTCATCGCTGCAGTGATCATTCTGGCCGGTGCCGGCGTCGGCGTCTTCTTCTACCTGCTCGTACAGAAGTACAACAAGGCAAGCGAAGCATTTGAGAACGAAAATTACGAGGAATCTTTGGAGCTCTTTACACAGCTTAAGACATTCAAGGATTCTGAATACTGGGCTCAGTGCTCACAGGTAGAGCTCGACTATCAGAAAGTCGACGGTCTCATCGAGAATGAAGATTTCGACGGTGCCATCACGATCCTTGCCGAAGTAGAAGATTTCTACGGCAACGATTCCAAGGGCAAAGAAGCAAAAGCTCTCAAGACAGAATGCGAAACTGTTAAGGAAGCTTTCGCACAAAAGGATCAGAAGAATTATTTCGAAGCTAAGGGCAAGTTCAATTCACTTACCAAGTTCAAGGAAAAGTATGCAGCTCAGGTTAATATCTGCGATGCACACCTTGCTGAAACAAACAAAGCATGGATGATCGTTATTGCAAATCTCTACGGTGTCCAGACAGGCGATCTCGAACTCCAGTTCATCAACAATCCCAAGACTGATGACGACAAGTTTATCAGCTCGATCTATAACGACGGCACAACAGATTACGATAAGATCAAGAGCGTAGTAAAGCCTGCCGATGACGAGCAGAAAGCACTGCTGGAATCAGCTATCAAGGGTCTCAAGTACGATAACGCTTTCAAGCTTATGGAAGAGAACAAGTACGAAGAAGCACTTGCTATCTTCAAGGAACTCGGTGATTTCCTTGATGCAAGCACACAGGTCGGTGTAGCACAGGCAAAGATCGATGAATTGAACAAGAAGTACGAAGAAGCACAGAAGTATTTCGATAACGGCGAATTCTATAAGGCAAAGGCAGCATGGACTGAGATCTCCTTCTGGAAGGATTCTAAGGACAAGGCTTCCAAGTGCGTACAGACAATGCCCGAGAACGGTTCAATGAAGAAGGGCAGCGGCGGCATCACACTTACCATCAATGCACCTGCCAAGATCAACGCACTCTTGAGGGTCTATAATTCCAGCAACGAAGTTGTTGGCCAGATATTCATCGCTGCAGGCAAGTCTTCTTCCATCAAGCTCAATGCCGGCACATATACCATCAAGGTCGCATATGGAACCGAATGGTATGGCGAGACCGATCTCTTCGGTGCCAAGGGCGCTTATCTCCAGCTTAAGAACGGCACAAGCGAATCCTTCACATTCAAGAAGAATTACAAGTACACATTAAAGCTCCAGTCCGGTACATCCGGCAACGTCGGTTCATCAACAGTCGGCGGCGGCGCAGCAGGCATGTAATCTTTTTGAACGGTCAATGTTTTTCAGAGGCTGTCCCAAAACCGGGGCAGCCTCTTTTAGTTTTGGTGTTTAACATACGCACAGCATTCATTCTGTTATAATCGGCAGTATAACCTTTGAAGGAGATTCTTCATGAACGGACCTGCTCCCATAGACGATTACAGACTGAGATTTGACGACTTTTCCAATGCTGACATTTTTGCGAAAAAGCACCGCCTCCCTGCCATGGGCTGGAACAGCTGGAATGCTTTCGGGAGCGGCAATACGGAAGAACTTACCAAGGCAATGGTCCTTAAGATAAAGGAATTGGAGCTCGATAAGCTCGGTTACAAGTACGTCGTCTTAGATGACGGATGCTATCACCCGGAGCGCGTTAACGGCCACCTTCAGGCAGATAAAATCAAGTTCCCTTCAGGCTTTAAAGCAATGGCTGATTTTGTTCATGAGAACGGCCTTAAATTCGGCATGTATAACGACATCGGAACCAGGCTCTGTTCAGGCGCAGAAGTCGGCATCTATGGATATGAAAAGACCGACTGCGAAGACTACATCAAATGGGATATCGATTTCATAAAAGTCGATAACTGTTATTACATGTGGGACAATGCGACTTTCGCTGATCCCGAAAATGCAAAATACTCATTTGCGCCGAATATCAGATCGATATATTTTGCAGGAAAGACTTATCCTGCTGCAGGTTATGCTGACATTACAGGAACATGCGCCTCTGTAAAAAGTGATTATGTAACTTCCATCGGCACATTTGATGGAACGGCTCCTGATCACAGCCCTGTAGGATCAAGGAGCAGCGAACTCGTATTTGAAGTTGAGATTGACGAGACAGGTGAATACGAACTCACAGTAACTTACGCTTCAGGAAAAAATGAAGGTGTCGGAAACTGGCTTCAGGTTGCAGTTAACGACGACGTTGTTTTCGATGAGATGCTTCCTGATACCGGATCACCAGATACATTTAAAGAGTCTGCTCCTATCAAGTTAAGATTCCCTACACCAGGTTTCAATAAGATCCGCATAATGAATCACAGGAGACAGGAAAATACTCTTCATTCTTATACCGAGATCAGGCGCGAACTTGAGAACGCCGGTGACCGCGATATCGTCTTTTCTATCTGCGAATGGGGAAAGACACAGCCTCAGAACTGGGGACACAAGGTCGGCGATTCCTGGCGCATCTTAAATGACATTACTTTCCAGGTAGGTGCCGACGGCAATCACGGAACGGCAGCCTGGGAGTGCGACTACACTACATCGATCACTTCGCAGTACAACAAGGCAGTAATAATGGATGAGTTCTCAGGCCTCGGCATAGGCTGGAACGACCCTGATATGCTGGTTATCGGAATGGACGGCATCAATAACATTATGTGCCGCTCTCACATGGCTATGTGGTGCATGCTGAACTCTCCCCTCATGCTCGGCGTTGACTTAAGAAGAGTAAATAAAGGCGATGAGATCTATAACATCATTGCAAACAAAGACCTGATTGCTTTAGATCAGGATCCTCTCGGCGTGCAGGCAAAAAGAATATTTACGACATATGAGTGCTCCGAACCTGACAAGGATTATATCCGTGACAACAACAGGATCGATATCCTCGCCAAGCCGCTTTCTGACGGCGGCATCGCACTCGGTTTCTTTAACTTAAGTCAGGAGCAAAAAGAAGTCCCGTCGATCAGCGTTAATGAGATATTAGATAAGATCGGCAGGAAGACAGTAAATAAAGATCTTTTCGCAAACGCGGAAGAATATAAGATCAAAGACCTTTATACCGGCGAAGAAACGATCTCAAGAAGCAAGATTTTTGATGCCGGCTCTCTTGAAGGTTGTGATAGTAAAGTTATAAGGATCACGCCCGTTTCATGACTACTGATGAATTCATAAAACTGCTCTGTCAAAAGGCCGGAATGGAATTTGAAGGCATCTACGGCAATGGCCGCAATAAAGGCTGGCTGGAAGCTGAGGACGAAGTTTTCAAAGACCGCCCGATAACCAGAAAGAACGTTGCCAGGATCTGTCATATGTATCTTCTGAAAGTCACGAAGGTAAATGACCTGGACATCAGCAGAGCAAAAGAATTAAAAGATCTGTACGATTGCAGAGTGTGCGCAAATCACGTGGCACAAGTCTATCTGCGCGGCATAATGGAAGCGAAGAATATCAGGCGCGATGGGGAGTTTTGGTGGTTCGATCTTAACGGCGAAGATGATGAATCCAAGAACAGTGAGATCTTAGACCGTCTGTTACTTATCCATGTTGGCGATCATGTGCATCAGGATATGGGCAGCTCTGGCCAGTCCGCCTGAATAATCCGCCTTATCCAAAGCATTATTGATCAGCATCGGATTGTCGGTTCCTATGACATCGACATCGCAGCTTACCAGGTACTGAACCGTATCATCGAGATCGACGGTCCAGCAGAATACCTTGATTCCCTTTTCGTGCATGGCTCGTACAAGTTCCGGAGTAACATAAGATTCTTCGATCGTTATGTTGTCTGTATATTCGATGTCATTGAGATCGCCTACAGCGATTACCATGCAGTAACCCTTTGTGATCGTCGGATCGATCTCCATTACGCGCTGAAGTCTTGAAGCATCCTGTGCGATTATCATTACATTGTCGTGCATGCCCGTCTCATTGATAACGGCAATAACATTCTCTTCGAAGTTCTTGTCAGCAGCATGGCCTTTAAGTTCGACCTGAACATTCATGTCGTTTTCTTTGGCAAGTTCCAACGCTTCCCTTAATGTGCAGATGTGGACATGCTCATATTCACCCGGCATCCAGGGACCGAGTTCGATCCTGGAGAGTTCTTCATATGTGATGTCATGGATGGCAAGGTTTCTTCCCGTTACTCTCTTGATCGTCGAATCGTGATTGCAGACTATTACTCCGTCTGATGTCTGATGGACATCAAGTTCGATCCACTTGAGATTCTCGCTCGCAGCGAGTTCAAATGCAGGCATCGTGTTTTCGGGCGCGTTGACATTATCTCCTCTGTGAGCACAGACGAGCGGCCTGTCGACGCTCTCGAAAAGGTACGAATACCTGTAAGTCATTGCGCCGATGATTATGAGCGAGAGCACAGCAAGCGATACAACAAAAGCGACTGTGCGTTTCAATGAATACTGCTTCAGCTGGTGGACTTCGTTTGATACAGTTTCTTTCTTTGTCTTGTCATCAAGGAACTTATAGAACAGGACCGTAAGGGCGGCATTGTTTATCGCAGGCGACAGGAAACTCTTAAGGATCTGTCTTAATGCATATGTATAAGTTCCGACCGCTTCCGATTTAGCGACGACATTTCCGGTTCTGCGCAGGAATGACATCAGCTCTTCACTGTTTACTACCAGGATCGAAGATACCGAATTGATCGCAAAATTGAGGATCAGCGTAAGGATGAACATGTTGAGCAACACTTCGATAACATGCCCTTTACAGAGCTTTCTTGATTTGGAGCAGCTCTTAAAGAAGGAATCCTTTTGCAGAACAAATCCGTTGACCGAGAAGATATAGACTGCAAGGAACAGGATCAATACCCAATATAAGACGATATAAAGGACGTTAAGCCACTTGGTATAGTCGATCGTCTGGTTAACGAATCCGGGCAGGATGATCTTAAAAGTCGAACCTGACAGAGGCAAAAGCTTTGTCAAAGGGAACAGGACAAGAATGAATATCATTATCGGCCAGTTTCGCGGATGAAGCGCCTTTTTGCATGCCCTGAAGCCTGCCATAAACATACATGTGAGATTTGTCTCGCACCCTGCCTGTGCGACAGAGAATGTATGAAGGAGTCCTGCTATCTCGAAAAGAGACATCAGCGTGACTATAACTGCAAAGATAAGCATCATCAGGATCGAAAGCGGATTAAAGAGCACCTGCTTTAAATTGACAGGAGCGATATAAGTCACTCCGCTGACGAGCATCATGGCCTTGACCAGAAGTTTTTTCAAGATCGATGTTGCAGATGCTGTGATTATCGTGCAGAAAAGGATAAAGAGCGCAGTCTCGACATAGTCCTGCGTAAACAAAAGCAGGACGCGCTTAAAAAAGTGTCCGAAGCCTTGAAAGTAATCAGCGACATGTCTTTTTAAGATCGCAAATACCTTATCTATCTTTTCCACTCTTATCTGCCCTTTTCCCTTAATCTATAACAATGAATATACGCCTTTTCAGCAATAAATGAAATCTTTTGATATAATTTCAAAAGTCAGTCGGAAAAGGATATTAGAAATAATGAAATCTGCCAAATTTGCTGCCTTACTTATAGCTTTATCTTTGCTTATAAGCATTCCGGGATGCCGGGAAAAGGAAGCCGTAACGTCTTCGGTTATGCCTTCAGAGAGCTCGGAAGATACGGTAAACCCATTGACAGACAATATGTGCGGCGGATATCTTGACGGATATGAGACTTTCAAAGTCACTTCAACAAGTCTTTCAGACGGCGTCTGGGATGACATAATCTCAAATACGGATATCGGTGAGAACAGATCGCCCCAGTTATCCTGGGAACCCGTAGAGGGCGCCAAAGTATATGCCATATACATGTTCGACACCAACACCAACGGTTATCTTCATTGGAGATCTGGCGGGATCACTGAGACTTCCCTTCCCGAAGGTTGGGCATCACCGCTCGATTATAACGGCCCTCATATCGGCCACGGCTATACACATAATTTCGACATCTACGTAATAGCTCTTAAAGCACCTGTCGAAAGGGTCAGGGGCACGGTAAACGGCCAGAACAAAAAGCTTGGCGAATTCATTAAAGAGCTCGACACTGATGCCGAAGGCAATACCGGCAATATTATCTCTTACGGCAAGATCTCAGGTCTTTACACCGACTCCAGATTCAGGGACGGCAAGACACCTGAATCCACGCCGGTAATGTAAACATCAGACGATATTCTTGATACCTTCGCAGATCCTTCTTGCAACAAGAGGATTATTCATTGTGTAAAGATGTATTCCGCTGATATCGCTTACGAGAAGGTCGATTATCTGGCTTAAGCAGTAAGACATTCCCGCATCGAACAGCGCTTCCTTGTTATCTTCATATCTTGAGATGATCTTCTGAAATCTCGCCGGGAAAGAAGCGTGGCACAAGGATACCATCCTCTTGATCTGTGCGGCATTGATAACTGGCATTACACCCGGAATGACCGGAACGTCGATGTCAGCAATCTTGCACTCCTCGTGGAATCTGTAGAAGATCTCGTTATCGAAGAACAACTGCGAGAGCAAAACTTCCGCACCCGCATCGACCTTTTTCTTAAGGCTCTTTATCTCGCTTACGACACCTGAAGACTCAGGATGGCACTCGGGATAACATGCGCCAAGGAAGCAGAAGTCGTCACTGCCTTTAAGATATGAGATAAGATCAGACGAGTGCCTGAAATCGTTTTTGGCGGGAACATTCGGATTCGGGTCACCCCTCAGGGCAAGAATGTTCTCAATTCCTTCGCCTTTAAGGACTCTGGCGAACTCGTCGATCTCTTCTCTGTCGTAATGCAGGCATGTAAGATGTACCACAGGTTCGATCTTGTAATCGTACTTGATCTTTTTCGCGAGCTCGATCGTGCGGTTGCAGTTAGAAGACCCGCCGGCACCGAAGGTAACGCTGATGAAGTCAGGCTCTAATTCAGCCAATACTTCAAGTGTCTCATCGATATTGTCGAGTTCGGCATCCTTTTTCGGAGGAAAGATCTCAAAAGAGAGACTTCTTTTCTTCTTGTAAACCTGTGATACTTTCATGTCTTAACCTCTGATCTGCTTTGCAGCGGCAACGAGGTTCTTAAGACTCTTAACAGTCTCTTCGTTTCCTCTCGTCTTAAGGCCGCAGTCGGGATTTACCCAGAGCTTTTTATCTTCGATCTTTGCTCTCATCTTTGTGAGCGCTGTAACTATCTCTTCAACAGAAGGAACACGGGGGCTGTGAATATCGTAAACACCCGGACCTACTTCAGTCTTGAAGTTATTCTCTTTCAGTGAATCAAGGATCTGGAGATCTGATCTTGATGCCTCGAAAGTAATGACATCTGCATCCATTGCATCGATAGCGGGAATGATGTCAGTAAATTCGCTGTAGCACATATGTGTGTGGATCTGTGTTTCAGGCTTAACCTTGCTGTGAACGAGTCTGAATGCAGGGATAGCAAAATCAAGATACTCGCTGTACCAGTCAGACTTTCTCAAAGGGAGCTTCTCTCTTAAAGCTGCTTCGTCGATCTGGATGATGTTGATGCCGTTTGCTTCAAGGTCTAAAACCTCATCTCTGATCGCAAGAGCGATCTGGAGGATGCTCTCCTTGATGGAGATATCTTCTCTCGGAAATGACCAGTTAAGGATAGTTACAGGACCTGTGAGCATTCCCTTTACAGGCTTATCTGTGCAGGACTTTGCGAACTTGGACCACTCAACTGTGATAGGTGCTTTTCTTGATACATCGCCCCAGATGATCGGCGGCTTAACATTTCTCGTACCGTAGGACTGAACCCATGCTTTCTCGGTAAATACATAACCGTTTAAGTTCTCACCGAAATACTCGACCATGTCGTTTCTCTCAAACTCGCCGTGTACAAGGACATCAAGACCGATTTCTTCCTGGAGCTTGATGCACTCTGCGATCTTCTGCTTGTTGAACTCAACATATTCTTCCCTGGACTTTAATCCCTTCTTAAATTCCTGTCTGTTCTTTCTGACATCAGATGTCTGAGGGAAAGAACCGATAGTTGTTGTCGGGAACAAAGGAAGGTTAAGGATATCTTTCTGGATCTTTTCGCGCTCTTCGAAAACAGGAAGTCTTACATAGTCAGCATCAGTGATTGCTGCGACCTTAGCCTGGACATCCTTATCTTCACTGTCGATCCTGCCTTCGAAAAGGCTCTGGTTCTTCTTATAAATGTCGCTGTTTTCGAAATCTGTTCCAAAGAGTGAAGCAATCTCATTAAGCTCAACAAGCTTTTCTTCTGCGAATGCGAAATGCTTCTTATAGTCTTCAGAAAGCTTAGTCTCATTTGCGAGCGTGTAAGGAACGTGCAGGAGTGAGCATGATGTTCCGAGAACTACGTTTGCAACACCAAGATCATTAAGAACTGATAATGTCTTCTTATAATCGTTCTTCCAGATATTCTTACCGTTAACAAGACCTGCAACGAGGATCTTGTCAGACGGGAAACCATTCTCCTTAACGAGCTCCAATGTCTTTCTGCCTTCAACGAAATCAAGACCGATAAGATCGAAATCAAGTTCTGTTACTTCGTTATAGATATCCCTGATATCACCGAAATATGTCTGGAGTAAGATCTTAGCGCCGTTCTTGTTAGAAAGGATAAGAGAATAGATCTCTTTGAAAAGATCGATGTCATCGCTGTCTAAATCTCTTACGAGATAAGGCTCATCAAATTCAATTACCTTAGCGCCGGCAGCTGCAAGAAGTGATACGAGCTTAATGTATTCTGCAGTAAGAACAGAATAAACGTCAGCGATCTTCTTTGAACCTGTGAACTTGGCAAGCTTTAAGAACGTGAAAGGTCCAATCAGAGCAACCTTTGTCTCCACACCGAATTCCTTTGCTTCGACGAATTCGTCGAGAGGCTTTGAACCTGTGAGTGCAATAATTGTATCGTCGCCGATCTCAGGTACGAGATAGTGGTAATTTGTGTTGAACCACTTCTTCATTGCAAGAGCCTTAACGTTGCCCTTTTCGCCCTGATAGCCTCTGGCAAGAGCAAAGTATGTCTCGAGCTCAGAAAGGCCCAGATCCTTATATCTCTGCGGAATAACGTTGAACAGGAATGCAGTGTCCAAAACGTTATCGTAGAAAGAAAAATCGTTACTGGAGATATATGTGATCCCTGCTTCTTTCTGCTTAAGAAGGTCTTCTTTCCTGATTGCCTTTGCAGCAGTAAGAAGTCCTGCTTCATCAAGTTCGCCATTGAAGAATTTCTCTGAAGCGAACTTCAATTCTCTGTCTTTACCGATTCTCGGATAGCCGATTACTGATGTATTCATTTGTATTTCCTCCATATCTGCGGCTGATTTATTGCTTGCGAGTATAAGCCCACTAACTCAATAGGTAAAATACAAATAATTGTCGCTTGTGTATAGATAAAATCTATGGTTGATGTTAAAATCGAGAAAATACCTATCTACTCAAGGAGGCGCCCTCATGACACTTAAGCAGCTCCAATACATAGTTACAGTCGCAGACGAAGGCAATATCACCAATGCTGCCAAGAAGCTCTTCATCGCACAGCCGAGCCTCACCTCTGCCATCCATGAACTCGAGAACGAATACAACATCACGATATTCACAAGATCGAACAAAGGAATAAAGCTCACACCCGAAGGCGAGGAATTCCTGGGATACGCCAGACAGGTATTGGACCAGACCGAGCTCATTGAAGAGCGCTATGCGGGAAAAGAATCCGGCAAGCTCAAGTTTTTCGTATCTTCACAGCACTATTCATTCGCAGTAGAAGCATTCGTGGAACTCCTTAAAGAGAGCGGCGCAGACAAGTATGAATTCCATATGAGAGAAACGCAGACGTTCAACATCATTGACGACGTTGCGCACTTAAGATCAGAGATAGGTATTCTCTATTTAAATAAATTCAATGAAGAAGTAATCAGAAAAACTCTGAAAGATAACAACTTATCCTTCACTCCCCTCTTCAAGGCTGAGCCGCATGTATTCATCGGCAAGAACTCACCTCTGGCCAAAAAGAAATATCTCACATTGGAAGACTTAAAGCCTTATCCAAGACTCTCTTACGAACAGGGCAGCCACAACTCTTTCTATTTCTCGGAAGAGATCCTGAGCACAGTAGACTGCGACAAGGAGCTGATCGTTCTTGACCGTGCGACACTCTTTAACATGCTGATCGGTCTTAACGGCTACACGATCTGCAGCGGCGTAATCAATGAAGAATTAAACGGTCCAAACATCATTGCCAAGAAGCTTAAGGTTGATGACTATATGGAGATCGGATATATACTTCCGATGTCCATAAGACCTTCTCACATGACGCTGAATTACATTGATATCTTAAAGTCGCTGACTAAGTGATCAGTCTACTATTGCGTTCTGACCGCTCCATAAGAGCTTACCGGTCTGGGCATCGACTTTAGCGCTGTAAGTAATCGCCTCGCCTGCTTTGGAATACCTGATCTCCCATATGAGCGTTGCATTCTCGCCATTGACGTCGATCATTAATTCTTCGCTAAATATCTTTTCATAATCGCCGATAGCAGCTATTGCGGCGTCTTTATCAACGGCAGGATCAGTAGAGATATCGATTGGAACATAATAGTTTATGAAGCCGTTTGTATTCCCTTCCAGATCAGTTGTAAGAGTCAGCATTACTCCTTTAACAGGAACGGAATTATGGACCTGGTTAAAGACGAAATAATAGCATGTATCATCCTTTATTATGTGATCGATCTTCAATTCTTCGAAAACATTTTCGCATCCTATGAGCTTATGAATTCCATGTATGGCGAGCAACGCGTCTTCTGGCGAATCGACCTTAAAATCTATGATGGATCCTATGACCCTGGTCACATAACCTTTCTTATTCACATAGATCGTGCAGTCTTCAATGATGTCATTGTAGAAATATATCTGATCGGGTTCATCATTGATATAGATGTCATCAGGTGTGAGATGGTCGTTAGCTGTCTTTATTACCCTTACTTCGAAGACCTTCTCCATTTCTTCACCATCAACAGTTAATGTTGCTGTAAGGGTTACAAGACAGGAGCGTTCAGCAGGTCTTATTACAGTTCCATCTGTCTTTACGACACTCTCGTCACTGCTTTTCCAGGTTATGTCAGTTGAACCCATTTTAGTAGGGAGCTTCAGATCATGTCTGACACAGAGAGCCACGTCTCCTTCCGCAAAGCCTATCGCCAGATCACCATAAGGACTTCTTCCGGTATATTCCGGCTCCGTTTCCAATGTGGTCTCTTCCGTAGTCTCAGTTGTCGTTGTGACGATAGTAGTTTCAATAATCTCAGCAGATGCTTCGCTGCTTTCTTCATCGTCAGATTTACATCCGGAAATGCCTAGAATTAAAACAGCTGTCAGAACGCAGCTCAATAATTTTTTAATCATCTTCAGTTACCCCATACCATCTGAAAGATCTTCGCTTACCACTTAAAGAGTAGCACGCGAAAACCTTCTTCAACAGGGGACAAACTCTTAGATGTTTACTGCTAAATTCTGCTTATCTGATCACTTATTAAGCAGTCTGTGGTAGCTGCCTTCTTTTATGTGCCTTCCGTCATTGGCAAGTTCCATACAGGGTAAAGTGCAGGGACCTTTCTTTCTGTCCAATCTGAGTATCGTAATACCCGTAAATTCCATATGCAGCAAAGCGCAGACATAAGGGAATGGCAAGTTCATGATGTGTGCGATTGCTGCGCTCGAAGAGCCGCCGTGACAGAAAAATGCGATAGTGCGGTGATGGTCTTCTTCGATAATGTGATCGTAGTAAAGGCCGTTTCTCGTGTAACCGAGATCAGCAAGCCATCCGTCTATTCCCTTTCCGATCTGATCAACGCATTGAACTGCCTTGTTATTTGCAAAGAACTGATTAGATCGCCAATCTGGATCATTAAGATCCATTCCCCTCCTGGCCATCTCATCAGCGATGTCCCAGGGATGGCCGCCAGCAAAGAGTTCCTCACCATTTGTGCTTCCCCATGTGATCTCACGGATAAAGTCAGCCGTCTTTATGGGAAGACCCAAAAGATCAGATGTGAACTTTGCAGTATTAACAGCTCTTCCATGTGTGGAAGACCATATCTCCTCTATGCCTTCATCCTTAAGTCTTTGGGCGACCAACTGAGCCTGCTTAAAACCTGTTTCTGTCAGTGTATCGTTCTCGTAATCAGGTTCGCCATGTCGAATAAATAAGATCCTCATCCGGCTCCTCCAAGAGTGTTTAATATAAGTAATACGGCTTCAATCACGACCGGAACTGTTACGGTATCAAACTCGCTTGGCGTAAACAACTCGGTCATAGTTCCAGCCACAGCGCCAATTAACGCTAACAATACAGCTTTGGGAATGTCAAGTTTCTGCGCAAACACAAGCACTAAGATTCCGCATATAAAAGATATTCCCAGCATCGCAAAACTGCCTTCCCATGACTTCTTTCCATCTGCAGGTTTAAATGTTACTTTGTGCTTTCCGAACGGGATTCCGAAAAGAGCAGCAGCGCCATCACCTGCTCCCCACATAAGTATCGAAGCTGCTGCTAGATACGGCTCTCCGAATATGCCCCAGGCTACGGCTACGAGCACTGCAAACATTACAAGCAGCATTACCATGCTGAGCTTGATCTCGCCCTTTTTCTTCTGCACGAAAAACCTGTCGAACCACGGTTCTTTTTCGAGTATCGTAAGAATCGGCCATAAGATAATTGCAAACACTAAAGAAGTAAGAACTATTGGCAGCCATTCCTTCGCGAAAATGACCATTAAGGAAATGCCCGTAAAAGCAACCAGGTGAAGAAGCTTTCTGAAAACATATTGAGGCGGTTTAAATATATACCTTATAGCGAGCAATATCACGACGCAGGGAACGATGAATAACACCAGCAATCCAAGGGAGCGCAGCGTCTCAACAAAAAGATTGATTTTTGAAAGCTTCTCCCAGAAATTAAGTATCAGCATTGAAGCGCCAAGCAAAGTTAAAACAGCACCTGTAACAAGGCCTATCGTCCTGTTCTTTACGCGGTTTGCAAACTTTGCAGAAAGCAGTGAAGATATTGTCGCTACAGTGATGCAGACTAGCATAATGTCCCACTTCTCGAGCACAATTGCAGGATGGATAAGTATGTGGCTCGTTGAAGCGATCAGAGCCGTAAATGTCATTATGAATGTACTGGTACCGACTGCCGTCTTAAGTTCCATTCCGAAAAATGCCGTAAAGATAATGAGCATCATCATGCCTCCGCCTGTTCCGACAAAACCTGTGCCAAATCCGACAGGAATACCGAACAGTATCGATATAAGCACTTCCTTAAGTCCAAGTTTCTCTCCTTTTCTGACCGGATTCTTACGGCTCGTATCAGGCTTTACAAGAAAACGGATTCCGATGCAGAAAGTAAGGAATAACGTAAAGCTGCCAAGAACTACGTTTCCCGCGAGGAAAGCGACATAGCTGCCAACCGTGCACATGATCAATATTATGGTCATAATCAGCCAGCCGCGCTTAAGATCGATATTCTTATGTTTTGCGTATGTATATGTCGTAACGGCAGAGCCTAAGATGTCTGAGGCAAGAGCTATCGCAGTAGCCTGATATGCCCCCGTCTCACCGGAGAACGAAGGACACAAAACAATAAGGATAGGAACCATGACAGTAGCAGCAGAAAGGCCTGCCAATCCCGTCCCTATTCCTGCGCCCAAGGCTGCGATTATGCACCAAAACCATTCCATTTAAGTCAGCACGCTCTCTATCAATCTGACGGCTTCAGCAATGCCGTGCTCTGTGCTTATCTTATCAGAAATTGCTTCGGCATTTCTCTTCTTCACGGCATATGTGCTGTTAAGTTCTTCAATGGCAGCTGTTATAGTCTGCTCTGAAAGTTTCTTCGCGTCGATATGCTTTGTCGCAACATCTTTTTTCTCCAATTGCATTGCAAAGCCCAGCTGGTCAAGAACGTGAGGCACGGGAATTGACGGAACACCATATATCATCGTAGCTGCCGTAGTTCCAAATCCGCAGTGGTGGATAACGCACTTTGCATTCTTAAAAAGCCAGCTGTGCGGAATGCCTCCGACAGCGATCATGGAATCAGGAAGCTCATAATCTTCAAGTGTTTTCGCAAAGCCCTGGATGACCGCCCTCTGCCCTGTTTTCTTAAATGCATTAACAAACATGTCGAGTCTTTTCCTGTCAGCCTCAGCTTCGAAAGACATCGCACCCAATGCAAGAACTATCGGCTTTTCACCACTCTCGATAAAAGCCTTGAGCTTCTCATCAGGAATGTATTCTTCTTCCTCATCGTACCAGTAACCGGTGATGACATTCTTTGCTTCCCAGTAAGGGTTTCTGTCTATTACATACTTACTTATCGGAATGAGATTGAGCTTATCTGACATCTCCTCATCAGCTGATTTAACTGGCTTTAAACCGTATATCTTGCGGATCTTGTTAGTTGGTTTTGCAGCCTGCTTTGCGATGAATCCGCCGATAAGTTTTTCGGAAAACTTCTGCTTTCTGAGCTTCTCTCCGATCATCTCGGTCTGGAGAGTTACGTTGACTTTGGTGATACCCAAAACGCCTGCTTCAACAGCACCCATCTGGCTGTGGGTAACGATTATGAGATCCTTGCCTTTGCAGATCTCATAGACCTCTTTTGAAGAGCCTTCGATTATCTTCATTATGAAGTTCATCGTCTTAAGAAGACTCATCATAGCGTTCGCGGACTTCCCGCGGATGATGGTCGTTTCTTTCTCGATATCGATATCAGGTCCTACGGGTTCGAAATGAACTCCAAAGCTTTCAACCAAACCGCGCCAGCAAGGGTGCGTTCCAAGAGTCACGTCATAACCCGCTTTCATCAGACCTTTGGAAAGATAAATGTACGGCTGGACATCACCTCTGGTGCCCATTGTAAACATCGCTATCTTCTTCATGACATGAACCTTCTTTTCATGAGATCATGGACTTCCTTCTGGTAAGCCTTTTTGCGCTTTTCGGTAAGCTCTCCGTTAAGAAGATATTTGAATGTCAGCATCGTCATGTATGCATGGTATTCTTTCACGATCCATTCAACGTCTTTCTCAGGGAAGACACCTGTTGCTGCAAGCTTTTTAAATATATTCATCTGGATCTCAAGGGGATCGGTAAACAAGGTCTTCTCATAAAGAGCTCTGATCTCTTCGTTATGGAACTGCTCGATCATCATGAGCCTTAACATCAGATTGCAGAACGGATCAAAAAGATAGCTGTCCATCATGTATGAATCCACCATCTGGTTTTCGATATTCTTGCCCTTTTTCTTGGCCGGCTTTTCCGTGATCTCATCAACATGTGTCAGAAGTCCGTCTATGTGAGTTCTGAACTTTTCCACGAGCGAATCCAGAATGTCTTTTTTATTCTTGAAGTGATAATAGAGCGTACTCTCCTTGATACCTACTTCGCCGCAGATATCCCTAATAGACACAGCCTCATATCCTCTCTCGGAGAACATGTGAAGTGCAACATCCATTATCTTTTCTCTGGTATTCATGGCAAGACCTCTCTAACGATTGTTAGAGAAAGTTTATCTAACGACTGTTAGATTGTCAACAGGAGATCTTGTTAGAGGTCGAAAATGCTGATCTGTCTATCGGGAAGATCGTTCATATACCTGAAGCACTCATCAGGATCAGACATCATCCCGTTCGCCTTACATATGCGTTTCATTATCCTCATGAGCTTTGCGCTGTCGGGGCTCTGAACATCATAAGCATTTCCGTATGTGCTCATGTATCTGTACTTAAGACCTGGGAAATTCTTTTCGAGAGCGGAATAGAAATACTCCCTGTCACCTTCTCTTAAAGTAACGCCCATGCCAAAACAGATTATGCCTTTAACGCCGACTCTGGCGCATTCATTTAAGATGGCGGTGATATTCTCTTCCGTATCATTAATAAACGGCAGGATCGGAGAAAGCCAGACAATGGTAGGAATACCGCGCTTCTGCATTTCTTCCAGAACTTCTATCCTTCTTTTGGTATTGCAGACATTGGGTTCCAGGATACTGCAGAGATCATCATCGTAAGTAGTAAGCGTCATCTGAACAACGCATTTTGCATCCTTATTAATCGCATCCAAAAGATCAATATCATCCAGGATCATGTCAGACTTTGTCTGGATCGCTAATCCGAATCTGTACTTGTGGATTATCTCCAGGCACTTTCTGGTGAGCCTTAAATCCTTTTCGCAATGCATGTAGGGATCAGACATTGAACCCGTTCCTATCATGCACTTTTCTCTTTTAGACTTAAGCGAACGTTCCAAAAGTTCAGGCGCATTCTGCTTAACCTCAATGTCTTCAAACTGATGTTTGAACTGGTAGCAAAGGCTCCTGCTGTCACAATAAATGCAGCCGTGGGTACAGCCACGGTAGATATTCATTCCGTGAAAACCGTCCTTGTTATGGATCAAACCCCTTGCTTCTACAAAATGCATCTTATGCCTGTTCTTTATAAGCTAAAAGCGCCAGGTTTTCGCGCCTGTAAAGACCGTAGTCGGCAATATTACTATCATGAAATCTCTCATAGTCTCCGAATATCTCAACAGCCTTATCCATAGGGATCCATGCGAGTTCATATCCTGCTTCGATCTCGCCGGCTGTGAGATGCTGAACGCCTGTATTTTCGATCAATTCACAGACAAAGTAGTGATTGATGTGACGCCAGTCTTCGAAAAGCTCTTCGATAACGAGATACTCTTCTGCTGCCTTTACCTTTATGCCTGTCTCTTCCAAGATCTCGCGCTCGCAGCAGTCAGCATAAGACTCGCCCTCTTCAACGCCGCCACCCGGAATCAGATACTTGTTGTTATTCGACTCAAAGCACAAAAGAACATTGCCGTCTTTTACGACAATGCCACGGCATGCATGGCGGAGGTGTTTGACATAACCTAAATAGTCATCGTTGATTAGTTCTAACTTTTTCATAATGTCCCCCATATCAGAACAGATCCGGGACATCAGAAGGCTTGGCAAGAATATACTCAGCGCCTGCATTCCTCAATTCCTCATCTGATCCGTATCCCCATAAAACTCCGGCGCTCTTCAGATCATTTGCCTTTGCGCCTTCTATATCGTGATAGCGGTCTCCCACCATCAGGATCTCAGATTTATCAGATGCTCCCATATCTTCCAACAGATGAGCGATAACGTCTTCTTTCTTGCTGATCCTGCCATCCATTGTGGCAGCGCCGAAGTATGTAAAATACTTCTTCAGATCAAAATGCTCAAGGATCTTAAGAGAAAACTCGTAAGGTTTTGATGTTGCAAGAGCAATGACAACGCCCTTATTCTGGAGCTCTTCTAACATCTGGGGAATGCCGTCGTAGACTTTGTTTTCGAAAAGTCCCGTTACGCTGAAATATTCCCTGTAATACTTGATTGCCTGAATCGCCTGTTCTTCAGTAAAGCCATAGAAAGTCTTGAATGAATAATCCAACGGCGGACCGATAAACGGATAGAGTTCAGATCTGTCCTCTACATGAATTTCGTATTTCTCTAAAGCATGCATGACGGAATTCGTGATTCCGATCGCAGGATCTGTCAGAGTGCCGTCAAGGTCAAACAAACAATACTTAAAACCCATTATCTAATCCTCCCTCATGCATTCCACTTATAGAGTCCTGCGTAGATACCGTCCTTAGCCATGAGCTCGTCATGAGTGCCGCTCTCTTCGATTCCGTTTTCTGTAAGAACTAGGATACGCTCAGCATTTCTAACCGTTGATAAACGGTGAGCGATGACTATCGTCGTTCTGTTCTTAGCGAGCTTTTCCAATGACTCTTTTACGATGTTTTCACTCTCGTTATCAAGAGCACTCGTAGCCTCATCAAAGATAAGAATAGGCGGGTTCTTCAAAAATACTCTCGCAATAGAAAGCCTCTGCTTCTGTCCGCCTGAGAGCTTAATGCCGCGCTGTCCGATATCGGTATCGTAACCGTTCGGAAGTTCCATTATGAAGTCATGCGCGTTAGCAAGCTTTGCTGCTGCGATTATCTCTTCCTTGGTTGAACCGGGCTTGCCGTAGCTTATGTTTTCAAGCACGGTTCCTGCAAAAAGATAAACATCCTGCTGCACTATTCCGATGTGATCTCTAAGGCTCTTAAGCTTGATATCACGGATGTCTTTTCCGTCGATCTTAATGTCGCCGTTGGTTACATCGTAGAATCTCGGAATGAGGCTGCAGAGCGTTGTCTTACCGCCGCCTGAAGAACCTACAAGAGCAACATAGGAACCGGCTTCGATATCAAGATTGATATGACGCAATACTCTGTGCGCTCCGTCCTTATACTTGAACGATACGTCTTCAAATAAGATATCGCCTTTAACGTCAGTCAGCTCAACAGCGCCTTCACGGTCTTTGATATCAGGTTCGATATTAAGGATCTCAGTAAATCTCTCAAAGCCTGTATAGCCATTCTGGAACTGCTCCGTGAAATCGACAATGACTCTGATCGGTTCCGTGAAAGTATTAATGTACAAAAGGAACGCGATAAAGTCAGGTATCTCAACCAGGCCGTCTGAAATAAGAACAGCACCGGTAATGATGACTACGATATTTACCAGAAGGATAAATGCAGTCATGCCGGACTGGAACAGGCCTAAATAAAGATAGCTGTTCTTCTTGGTCTTTAAGAAAGCATCATTGCCTTCTTTAAACTTGGCAATCTCGATATCTTCATTGGCAAATGACTTAACGACTCTGATGCCCGAGAGATTGTCTTCAGTTCTCGAATTGATATCTGCAACCTTTTTTCTGTTCTCTTTGAAAGTCTTTCTCATCTTCTTGTTTAGGAAGAAAACGTAGATGAACATAAACGGCAGGATAATGAACGATGCAGCAGTCAAATACTTGCTTATGCCAAACAGGATGATGAATGCGCCGACGATCTTGATCAGGGATATTACGATGTTTTCAGGACCGTGATGCAGGAGTTCAGTAATATCAAAAAGGTCATTCGTGATCCTGCTCATCAGCTGTCCGACCTTCTGGTCGTCAAAGAATGAGAATGACAGTTTCTGATAGTGCTCGAAAATCTCGGCACGCATGTTATATTCCATCTTCGCGCCCATAACATGACCGATATTGGTTATATAGAAGTTAGATAAGAACTGGACCACCACAAGACCTATGAGAAGTATTCCGAGCTGGATTATCCTCTCTTTGGCGCCTTCTTCAAGATATATAACTTCAGAGGTTATATAACGGACTATAAGAGGAATGACCAGTGCTATTGCAGAAGCCACGACAGCAAAGAACATATCCAAAAGGAATGTTCCCATATATGGCTTATAGTAGCTAATGAGCTTTTTCAGATTCTTTAACATTCGATATTCCCCAAAAATGAATTTCCGAACATTATACTCTTATTCGATGATTCCGCCATGGAAATAACACTCGTAGATCTTATTTCCCTTATAACTTATGGTCTCATAGCCCTGAAACCATTCAAAATCCCCTGTAACATCACACTTAAACGTGTAATCGCCGTTCGTATATGTATCAGGTCCTCTGAAAGGCTTATCGTAAGGCACATTGAGCAAAGCTTCCTTTAGAAAATCTCCGCTGAAGTTATCACCAGTTACTCTTCCGGCGTAATTCATGCTCCAGTAAGGCTTATCTGCGATCCACAAAGCCTCTTCTCCGGCAAACTTATTGCCGCCTAAATATGTATCGTAATACTTCAGATCATCTTCTTTATATACCAGATCGTGAGAACCTGTCCTTGAAGATGCCGTCTCAGCGCCTTTGCCTGCATAAGTTGCCTTCTTTGCCCTGATTAAAAACTCGATTATCCTGTTATCCATTTTTCTCTTCCAATACGTATTTATCTTTTACTTCGTAAGGCTTGTTCCATGAACCGATCTCAATAATGTTTCCTTCAGGATCAGCTACATAACATGTCCTCTGCCCCCACGGTTCGTCTTCAGGTTCTAAGACAGATACAGCTCCGCCATCAATTGCTTTCTTATATGCAGCATCCACTTCTTCAAATGAGTCAACATAGAGAGCTATCTCATAGTGGCCGTTCAAGCCCTTAACATATTCATATCTGCGGCTGGTCATCTTTTCAAAATCATTTCTGCCATAAAACAGGAATAAAGTACCGTCCTTGACCAGATAGACATTGCCTGTATCTTCCGGTTCCTTTATCTCAAAGCCCAAAACGTCCCTGTAGAACCTGATCATCTTACCCATATCTTCTACAAAGATTCCGAATCCGTCTAATCTCATATCCTTATCCTCCCCTGCTTTATTGCCTAATACTAACATAAGTCCCGTTCTGTTTTGCGGCCAATTCTCACGCGGATAGAATAATACCCTCTGCCTTGGTTACAGAGGGTATTACCTGTTGTGCTAAATACTCTTAATAGGAGCTTATTTAATCCCAAGTCTTATTGTCCCAGTTTGACTTCTCCCAGGTGTGGAAGCCGTCGAGAAGTGTCATCATTATCATTTCGCGCATAGGCGTTGGGAAAACATTCAGTTCATTATTGATCTGTGCTTTAAAAGCGTTGAAGTCTTCCCGGAGAGCCCTTAACACCGCGCCTTCTCTTAATTTAGAGTCAGATATCTTAAAGTTGCTTATAGTCTTTCTAAGAAGTCTCGGGTCCGAATTATCGATTACCACCGGTTTTTCCATGATCTCTGATGCATCTGTCAATCCAAATCCCCAATCGGAGAGCACTGACTCTGCTACCATATTTATGACTCCGTAACTTGAATCCTCCGACGGATCCAGTTTCTTAACAGTTATGTCTTTTGCTTTAACGCCCTTGAGAAGCAGATCCACCATATCGGATCTGATCTTGACGCCAAGAAGGAATAATTTCTGGTCATCTAACTTTTTTGTATCATCAAAATAAACAATCGGCTCATCAACATATCTTTCAAGATCAAAAACCATATTTACCACCTCCAATTCTTATATATTTAAACAGGCAATAAATAACCTGAGCGAACCATCTGATTAAATGTTACGCCCTTATGGTTTCCTTGATGTTTTCACTCTGTGAATAAAAAGCAAAACAGTTTTTAATAAACCTTGTCTGTCACAGATTAATAACTTTTCTGTCAATATGTCGCCAATATATCGGCAAGAACCTTGGAATAGTCCTTATCTATCAGGATGATCTGCTCTCCTGCTGCAGAAAAAGCATCTATATACTTCTGATTTTCGGATTTAAGCCAGTCCTTTGAAAGATAAGAATCATCAAGCCTGTTCTCAACATCAGAAGCGTGGTCTTTTATATTCTCAAAATGTGAATCTATATATTCATCTGTCAAAGCAAGACAGATAAACCTGATCTTGCTTAAATAATCTTCATCAAGATCCTTCCGCCAGGAAGAAGGAATATAACAGCCTTCGATTATGAGGTTCTGGTCATTTTCTATAGCGGTCTTTATCATCTCACGGACAACCGGCCACAGATAATCTGTAAGTTCATCATCATCTTCAGGCGTAAGATCTGTATTACCGCTTCTTATAAGGCCCATCTTCACATGGTCCATAGACATATAAGGATATTTATATTTCTCGAGCATCTTCTGGGCCAGAACGGTCTTACCAGTATGGGATGCGCCGGTTATCAGGATAATCATCTTGTTCCCTCTCACGAGCTTTTGTTATGGTCATTCTAACACAAGATGGCCTTTGGATTTTGAGTGCTTAACACGAAATACAAAGAAATGAATATGTGCTAACATTAAGTCGTTAAGGGGAATAGGAGACATGAATATAAAACAGCTTGAGAACGAGATCGAGAATATGGGTATCGATCCGGAAAACATCAATATTGGTGTTCGCGGACGTTACGATGCCTGTTTTAATCTGATCCACAAAAAGAACGGAAAGTGGGAGATCTTCTACGGCGAGCAGGGGAAGAAATTCGATGCCCAGTTATTTAGCACTCAGGAAGAAGCCTGCGACGCTTTGGTCAAGCTCCTCCGCAATCGTCTGAACGACAAAGAACTCGAGGATAAACCCAAATACTGGCACGGATACAGAAGATATGCCGAACGTTATCAGATCAACACCATAACAGGCATTTTTATCTTCTCAATGCTGTGCGGCATCGCGGGTGCAGGCTATCAGATCTATCTGGGCGAGATAAACTATATGTTCTGGATCTGGATCGGCTGGATCGTAGTTTTCGGTATCTGCACATACTGTTCCAGAGGTGAAAGAGCGAATGAATTGTTCGAATATATCGGACAGATCTTAGTCCAGCTATTCTGCTTGCTGATTGGTGTAGCCATCATGATCGTAATGCCGATAGTAAATATACCTCAATACATCTCAGGCGAAACAGATCTGTTTTCTCTCATCGCCACGATCTGCTTAGAGCCGGTTATGGCTGTTTGGGTGTACTGGAATTACAGGGTCATACGCGATGATTATGGAGATGACTTCAAAGAATACTTTGAAGAGAAAAAGGCTAAAGTCAAAGAGCGCAAGGAAGCTAAGGCGGCTAACCGTTCAAAAGATAATCCCTGACCTTCTTTAAGACCGTTTGGTTTTCATCAGTATAAGGCTTGAAGATAATACCTGTGTGTCCGTCTTTTCCATATTCGAAAAGGCGGTGCTCCACAGACTTTTTCGTCAGCACATTATCGAAGTAATAAGTCATCTTCTTAAGAACATCTTTGGAATTAGTAAGAAGTGCTGCCTTAGGCAGTCTTGTGATGTATTCGTTATTCTCTGCCGTCAGATACTTATATCTCTTATCGTCCTTATAACCTTTTGGGAATATCATCTTACGCATGCCCCAATAAGCAATGCTGCTCTTATAGAAATGCATAAGGCCGCAGTCCGTGATCAGGCCCTTATACTTGTAATCGCGCTCTTTAAGTCCGAAATCAGAAAGCATCTCTTGCGAACTGCTGAGCATGCACTCTGTAAACGCGAGAACGCCGCCTGAGGAGTGTCCGGCTATGTATAGCTGGTCAGTATCGCCTTCATACTCTCCCGCGCGTTCCAGCGCAAATCTGACGCCTTTATCGATATCTTCTACCTGATCGAAAACAGTCCATTCGGGATAAGCGAGTCTGACATTTAATTCGAAAACGACAAAGCCTAGTCTTGCCATATAGTTTCCGAAGAGCCTGTTCATCGCTTTGTCTTCGGAAATAAAACCGCCGCCGTGGATATCAATGAGGACCGGCTTCTTTGTTCCGTCCTTTTTGACATAGATATCCATAGTGTGACCGGGATTGTTATCTTTGATATAACTTACATCTTTTATTTCAGAGACTTCTTTGGGCAGACACGACAGATCGAGCTTACCGACATCTGTCTTAAGCGCTATCTCTCCGGATTTTTTCATTATCCAGTTGATCATGAGATACTCCCAGTCACTCTTTCAAAGGGCAGATGACTTTCCAGTCTTTATGAGAATATTCTATTCCCCTGCCCGCATGGTTTTCGACTTCTGTACCTTCCAATTTTCCGGCAACTATTGCTTCCATAGCATCAACCATATCATCAAGTTCATTGATCGCGATTGGTTCATAACTGAAGTGTCCGTTATAAATCTTCTCGATACCGGCTTGGGTTAAGATATCGCGGTTCTTCTTAAGCGATTCAAGATATGTTTTAGGATCTTCAGATTCTTCCAGGAAGAGCCAGAGATTTTCTATGATCGAATCGCCCGAAAAGCATATCTTATCCGTACGATCGACAAGCACTATGCTGCCCTTTGTATGTCCCGGCATCTCATATACTTCAAGTGTCTTTCCGCCAAGATCGATGACGTCACCTTCCGATATATTTTGAGGCTCCGGGAAATTCACTTCTTCGGCATCGATTTCTTTAACGAAATCCCCGTAGAAATCCTGAACCCATGGCTCGTTGATCATCATCGAAAACTCCATGATGATCTCATAATACATAAACTTGTCAGCAGAATTCAGATAGCAATTTTCGAACCAGTGATTTCCAAGCACATGATCTATATGTCCGTGGGTATTAACGACAGTAACCGGAAGATCCGTATAGTGTTCAACAAGTTCCTTAAGATTTGTAAGGCCGTAAGCAGTATCTATAAGGCATGCTTTCTTTTCGCCAAGAACCAGGTAAATAGATGCATTACGCTGCTCATAAAACTTATATATGCCTTTTGCTATTTCTTCTACAAAGTAGATTCCGTGTTCTGTCTCTGCCATAAAATTATCTGTTACTCTTCTTTCTCGGAAGAAGTCTTTCCTTTCGATAACTTATACAGTTCTTCTGCAGCAATCCTCGTCTTGGCTACTATATCGCCTTCTTTCGGGAAACAGAAATACAAACAGTCGTTGGTACCGATAGACACGATATCGCCGATCTCATACCAGAAGTAATCCGAATTGACGCTGTAAGATGCGCTCGGAGACTGCTCGTAATGGAGCTTGCCGTCACAGCCGTCAAGCACAAAGCCGTTTGCGTCGTGGTGGAGCGTTCCGGTTCCGACCATATACAGCGCCTTGGAATCTTTAAGTATCGCTATGTCGCACGGAACATCAAGCTTATATGTTCCATTCTCAAGTTCTTCCTTAAACTGCTCGCGTTCCCAAGCAAACCAGTCAGGCACATGTGTAAACTTCGGTTCGACGTTAACACCCTTAAGTCTGCCCAATGTATCGAGTTCATATGTGGCACCGCACTTCTTGCATTTCAGCGTGATACCGGAACCCTCGGTCTCACCTTCAGTCAAGCAGTGAGGACACTTATAAAGGATCCTGTTAAGGCCGTCAGCCCTGAACGGTTCATCTATCTCAATCTTGTTATCCTGCTGCCATTTGAAGTAATCGAAAGTGAACGCTTTATCAAGCACTTCATCTATCTGCCTTACCTTCGTATTTGCGAGCTCATCAGAAGTAAAAAGGCACTTCATCTCGCATGATACTTTAACGTCTCTTTTCTGGAGATTGTTATACAAAGGATCTCTTGTGAAAGCACCGTAAGTTGTGATCATAACAACGGGATATTTCAGCTTCTTAAGGAGTACACCCATTCTTCTGGGGATCCTTGTACCCGTGCCGTCCAGAGAATAACCTGCTTCAGGATACATGAGAACGCTTGCCTTATTAACGCTCATAGCGTAATCCATGTCGGAAATAAGAGACATGTCGGATACGAATTTTCTCGTGGGAATGCATCCCAAAGATCTCATCAGACCCTCTTTGCCTACAAGAGCATCTGATGTGCAGACAATGCTGAAAGGACGTCCCTTAAGCACTTCGAAAGCAATTGCAAGATCCGTAAAGCTGCAATGGTTCATCAGGATCATCCAGGGACCGTCGCCAGCTTTCTCCATATCGACTTTCCTGCATGTGAAATCAACCTGCTTGAGCTCGCCCTTAAGTCCGGTGCGCGCAACAAAAGCAAGGAGCTTGGAAGGCTTCTTCGGCTTCTTATGTTCCCAGGAAGGAAGGGACATTACTTCGTCATAAGTCAGGGTTTTGGTCTTGATCTTCATAAGTATTAATTGAACTTAAATCCGTAATTGCAAAAAGCCGATCACTCAGGTTTAGTTGCCAGATATTCAACTATCTGTTCATCCATAACTTTAAGAGTATCATCGCCTGTAAGATATGCGATTGTCCACTCGATGATCTTATCCATCTCGGTATCAATATGCCATCTGTTGAAAAGATTCAATTCAGCCTTGATCTTGGAACTGTCCAGCTTAAGGAATCCAGCCTCATGAGGACCACCATCAGATCTGTTTTCCCACGCTGCTCCATTAAGCCCTTTCAATCCGGCTTTTTCATTCCACTTGCTGCAGAACAGTTCAACGAGAGTTCCGGTGGTAACACAGTCACCATCATCAGGTCCGATATTATAACTGTCTGCAATACTTATATCGTCATACTGCTCTGCTGCAACAGTAAGATAGCCTACAACAGGTTCTAATACATGCTGATACGGGCGTGTCGAATAGGGATTTCTTACTATGATCGTCTCGCCTTTTTGCACGGCACGGATGCAGTCAGGGATAATCCTGTCTGTCGCAAAATCGCCTCCGCCTAAAACATTTCCCGCACGGCAAGTTGAAATAGCAACTTTCCTGCCATCCTTCATAATGCCTGTCTCACCGCCGAAAAAGGAATTCTTATAGCTGCTTGTAACAAGTTCTGAACAGGACTTTGAATTTGAATAAGGATCAAATCCGTTGAGGATATCATCTTCCCTGTACCCTCTTTCCCACTCAAAGTTACGATAAACCTTATCAGTTGTTACGTTAACAAAAGACTTTACCGATCCGGTAAGGCGGACGCACTCCAATACGTTAACAGTACCCATTACATTAACATCATAGGTATATACAGGTTCCTTATATGATTCGCGGACAAGGGGCTGTGCCGCCATATGGATGACGATCTCCGGCTGAACTTCCGAGAACACCTTCTTCAAATACTCAAGATTCCTTACATCACCTTCAAAAGAATGGATCCTGTTTGCCATATCACAGATATCAAACAGGCTGGGATCCGTAGGAGGATTCAATGCATAGCCATATACATCTGCTCCAAGGTGAAGCAAAGTTTCACACATCCATGTACCTTTAAAACCGGTGTGTCCTGTTATAAGAACCTTTTTACCGCTATAGAATTCCGATAGCTCGCGCACTTTATACCCCCTGAAAACTTGTCTAATTCTTAGGTTGTTTCTTCTTTATCTTTCTTTCCTGTTTCCGTAACCACATCATCATCGAAATTGAATCTTTTCTCCTCAACAACAAGCGGACGGTTAATAACACGTGTATTAATATTCAGTATGTATTCGCCGATAATACCTATGAAGAGCAGCTGGATTCCTCCGATAAAGAAAACACCGATAGTAACAGGTGCCATACCGGCATCAAATCCATACCAATTAATCAACTTCAATACAAGATATACGATCGCCACAATAAAACTGATTGCAGATATGATCAAACCGATAAAGGTAGCTAGTCTCAATCCGACTTTTGTATACGAAGTAAAGGACAACATTGCCGCATCGTACAAAGAATAGAAATTGTTATGTGTCTTACCTGCACGGCGTTTCTGCTGCTCGTATTCAATCTCAATACGGTTAAACCCTTCTCCGTACTCAGCCACAATACCGCGCATAAACGGGATAGGATCATGAAGATTTCTCATAAGATCGATAAAGCTCTTGTCATACAATCCGAAACCCGTAAAGTGCTCGATCATCTTTACATTGGACATTTTCTTGATCATCTTGTAATAGATGGAGCGCAGCATATAAATAAATGCGTTTTCTTTGCTTGAAGACTTTATGGCGCTGACGATCTTATGTCCCTTTTCCCATTCCTCAACAAAGCGCGGGATCAGTTCAATCGGATCCTGGAAATCACAGCATACGGATATTGCGCAATCACCTGTACATTGGCACATAGCATGGAACGGGGAATTAAACTGACCGAAGTTAGTTACATTAAAGATCACCTTGACCTTTTTATTACCTTCGCAAAGTTTTATCAGCTTGCCGCGTGTCCCGTCATTTGATGCATTATCAGCAAAAATAATCTCGTAATCATACTGGGGAAGGCTGGTGGTAAGCTCTTTGACAACCGCTTCACAAATCGGCTCCACATTATCTACTTCATTATAGCAAGGAATTATAATACTGATCTTTTTCACCGAATTGCTCCTTATTAATCAAATGATATTGATTCTATAATATCACGAATAGAATCTTTGAACGGTATCTCCCGATACTCAATTCCGTATTTTCCGATCCCGTTCAAGCTCGGAACAGAAGGAAAACCCTCGTTGTCTCCGAAAGACAGCTGAGAAGTGCTTGAACAGACATCATACATATCCATCACATATTCCTTCAGTGGACGCGATATGCTGTTTGCAATATTTATGATCTCTCCGGATTCTTCCGGATTCACATCCTCTCTGATCTTCTTATAGACAAGGATGACCAGCTCCGCTATATCTCTGACATCAAGATAATTCCACATCTGGGTGCATGCGCCAAACTGCATCGGCTCATTTTTAAGGAATTTCTTGCAGGCAGTCATGATCAATGACCAGGGATGGTCTCCGGGACCCATCGCACTGAACACCCTGAAATGAACATATCTCATGCCGTTCTCTTTGCAATACTCTTTCGCGAATTCGTAGAACTCCTTTTTCTTCGCGCCATAAGCACTAAGAGAAGAATCCGGCATTGTCTCTTCAATGATCCCGGCATCTCCCGGATATTCGGCGCGGCTTCCTAGATCTGCGAAAATGGAACACTTAAGGTCTGCTGCACATTTAAGGCACTGCTTCGAGAAAACGACATTCTCATCCTGTATATCGTAATCGTTAACCCCGTCCCTGTTTACTCCGCCCCACGCAAGATTGAACCATGCATCATAAACCGGCTTTTCAAACTTATCTGCTGAAACATCCTTAAGATCAGAGATCACGAAAGAAAGATTGGAAATCTCCGTGCCGTTCTTCTCAAGGAAGTCGACCAGTTCCGTTTTCTTTCCTTCTGACCTTATTACGGCGCATAAGGAATAACCCTTTGATAAAAAGGCCGATATCAGGTGTTTACCTATAAATCCGGATGCTCCGGTAATTACAATAGAACTGTTCATTCTCAAAGACCTTATAAAACTAAAACCTCATCATCCTTAACTGCCAGAATATATTTCATATCAGGAACATTATCGCGTATTTGCTTTGCGATTTCTTTTGAAAATGCAGGTGCCATGATAATGATCAGGTCAGGCTTATCCGCATATGCCCTTTTAGGATCGACAATTGCCAGGTGAGATACGGTAGAATATGCATTCCACTTAAGAGGAGAAGAATCCACGATATACTGCGGTTCAAACTGCAGTTCCAGCGTTGCCATCATAGTCAGACCCTGATGGCTGGCTCCCCAAACAGCAATTTTCTCAATATCCTTATGTGACTCAACAAAAGAATTGAGTTTTTGTTCGATCTTTATTCTCTGGCCTTCAAAATCCGGAAGCACAACAGGAGTTCTCTTCCTGACAATAATCTGTGTTGTATCACCGTTGAATCTGCTGACCTCGCAGACATCAAAACCGTTCAGCAAAAACAGATTTTGCAGAGCACGCTCGGTATAGTATGCGATATGATCTCTCATAAACTCATAGTAACTGGCCTTTTCGATGAAATATTCAAAGCTGGGAACAGTAAGAAGTCCGATTCCGCCTTCCTTCAGGTTATTGTAGATTCCCTCAACCATCGATACAGGATCTGGCTGGTGCTCAAGATAATTAAATGACACGAATGCATCAAAAGGTCCGTTTGGATCTATATAATCACGGTCAACAAAACCTTTATTGACAGTTAAACCGTTCTTCTCTGCTTTTTGAATAAGATCGTCATTGTGTTCAACACCGGAAGCAGAAACACCCAGGCCATCCAACAGAGCAAGGAACTCTCCTCCTCCGCAGCCGACTTCCCATACTTTCTTGCCGGAGAGATCATATTTTTCGATCAGGTCCTTATATTGTTTGATACGCAATTTCTTTAATGTCTGAGACAGACCGACTGCACGGATCACATCTTTATAGTAATATACCGGAGAGCAGTCAAACTGAATCAATCCGCAATATTCACACTCATAGAGATTAAGCAACATTCCCTTATCATCATCAAGTTCATGTTCTGCAGGAAGAAACTGAACCCTTGAAGGCATATTATCCATTTGGAATATTTTTTTCTTAAGCAACCGTTTGCAGATAATACATTCACTCATACACTACCTCACTGAATCTCTGACTTCATCCATTCAACCATTCTCTTGATTCCAACTTCAAAAGGAACGGAAGTCATAAATCCCGTTTCCCTCTTCAATTTCGAAATATCACCTGTTAATTCCATTATCTGGTTTTCCTGATAAGGAATCTCACCAAATCTCAATTCGACTTCAGGATTTGCCACGTCACGAATAATGGTCGTATATTCTTTGATGCTCTTTCCTTCACCTCCGGAGATACAGTACACACCTTCTGCTGATTTGTTTACCGCCAGAAGATACAAGGCTAAAGCAGCATCATCCGCATACATAAAATCCCATATCTGCTCACCTTTTGTCATCTTGGGCGAGTTACCCTTCATGATCTCTGAGATCGAATATGTGATCAACGAATCCATTCCCATACCAGGACCATATACACTGAATATCCTAGGCCAGACATAACGGATGCCTTTGGCTTTGCATATCTCACAGCTAAGATCCTCAACCTGCAGCTTAGCCTTGCCATACTCAGTTACAGGATTTAGAGGATGCTCTTCGTTGATCTTACCGCTGACACGGCCATATTCAGCCTGGGAACCTGCGCCTATGAATGATTTACAACCGTTTCTTTCTGCGAATCCTATTATCGACGGTATGTATTCAATGTTCTTTTTCTGGATATCAGGATTTTGCCTTGAACCCTGATCAGATCCTTCCCATGCAAGATCGAAAATGACATCGTACTGAACAGAACCATCCGTTACCACACTATCAAAACCGGAAATATCACACTCTAATATCTCAACATTAGGCAGGCCATCTATATATTTTCTCCTGGAAGAATTCTTCCGGATAACAGCCAGAACAGGAATATTCTTTTCTGACAACAGCTTGGACAAAGCAATACCTATTGCTCCTGTAGCTCCTGTTATTATGGCTCCTTGCAGTTCTTTCACTCTATGTTCCTCTTTTTTCTTATCATAAGAATACATTTCTCATGATTTACTGTCATTATTACCAACTTTCGCGATCGACGTTTCAGTTTTGCATATCTTTAAGATCCAAATAATTTGGACAACAGCCGATACCGCATACGGGATTCCCAATGCAATAACAGCTCCCAAAATTCCCCATGGTTTAATTACGATAAAAGACAGAATAACACACACAACCAAAGCTATTACTGTTGTTAATGTTAATCCCCAGCTCTTACGCAACGCTACAAGGACAGTGTTATTACACATAGTAATAATGTAAAACATCATGGCTGCCAAAATATAATACAGATAATGCACATAAGGAATTATTGCGTCAGTATAAACAAACGAGAGCACTATCTTTCCCAAGAAAAGCACACCAACTGCAGCCAGCAAAACAAAGGCTATGACACAAACTATTGTTTTAACCCAAAACTCCTTAACGCGCTTGAAATTATGATCCTTAATGAAATTACCATAACTTGGAAGTAATGCTAACAAAATTGTCGGAGCTACGGAAGTTAATAACAAAGCCGGAGCCGACACATTGCCATAATAACCAAGCGTCTCGTCTCCAAAGAAACGTTCAAGAACTATTCTTGGTAAAGCTGTTATTACCGAAGGAATCAAAAGTGTAATAAGCAACGGAAAACACTCTTTAATCAAATTGATTATTATACTGCCAGATACAGTTCCACCTTTTTCAACTGTACGGTTATGCAATGGAAGATCAACAAGTAAAGATAATGCCAAACCGCCCAATACTACGATCAACATAGAAGTATTTAATTCATTAGAAACTTTGACCCCTATGCTAAACAACACAACCAAAAGTACTCCTCTGATAAGCATGGAAAAACCGGCATACTCCAGATGTCCAAATCTTTGATCATTTCCGAAAAGAGCGTCAGAAAAAGACTCAGATGATTTCACAAGAATGAACAAAAGAATTGCAATTTGAACAGAAAGAGAATAATGGAGGATAACGCATGTAACAAAACCTATTAAGCAACCAAAGATAACAGAAATACATCTGAAGACTACATATGCTTTAGAAGAATAATTGAATGAGACATCTGAACTCTGATAACCCCTTGCTCCAAACACTTGAATTGTGGCTATGACATTTCCTATAGACATAGCCAACGTCAGTACACCTGTTGAAGAATACCCAAGAATTCGTGTAGTAATAACGGTGAGAAACCATAAACCTAACAGGTAAACAGTATTTCCTAACGAATGAATTATAGTCTGTTTCTTTAGATCCATAATAATACAATCATGATCAACTATTAGGACGGATCTTAAGAATCCGGCGCCAATACATATCATAAGCCATCTTATAAACTAATTTGAAAAGCGGTGAAGGAAGGATTTTATGCAACGTCTTTTCCTTTTTATGAAAACTTGTTGCATGGGATTTCATTTTTCCACTTTTACTCCAAGGGGAGATTGCTTTGTATTTATCCCATAAACTGAAAATACTATAGTGATCACCTTCCTCCCATGGACGGCCAACCACTGTTCCACCCTCGAAATGATATACAGTTGCTTCTTTTTCAGCCGCTGCAAGCTCATCAACAGAATAGAAGTTATATAAATCATCCAGATCATAGAGCTTGTACATAGTTTTCAAATCAAATGACAGACAATCTTTCATAGCTGAAAAGATAGTAAAGAAATTATAATTGATCGGGAGTTTCTTTATCTCCTTTTGCAAAGCTATACTAATTGCATCCTGGTCAGCATATAAGATTTTTTCATAATTCTCACTCAAAAAATCTTCAATCTGTTTTTGGCACTTATTTTCTGTCCATTTATGGATGTCATATAAAACAATTCCGGAATTGTAATACGTGTCTTTATCACTCATTCCTATTTTTTTCATGTAAGAATAAGGCATAAAATCTTGTATCATTCCTAATGTATAACCTTCAAGATCTAAAGAGTACAAGGGACTGATATCTTTATTGATTATTGTATCAGCATCAACTGCCAGCAACCTGTTGATTGGTTCTTTAATCTGGTCTAAAGCATAAATCTTGTAAAACACAGCGTAAGATCCACGCCATTTTTTTACGCCTTTTTTTTCGAGTAAGTCATCTATAACTTTACTGCTCAGAAAGTAGATCTCTCGTCCATATAGCGTGCCAAGTTTTAATATAGTCTGTTTGCTTTCATCGCTGATTCCGCCATCAACTATATAAACTCGAATCACACCTATATGCTTATTGTTCTCGAACAACGAAGTAAGAGATACACCCATTACCGGTGCATAGGCGTCACTGCTTTGATATAAGATATTAACCTCATCAAACCCTGTAGATCTATCACTCATATCTTTTTAACCCATTCAATCATTTTCGATACACCCTCAAGGGATGACACTTCAGGCTTCCATCCAATTAATCTGTTGATCTTTGAAATATCTGCGACAAATACTTTTTGATCACTTTGTCTTGGAGGTATTTGAACATAATCCATCTTTATACCCAATAATTCTTCCAACATTGCAAACAGTTCAAGGAGTGAAAGAGCATTAGACATGGTGCCGCCAATATTAAAAGCCTGTCCATAAATGTCATCTATGTGCTCATATGCTGTGAAGTACAACTTCACCATATCTTCAGCCTCAAGCAAATCTCTTACTTGCTTTCCGTTTCCGGAAATCGTAAACGGATCGCATTGAGGGTTCTGATACTTTTCGATTGCTTTAGCAACAAACCAGCCAACCCAGCCCTGATCATATGTCGCAAATTGTCTGCTTCCATACATTGATGAATGCCTGAAGACAACGGATTTAACACCAAATATTCTTGAATAATCAAGCATGTATTGATCTGCACAACCTTTGGAACATCCATAAGGTGATCTGAAATCCAACGGAACCGATTCGTCAAATCCATTAGGAAATTCATCGCACATATATCTTGTGCTGGTTTCCGTATAAGTATACTGTTCCAAATCTCCATAAACTTTATTTGTAGACGAGAAGAAAATTGCCGTTTGCGGGCTATACTTTCTTATAGCCTCCAATACATTCAACGCTCCGATTGCATTTGTCTGAAAATCTCGATACGGATCTGAAATTGACTTTGTCATAGTGACCTGTCCGGCAAGGTGAAAAATAACATCAAATTGGCCTTCACGAATCACTTGTTCCACATCATTCTTTACCCTTGTATCACCATGAATGAATGTGTAATTACCTAACGAATTAAGCCATTCACGATTCTTGTCAGAACCCAGTCGCGACATATTGTCAAACACCGTGAGGTCATATTCCTTTTCAATTGCATAAGATGCCAGATTACTTCCTAGAAAGCCACAACCACCATTAATAAGAATCTTCATAAATTCTCCTCCATTCTATTTATCATATTGCTTATACCGTTTTTCCAATAAACCGGATTCCAATCCATTATTTCTTTTAGTCTGCTTGTATCAGCAACGCAATCCGGCTCAAAATCTCTCATAGGGACAGCGCCTTTATTCACAATAGACTTTTTGCCTGTTTCCTCCCAAATATAGTCAACTAATTCAGAAATTGACGGAGCTATGCCTGTACCAACTGGAATTTCAATATAACCATGAATATCTGAATGGAAAATTCCCATCAATGCACTAATGATATCTTCTACAGCAACAATATCTCTACGCTGAGTTCCTACGGTAACATTGACTTCTTCTCCGTTAATCATCTTCATAATCAATTGAGGAATAAAACGGTCTTTCGGTTCATCAGCACCGTAGAACATTTGCAGTTTCAAATCAACAAAATCTATATGGTGGTGTGATGCATAATAATTTCCAAATTCGCTAAACATCTTTTTGGAAAAGCTATACATGTTCATATCATCAGGCAACCCTGTACCAATCGTGTAAAAATGCTTGCATCCTTTTTCAACAACACAATTCAAGACCTGAAGAGGAAAATCGATATTCGCTTCAATAACATTATTATACAGAGTGCTTTTCTTTCCATAACTGCAAGCCATATTAAATACTGCATCAAACGAAGTATAAATTGAAGCAGTTTTAACAGCGTCGAGGCTTGCCGGAATGATAGATAATCCTTGATCTGCATACTTCTTAATTCTTGATAAATCAGATGTAGATCTAACAGTGCATGTAATACTGTGCTTTCCTTCTGAAAGAAGGTTTTCAATTACCTTGCTTCCTAAATAACCGTTTCCTCCAAGCACCAGAATATTCATCTTAATCACCTCTCAAAACATTCTCAAGCTCTTCCCGATCAAGAAGAGGCGCCATATCTTCCAACGGGCGGCTTGCCATCTGGCCATCCGGTCTTACATAGTTGACTTGCTTAGGAAGGATCTTCTGTGTAATGTCAGCTTTTACCGTGCACAATACAGGTCCGTCATATTCAAGAACAGAAGAAACTTTCTCTTTCAATTCAGATGTCGTTTCAATATGCTCTGAATGAACACCGAATGCTTCGGCTACCTTTGTCATATCAGGAAGCGTAAGACCGTTTTCTTCAGTACAACCGGTAAGATGTCCTTTGAAGTTTCCGTTCTGAGACTGGTAGATCATGCTGTAACCGCTGTTATCGACAACGAAGATCTTAACAGGTAGAGATAAGCGCTTTATAACTTCCAATTCCTGCATATTCATAGCAACACTGCCGTCACCGGTAATGCAGACTGTGCGTTTTCCACCGGAAGCAACACAACTCCCGATTGAAGCAGGCACATCATAACCCATAGCAGCTAAACCTTTGGTAAGAAAAGCTCTCTGACCCCACTTTATCTTAAAGACCTTCATGGTGATATCTACCGAAGTTCCTGAACTTGTGAACTGATAGATGTCTTCCGGCTTCATCTGAGATGAAACCTCCCCTGCAAGATCATATGTGCTAACATAACCTTCACGCGGTTCCTGTTCAGGGATCAGTACCGGATACTTCTCTCTTAACTGATTGCAGTGAGTGATCCATTTTTCGCGTGATACAGGCTTGATCTCATCTATACGTGCTAACAGTTTCTCGATAAACGATTTCGCATCACATACGACTTTGATCTTCGGATGAACGCTTTTCTTATTCATCTCGTTTTCATCGATATCGACCATGATATGCACGCCGTTTTCGAGGAAACTGTCGAAGTTATATCCTGTGCTCAAAAGATTCAATCTGGTGCCAATTGTCAGCACCATATCTGCGCCCTGCTGGATAAGATTGGCGGCACGCTGGCCTACTGCACCGGGACGTCCGAAATACATAGGATGATCATCTTCAATAAGATCAACGCCGTTCCATGAAGTTAAAGTCGGGAATCCGAGTTTGTTATAGAGTTCTCTTGCCTGGTCCACAGCGTGTCCCAAACGTATGCCATGGCCTAAAACAAGCACAGGTTTTTCCGACTTATTAATTGCATCAATAACTTTAGTGATATCCTCATCTTTTGCTTCGTAATCAGGAAGATCAGAAGCATCAAAGGAAGCAAGCGATTCAGGCTCCACATTAGATGCCTGTATATCAAGCGGTACATCGATCCAAACAGGTCCCGGTCTTCCGTTTACTGCAAGTGCAGCAGCCTTCTCAAGTTCATAACGGATATCTTCAGGCTCCTTGATCTGAACGGCATATTTGGCATACGAGTGAACCAGAGAGATAATATCAACCTCCTGAATACCGAATTGACGGATCTTCTGGTCACCAACCAGATCAGCTCGTTTTGCCTGGCCGGAAATATAGAAGACCGGAATCGAATCGATATATGCACCAACTAAGCCCGTGATGGCATTTGTCGCACCTGGGCCGCTGGTTACAAGACAAGCTCCATAACCTTCATGAACACGCGCATAGCTTTCAGCAGCAATGGATGCACCCTGCTCATGAAGCATGAATACGCCTTTGACCTTGTCACTCGAACCGAGTGAGTTGTTCATGTGCATAGCGCCGCCGCCGGTTACACAGAAGATATTCTTAACTCCAAGCGAAGCGATAAATTCAATAATATAATCAGAAACTTTCATTATTCGTATACGCTTTCTGTCAGGAATGTGATCTTCATATCCTGAGCATTTTTCTTTATATCGCGGAACATGTCTTTGATCTCATCATTCAGTTCACTCCATGCCTTGCCGGGATTGACTGTCGGGAGCGAAGCATCAGCATAACTCTCGTTATAGGTTTCCTTAAAGCCGTCAAAACCGGAGATATATACGTCTTTTGCATCCAACTGTTTGAGGAGTCTCAGGCAGCAGATGACAGCATTGTCGAAATGATCCCAGCCTCTCTTGATGGCACGCTCAAATTCAACGATGTATTCATCAGCATCACCTTCATTTTTAATGCTGGACAGCAAAATCTTTTTCACGGCATTAAACTGTTCTGTGCGTGTTTCTTTCGCATACTCATAGCGGGCATTATTCGTAAGGAACAGATAATCGTATCCGTTGCCGTAATCTTCCAAGAGAGCATTTACGGCAATAACGACTGCATCGCTTCTGTTCTGAGAGATAAACTCATCAATACCCATCTTCTTGGTAATAGAGGACTTACCCGGCGCTACAAGAACGATCTTCTTTCCTGCTATAGCCTTCTTCAGTGTCTCTACAGCAGCTGTATCGTCGATCTTCCGGTTCTGGTTCTCAATGAACTTCGCCTCGAGAAGATCGTAATCGTATTTCTTTCTGTCTTCAGGAGAAAGCGATTCAATGATGTTTCTCATATCCTTTGCGGATGTTCTGTGGTTCTTAGTAAGATATGCAATGTTGTTTACATGGCAACAGTACATACCGGCAATACAATACTCTGTAGAATAACCCCAAGTGTACTTCTCTTCGAAATACTTCATATAAATGTCGATGGCATCCATTATCGCATTCATATTGTAACCGGTCTCATATTTCCTGTTCAGATAATTAACCATCAGTTCGGTTGTAGCATTACCAGCACCTCTGCCCATACCACAGAGTGATGAATCAACAACGACTGTACGCTCCGTTTTATCAAGAAGCTTGATAAAGTGGATCGCATTCGAGAAAGCGAGCTGCTGGTTATTATGCGAATGGAATCCAAGCGCTACACCGGGATCTAATTCCGCATTCAGGACATTGACGATCCTGTCGAGATCTTCTTCATACATTGCACCGAAAGTATCAACAACAGATAAACTCTTAGCACCAGAAGCGTTAACTTCTTTCGCAAGCTCTACAAGATCTTCATTAGAATAAGCAAGTGTGTTGGCAGCCTGGAAGAAAAGTGTATAGCCTTTTTCCAAAACCTGCTTACCGACTTTTATTCCTTCTCTGAATTTGTTGTATGGAAATACTACTCTTATCGCATCTATCGAATTACCGTCGCACACAGGAAGATTTGAAAGTTCATATCTGTCCCAGTCGATCATTGCGACATACATGAAATTAGGCTTTCTTTCAGTAATGTACGGAACTACATCTGACGGGACATGGTAGAAAGATGTGCCCTTCACATGTTCTTTGTCTTTGAGCCAGCCGCATTCGATAATATCAATATCAGCATCCTGAAGCTTGCGGATAATTCCTTTTATTGCAGGCTCACCAAATTCTGCGTTTACGATATATGCACCATCTCGAAGTGTACAATCCAGCAACTTTATTCTTGACATATTTGGTTCCTCATCATTTGCAAATGCTTACAGCTTCCTTTATCGTTTCTGCCATATAATCGATCATCTCATCTGTCATTCCGGGATATACTCCTACCCAGAACGAATTCTCCATGATGTAATCCGTGTTCTTAAGTTCACCGACAATTCGGTAACCCTTCTTCTCAGCACGCATCTGATCAAAGCAGGGGTGCTTTGTAAGGTTTCCTGCAAAGAGCATTCTTGTCTGAACACCCTTAGATTCAATGAACGGAACAATATTCTTACGGTCGATGCCTTCCTTGCATGTAATGAGGAAACCGAACCAGCTCGGATCTGAGTTCTCACATGCTTCAGGAAGAATGATTCCTTCCGTTCCCTTGAGACCTTCATATAATCTCTTGAAGTTCTGCTTTCTTCTCTCGACAAATGAAGGGAACTTCTTTATTTGGGCACACCCTATAGCAGCCTGCATATCAGTTGCTTTGAGGTTATATCCGAAATGAGAATAGACATATTTGTGATCGTAGCCTACAGGAAGCTCGCCAAACTGTCCGTCAAAACGGTGTCCGCAGAGATTATCTCTTCCTGAAGGACATGAACAGTCTCTTCCCCAGTCTCTGAAGGATCTAACAATCTTGTTGAGCAACGGATTGTCGGTATATACCGCACCTCCTTCACCCATCGTCATGTGATGCGGAGGATAGAACGAAGACGTTCCAATATCACCAACAGTACCGGTCAGATACTTCTTGCCGTCAAGAACATATTCGCTTCCTAATGCATCACAGTTGTCTTCGACAAGCCAGAGATTATGCTTATCACAGAAAGCCTTAACTGCTTTCAGATCAAAAGGATTGCCCAACGTATGAGCGATCATTATTGCCTTTGTCTTATCGGAAAGTGCATCGTCGAGCTTAGTGACATCTATGTTGTACTGAGGGATAGTAACATCTACAAATACCGGAACTGCACCATACTGGATGACAGGAGCAACAGTCGTAGGGAAACCTGCTGCGACCGTGATAATCTCATCACCGGGAAGAATCTGTCTCTCCTTAAGCAAGGGTGATGTCAATGCCATGAAAGCATTGAGATTTGCAGAAGAGCCGGAATTAACAAGACTTACAAAACGCACGCCGAGATACTTTGCAAATTCCTTCTCAAACTGTTCGGTATACCTGCCGCTCGTAAGCCAGAACTCCAATGCAGAATCGACAAGATTCGTCATCTCCTCGCTGTCGTAAACGCGTGATGCATAGTTAATGCGGTCACCGGGAGTGAATTCTTTTTTCGGTTCCTTGAAGTCATGATAGTACTGCTCTACAAGGCCCAATATCTCTTCTCTTGCTTCTGCTTCATTATTCCAGTTGCTCATTTTAATACCTTCCAAATATATTCTCTATGTATTTAGTCATCCCAACATTTCCACTGGGCTTTATTGGTATCCCAAAGTTTCTCGAGAATATCCTTCTCTCTTGCATTATCCATGCACTGCCAGAAACCTCTGTGTGTATAGGACATCAGCTCTCCCTGAGATGCAAGCGCTTCCAGAGGCTCTTTCTCGAATACTGTGTCATCACCTTCAATGTAATTGAAGATCTCCGGCTGGAGCACCATATATCCGGCATTGATCATGGCACCGTCGGATAAGCTCTTCTCACGGAAGGAACGTACGGAATTGTTCTCCGCAATATCGAGGATGCCTTTTTGCTGCTCAATGACAACGGATGTAAGAGTAGCGATCTTTCCATGTGACTTATGGAATTCAACGAGTTTGTTGATGTCAACGTCGCAGACACCGTCACCGTATGTCAGCATGAACGGCTCATCTCCAATATATTTTTCGATCCTCTTAACACGGCCGCCAGTCATCGTGCTGTAACCGGTATCACAGACGGTAACTTTCCACGGTTCGATCGACGTCTCATGAACGATCATATTATTGTTGCCTTCGGAATAATCGAAAGTAACGTCGCTGCAGCGCAGGAAGTAGTCTGCAAACCACTGCTTGATCATGTGCTGCTTGTAACCGGCACAGATAACGAATTCGTTGAATCCGTAATGTGAGTATTCCTTCATGATGTGCCATATGATAGGCTTTCCGCCGATCTCGATCATCGGCTTGGGACGGAACTGGCTTTCTTCGGTTATACGTGTTCCATAACCACCTGCAAGGATTACAACTTTCATAATACTTATTTCACCCCGATTCTTGAAAAATATTTAAAGAACAAATTAGTGTCATAATCAAAAGCTACAAAAGCATCCGGATTCCATTCTCTGCCAAACGGATCTTCAGTTCTGTTAAGTGTAACTATATAATCTGTGCGAACATCGTCTATGCCTCTGTTTTTAACCTGTATGCTGCCTCTTGCTAATTCCACGCAAGGAGTTACTGCCCCGATGATCAAACAAAAAACCAGAACCGCATAGAAAACATTCAGCCTTGAAGAATTTCCAAAAAGCTTACTTTTCTCTTTTTCACTTTTTGAGTCAGCCGGACGAATGAGCTTCTCATCAAATAAATACTTGTAGACCATGATAAACATCATAAAAAGAGGAGGAATAGAAGCTCTCATCGTTAAATCTGAATTTATTCCTAAATTAAAAAGAGGATAAATACAAAGTTGAACAACCGTAACGTAAAACAAGACATTCTTTTTGTTCGCTAGAGCAATCAGCATAGCATATATGCCAAATTCTATCAGCAAAAAGAATATGTACCAGACGAAGTCCGATATTCCCCATATAGAAGCGAGGAAAAAAACAGAATCGGTATCAGCGCCTGTGTTGTCTGCCATATAATTATTCGCCAGCAAAAATGCGCTAATAAACGGAAAGATCAAAAAAGCAGCGGAAATATTCGATATTGAAATAACTTCTTTGATAAACGTTTTGCCTTTCTTCTCTTTTACCATCGATATACAACGCGTAACTCCAACAGCCATACAAAGAATGAAGAAACCAATAAACGGGAAGGGACCGTTAAATAAACATGCCATTCCAATAAATACCAGATTAGACACAGTTTTCTCATGTAATAACAAGGTCGTGCAAATCCATGGAACTAAAGTCTGATTAAAAACCCAGCACATACAGGTTGTTAATGAGGAATACTGAAAAGTTCCGGCCCACCACTCTATATGAAGGCCTTCATTTATTTTAAGACCTGAACCGATAATATCCATTCCGGAAAACAGGATCAGGCCAAAAACCAACATAAACACGTGCTTGGCATCGGTCTTCTGCAAATAAACGAGGAGCAATAAAAAGAGAATGGTAAAACCAATAGTAAAATACAGCAAAAGTGACATATTTCCGACAAAGAAAGCGACTTTATAGTCTCCCCCGATTAAATAAACAATTTTCCCGGGAATAGCTGCCGGCAACCACATTCCGATATAATAGCAAAGCGCACCCTGACATTTGTCATAAAAAACCGGCCAATCTCTCATAATAAGATCCCTGAATATGGCATTTCTCCAGGTATAGTCAAGGCTCTGTCCCCAAAGTCTCCCTATTCCACAAAAAATACAATAAGCACAAGAGATCAAAGCTATTGCCGGTATTACCCACTTTGACAAAGATATCGTTTTTTCATTGATTGGGGCTTTTGTGTCCGTATTGTACTTTGTTTTAGAAAACAGCTTTTTCAAGAGGTTTTTGTCCTCAGCAGCCACTAAACAAACAAACAAAGCTATACAAGACAGGATTATCCAGTACCATTTTAGCCAACCGATGAAAAAACAAAGCAACGGCAAAGATATATAAATAAGGGCAAAACGTCGTATTGTCGAATAAGATATCTGGATCTTTCCTGTATTCATCCTTGATTATTCCTTCCATTAGTACGACCGGTCTTGCAAAAGGCTATTTTTTCACAAATAGGCATAGTACTAAAGCATATTTTATATATTATAGCATTTTTATATTATAAAAGAAAAAGAAATCAAAAGATGCCGTCAATGACGGATCAGACGGGAACCACGTCAATAATGCAGTACTCGCAGATGGTTCCGCTCTTAAACTCGATTGCCCAGTTGGCCATGCCTGAAGTTACGATAAAGACAGTATTTTCGCGCTTTTCGTACCCGTATGTCGCATCGTTTATATCGAAATATTCAGCGATCTGGGCGATCGGGAACATGTGACCACCGTGAGTATGTCCAGCAAGGACCAGATCACATTTCGCCATAGTCTCCGCCTGATAGTCATTGGGCTGGTGATCCAGAACAATCGTGTAATAAGACGGATCAGCAGATGCCATGAGCGTCGTTATGGGGCACCGTTCCATGCTCTTATCTTTACGGCCGATGATATAGAAATTGTCGCCTGCAAGAAGTGCCTGGTCCTGCAAAACTGTTACACCGCTTTTCGTAAGTTCTGAAACCAGGTCATCGTATGTAAAGTCCCTGAAAAGGCCGTAATATCCGGCATCGTGGTTTCCGGGAACATAAAAGATTCCGTAAGTGGTCTTCACCTGGCTTAAAGCTTCGCAGCAGCGGAGCATATCCTTTTTCCTGGTCTCATCATCGACAAAATCCCCGGCGATCACGAGCATATCCGGGTTCTGTTCTTCAATCTGTTTTAATATCTCGGCAAAGCCGTCCCCGTTAAAATTTGACCCTATATGAGTGTCTGCGATGAGGGCGATCCTGACAGGCGGAACATCCTTGTCGGTTGTTATCTGATACTTAGTCTCGAAAACGTTATGAGCAAGATAGTAAGAGATGCACATATAAACGAGAGCAAGCGTGAAAGCTATAGCGCCCGTAACCCAATAAAGCTTACTTTCCTTCTTTTTGGCAGGCCCGTTTTTCTTCTTAGGTATAAGCTTTATTACCACAAAAGCGATTCCATAGATGATAGCCCAGAACAGGAACCAATGGATGAACGGAACGATCCAGAAAAAGGGGCGGATCACACAGAGCAGAGCCAGTATAAGAACCGGTATGGCTGCTTTAAAAAATACTGCCCTCTGTTCCTTCTTTTCGAGAGATTTAAAGTCCTTACCCTTCAAAAGAAGATCTCTTATGTGGGTGTAAAGGAGCCTCATGCCCAGAACCAAAACGCAGAAAATGCCGGCAAAAAGAAACGGTATCAGATACATACTTCACCGTCCTGAAGCAAATATGCAACTCTATTCTTCATCTAAGGGACCTTCTCTCAAAAAACTCAAAGCCAATTATACACCGAGTATTTATTCTTCCAAAACCGTCATTAAAAACGGCCGGTTTTACCCGGCCATCCTAAGTTTCAGCTAATCCTATGCATGTTATTTTTCAAACAAAATAAATCTGCCGCGTTCAAGGCTTTCAAAGGTAACTCCCCCTTTTTGTTGATAATAAGGGCTGTACACTTTCTCAAAATGAATCCCCTGCAGATCCTTATCTATATATTTGAAGCCGTATTCACTGATCTCATCTATCAGCTTTTTATATGTATACTTACACTTCTGTTTATTCTTATCCCTGAAGTTCGACAGGTGGAACGGCAGCACCGCGAGGATGCCGCCTTCCTTCAATGTTCTTTTCGCTTCTTCAACCATCACGAAACGGTGAAGCCCATCATATGGCTTACCTTCGCCATGAAACATATCTGCATAAAGCACCAGATCGAAAGTATTGCCGTCAAATTCATGGCGGCAGTCTTCTCTGCCCATGACTGTGTTAATGCATTTTATATTCTCATTCTTTGCCTTCTCATTGATGTAATCCAGGCACTGCTTGTTAATATCTGCAGCGTAGATCGTGCATTTCTGTTCAAATGCATATGCCGCTGCAAAAGAATAAGTTCCGGCACCGCACCCGTAATCAAGAATGACCGGATCAGGCACATCAAGGATTGACGAAAAGAGCTCTGCACCCTCAGTTTTCTGCCAGTTATCTACATCTTCGAAAATGCTCATATAAAACTCCGATCAATCCTCTATGCAAATATAGATATCCATATACCAGACACCGTCTTTTTCATATTCATGCTCAAAACAACCGATAACATCATCAGTACGTCTCATGCCGATATTGTTATCCTGCAGATAGTCCATGATGATCTTATATCCAGCAGGTATCCTCTCGAAAGGCTGGATCTGCGGATCTTTAACGGTTATCACGGCATATCGGGCCTCACTGTTCTGACAATACTCCACGCCGGAACAATTCGTCTGGAACCCTTCCGGAAGAACGTAAGCTGCCATATATCCGTGAAGTCCGAATCTCATCTGCTGTTCCTGGGAAACACAAGGGAAATCCCACCCCAAGAGCTTTGCGTCAGGATCGGCTGCCAGTAGGCCGCTCTTCTTTCCCCATTCCTTCATGTAGTTCAGCACATCAGCTTCCGGATTCGGTGACACCATCACATAACGGGCCATCCTGAAAGCAGGCACTTTTCGGATCGTTACCTCAGAATAGATCTCATCCTTTAAAGTAATATCTCCTCTGACAAGCGTATCCAGATTGCACGAAAACAGCGTACACATATCAACAAGCTTAGTAAGCTCCGGCGTTACCTCATTAGATTCCCATCTGGATACAGTCTGTCTGCTGACATTCATCTTCTCTGCAAACTGTTCCTGATTCAGCCTGTTTATCTTACGCAAATATTGAATATTACTGCCTAAACTCATATTTGATCTCCTATCTCTTAGAATATTTCCGGCCGAATCGCTGAAAGGATACTATCCTGTTCAACAGCTCGATTATGACACACGGCAATTTACAAGTACACCACTTGCCATGTGCTTTTCGATGAGATTATGACGCACAGGCTTTACATTGCTATTATAAAACTTGAGGCCACAAATCTAGACCTCCAGAATCTCTATCAGGTTTTCAAATAAAAAACGACCGGACATATATCCGATCGTTTATTCTAAATTTAATAAAAAATAGTTGGAAATATGCCTTGCGTTAAGACACCACAAAACCACAAAAAGATTTATGCCGGTTTTTGCCATTTTATGTCTGGCTTTATTCCCTTTTTCACACAATCATCGAGATACAGGTCTATCAGATTCTGGTAAGGAATACCTGTCTCCTCAGCAAGCTTCTTAAAGTAATCTACAGTTGTTGATTTAAGATTAATAGTTACCTGACGCTTTAGCTTTTCTGCATATGGATTCTTTCTGGGATTGAGTTTGGAAATATCATAATTATCTCTCATAATTCTCCACCGCCTTGAACATAGTAATCAGCCTCAGATTTTGTTGCCTTTCGCGCTGAAATGATTCTAATCACTTCTCCCTTGCTTCTATAACAATGACTTACTGTCAGCACTTGAGTTCTTATACTCATTCCAATAATGAGAAACCTTTCTTCATCTTTAGAATGATCCGGATCGTCAAACAAGATAGCATTTTCATCGTAAAAAACAGAACTTGCTTCAGCAAACCCAATTCCGTGCTTTTTAATATTTACTTTGTTTTTGTTTTCATCCCATTCAAATAACATTATACGAGATTTTCCACATCATAATTATATTGTAATTATATTCCATTATCAAGACGTAACTTAACCGAAATATTGTCTTTACAATCGATACAACATAATTTAGTTATCTTCAGTATCAGTTGCTTGTTCGCTTACTTTGATATCGTCATCATCTAAAAACCGCTGTTCGAGAATTGGCCTGTCGTCATATCTAGCGATAATTCTCTCAAACTCTAAATGTCTGACATCAATGTCAACATCCATTTCTGATACAATCTTAGGGTCACCTATCAATTGAAATCCCCGCTTTTCCAAGAATTTCTTTATATGGAAATACCATATCTCAGGCTCGCCCATTTTCCCTCCAAGAGATACCAGCTTATTATCCTTATCAAAGAACCAAGGATTACGTCCGACATTATCAGCTCTATATTCAGGCGGGCAAAAATATTCGCTGAACAACAAATAATCCTTCATGAGCTCTTTTGTCGGCTCTGGTGAAACTGTGAGTTTTTCTAATGCGATCCATAAAACTCCCATAAAAACACTTCCTTTCTTTTTGTTATACCAATGGTATATCGAAGTATACTGTATACCATTGGTATTTTCAATGATATAATCCAAATTAATTCACAAGATCGGAGCATTTTTATGAAGCAGACAATCTTACCTGACAGACTTTTATCCTGCCGCAACAATCTTGGACTGACGCAATCAGAAGCAGCAAAGATTATTGGTATTACACAGCCTGCGTATCAGAGATACGAGGCAGGCGTAAGAGTCCCTTCTTTGCAAGTTGTTAAAGAAATAGCTAAAGCATTCAATGTTTCCACAGCATACTTATACGGGGAAAGCGATCAGGCACTTCCTGATTATTTTGTAATCGACAAGAAAGACAATCAATTACTATTCTCAATAATTGAACAATGCAAAGGCCTTAGCAATAATCAGCTTGAGGAGATATTAAAGAACATCGCCAAAAATAAAAACCCGTAAACGTTATCGTCTACGGGTTGATCCTTTTGGCGGAGACGGAGGGATTCGAACCCTCGTGCCAGTTGCCCAGCAAACGCATTTCGAGTGCGCCCCGTTATGACCACTTCGATACGTCTCCAAACGCGCCTTATTGTAATAGATTAGCTCTGATTATTCAACCAAATATGTAGTGTAACAATGTTACAGTGCGCCAAATCTAATGTTTTTCCTTAATTCTTCCTTGGCATCCTCACCTGCAAGATAGCCTACGAGAGCAAGCCCGAAATCAACTGATGTACCCATAGCCTGGCTAGTGATTATGTTGCCGTTGACTACCACTTTGGAGTCTTCGATGACATTGGCGCCGCCTTCTCTCAATGCTTCCCAGAAACCCGGATTACATGTGGAATCCTTACCGTTAAGAAGTCCGAGACCTGCAAAAACAGTAGGCGCTGCGCAGATAGCAGCGATGCCCTTGCCCTGTTCGTTGAACTTTCCGATCTGTTCTTTCAAGAGCTCACAGGAATTGAGGTTATTTGTTCCCTTAACACCGCCAGGAAGCATTAGGAGGTCGTATTCATCGAAGTTGATATCACCGATAAGCTTGTCAGCCGTGATCTTAACGTTTCTGGAAGCTGTAATTTCGAGTGAATCCATAATGGAAACGACATCAACATCAACCTTGGCTCTTCTCAAAAGGTCAACGGGCGTAATAGCCTCAACCTCTTCACTGCCGTCTGCGATAAATACTGCAACCTTTGCCATATCTTCCTCCGATCCTTAAAGGCCGAAAATGCCCTTAACAAATATCTCGATACCAATGAATATCAGGATGCAACCGCCGATAATAGTGGCGATGCTCGATATCTTGCTGCCGATCTTCTTGCCGAAGATCAACCCTATTAAGCATATCACAAGCGTAACAACGCCGATAATAAAAGATGCGGCAAATGCTCTTAAAACAGAGTAATCGGAGATCGTAAAGCCTACTGAAAGAGCATCTATCGATGTTGCGATACCCTGGACGATAAGTGCTCCCCATGTAAGTTTTACGGGCTTATCCTCCTTGATCTCCTCATCTTTCTTCTTGCCCTTGTGTTCCATTATCCCTTCGATCACCATCTTGCCGCCGATAAAAAGCAGCAGGATAAGCGCGATCCACGGGATAAACTTGCTAAATGAAGTAAAAATGCCCTCGAGAGTCGTTACCAGGAACCAACCGATAAGGGGCATAAGAAACTGCGCTACCGCATAAACGCCCGCAATCTTCAGCATCCTGGTCTTTCTCATGTTGGGCTCTAAGATACCGTTTGCTATGGAAATGGAGAATGCGTCCATTGCAAGGCCTATGCCCAAAAGCACCGAATTGATAATTAACTGAATCACTTTGTTCTGTCCTCTCCGCCCGGGCAAAAAAATAACCCAAGGCCCTTAATGCCTTGAGTCTCGCAATGGAAAGATTAAGCCAGGTGGAACCAGTATGTTGACTTAAACAACGCCAATATAGCGTTTGCTACTCCCTCAATGAAAACGATACTATCAACACAGCGCCGAGTTAGTCAACACTAATATTTATGGGCACATATATCTCAAACGCATTATTTTTCGCGAAAAAAGACAGAAAACCGAGGGTTTTCTATCTCAAACCACAAAAAATCGCCTGTTTAAGACAGAAAAGTCTGTTTATCGTTTATATTATAAATAAGCACATGCGCAAAAAATGTTGTATAATAATCAACCGCACGAAAAGAAACGCTACTTGAAACATCAGGAGGCCAATATGAACGAATACATTAAGCAGATTTCTGACAGAATCAGAGAGCTTAGAGACATCCTTGACTTAACTGCCGAAGAAGTTGCAGCAAACATCGGCGTGAGCACGGAAGAGTATTTAGCATATGAAAATGGCGAAAAGGAGATCCCAATCAGCCTTCTATACAAGGTGGCAAGCGTTTTCAAGGTGGACCCGACTGTCCTTATGACAGGCGACGTTCCGAGAATGGACGACTATACAGTGGTAAGAGGCGGCAACGGAATCAAGGTCGAGCGTTATCCCGGCTATTCCTTCAGTGCCCTTGCATTTAACTACAAGAACAGACAGATGGATCCTATGATCGTTACCCTGTCCAAGTCTGAGACAGCTGAGCTCGTACGCCACGGTGGCCAGGAGTTCAACTATGTGATCGAAGGCGCGATTAAGGTAGTCGTAGGAGACAGAGAATTTACTTTAGAGGCAGGAGATTCCATTTACTTCAATCCTGAAAAGCCTCACGGACAGAGAGCCGTGACGGAGACTGCTAAGTTCCTCACAATTATCAACGAGTGATTTAGCAGTACTACCCCAAGGCAAACTAAATTGAAGTAGAAAAGGAATGTATACCCATGGACTTATTAAACAGATTTGTAAACAGAATTGATTTTGACAGTTATCAGGACTTTAAAGAGAATTTCAAGATAAATGTTCCGGAGGATTTCAACTTCGGATTTGACGTTGTTGATGTATATGCCAAAGAGGACCCTGAGAAGGAAGCACTCATCTGGTGTGATGACGACGGCAACGAGAGACATTTTACATTCAAGGATATAAGCGAGAAGAGCAACCGTGTTGCAAACATGTTCAAGGACTTAGGCATCAAGAAGGGCGACAGAGTCCTCATGATGCTCCGTCAGCGTCCTGAAGTATGGTTCACAATGGTAGGTCTTCATAAGCTCGGCGCTCTGGTAATCCCTGCAACATTCCAGCTTCTTTACCACGACATCGTTTACCGCTGCAATGCGGCAGACGTTAAGATGATCGTATGCGCTGACGACCCGCAGATCATCGAGCACGTTAATAAAGCACGCCCTGACTGCAAGACTGTTCAGTACTGCAGCGTTATCGGCGAGGCACCTGAAGGCTGGAGATCTCTGACAGATGATATCGATAATGCATCTCCTGTTTTCGAGCGCCCCACAGGTGATGAAGCAACACATGCATACGATCCGATGCTGATCTACTTCTCATCCGGTACAACTGGTGAGCCTAAGATGATCCTGCACGACTACACACTGCCTCTTGGCCACATCGTAACAGCCAAGTACTGGCAGCAGGTTTACGACGGATGCAGACACTTAACACAGGCTGACTCCGGCTGGGCAAAGTTTGCTTGGGGCAAGATCTACGGACAGTGGATCTGCGGTGCAGTTAACGTTACTTACGATACACAGAAGTTCAAGGCTGCAAGAATGCTCGAGATTATGGAAAAGCTCAAGCTCAACTCTTTCTGCGGACCTTCCACTATCTACAGATATCTCATTCAGGAAGACCTTACTAAATATGATTTTTCTTCCATCAAACACTGCTCAATGGCAGGCGAGCCTTTGAATCCTGAAGTTTTCTACAAGTGGCAGAAATACACTGGCCTTGAGATCCGCGAAGGATTCGGCCAGACAGAAGGAAGCGTTCTTTTCGCAAACTTCCCCTGGATCGATGTAAAGCCCGGTTCAACAGGTATGCCTACACCTATCTACGACATCCAGCTTCTTGACGACAACGGTGTACCGGTAGAAGACGGTATCGTAGGCAATATCGTTATCAAGAACGCATCTGCAAAGCCTATCGGACTCTTCCGTGAGTACTACAAGAACCCTGAGGCTATGGCTGAACAGTGGCCAGGTGCAGACTACAGCACAGGCGATACAGCATGGAGAGATCCTGAGGGCTACATCTGGTTCGTAGGAAGAAACGATGACGTTATCAAGTGCTCCGGTTACCGTATCGGACCTTTCGAAGTTGAGAGTGCCCTCATGACACACGATGCAGTCCTCGAGTGCGCAGTTACAGCTGTTCCTGATCCTATGAGAGGCCAGGTTGTTAAGGCAACTATCGTCCTCACAAAGGCTTACAAGGAGAAGGCTTCACCCGAGCTCGTAAAAGAACTCCAGAATCATGTAAAGAACGCTACAGCTCCTTACAAGTATCCGAGAGTAATAGAGTTCGTTGATGAGCTTCCCAAGACTACAAGCGGAAAGATCATGCGTACCGCAATAAGAAAGGCTGATGAGGCCAAGTACAGAGAAGCCCAGGCAGCTGCAGCACAACAGCAGGGCTGATCAGAGGAAATCCTCAATAACTATATTTGCAATATCAAGTCCGCTCCGTGTTAACCGGAGCGTTCTTTCTTTGCGCTCTAATAATCCCTTTTCGATATTGCTCCTTACGGCCTGCTCGAAAACATTCTCGAACTCTTTACCGAAGACTTTTTTGAATTCATGCAAAAGGATTCCTTCCGTCGTTCTGAGTCTTAAAAAAGCAACTTCGCGCATCTTATCTTCCGTTGAAAGTTTCTCTTCAACATAGAGTGATTTCAGATTGCTCTCATTGCCCTCTAAAAACGCTTTATAACCTTCAGACGTAATCGTATTTATTTCGTCTATGTAAGCTCTCACATCGTCTCTGTGACCGTATCTGAGATCACCTAAAAAACCATGTGCACCCGCGCCTATCGCAAAGTATTCACATGAATTCCAATAAGATGAATTATGGATGCTCTTAAAGCCCTTTAAAGCGCTGTTGGAAATCTCGTAAGTCTCATAGCCCAATTCATTTAAAAACGCACGCGTACCATGGTACATTTCGCGCTCGAGATCAGGCGAAATATATTCTTCAATTGTTTTGTTATATCTGTCGTAAAAAGCAGTTCCTTCTTCTAACATCAGAGAGTAGGTGCTGATGTGTTTTACGCCAAGTTCACGAAAAGTCTTAATGTCTTTTTTAATGCCATCCATAGTCTCTCCGGGAACACCTGTAATGAGATCAGCAGAGATGTTTGTAAAGCCTGCTGTTCTTATCTTTTCAATCGCTTCTACAGCGCCTTTTGAATCGTGAAGTCTGCCCAATGTTTTGAGCACTTCATCATCTAAAGACTGCACGCCTAACGATATGCGGTTAAAACCCGCCTGAAGGTACTCTGTGAGCTTTCCGGAAGTTACTGAAGACGGATTAACCTCTATCGTTATCTCGGCGTCAGAGGCGATATTAAAGGCCTCTTTTATCACCTTTAAAAGATCTGTTATAAACCTGCTGTCAGGAACGGACGGAGTGCCGCCTCCGAAATACACCGTATCCCTGTTATCGATATCCGTAACAGGATTAGTTCCTGTGGTCTCATCAATGACAGAAGATAACAGCTGAACCTCTTTTACAGCAGCCTTATAGAACGCTTCTGTGCATGAAATATCGGTGACTGAATAGAAATCACAGTAAGGACATTTTCTCGCGCAAAAAGGATTGTGGACGTAGATGTGTCTTGCCATCAGAACTCACGCCTGCGGTAGATCGGAACAGGATTCTTTAATGCCGTAATTAGAGCCATCTTAAATGTATTAAAGCTCGGCGAAACGTTTCTTTGAGGCAGCATATATTTCGAGATGTTCTCAGTCCACAAAGCCTTATAGTGACCGATAGCCGGATATCCGATATCGATAAGTTCTTCCGCGTTTTCGCTTACAGCCCTGCACAGGATCTCCCATGTGCCGCAGACTGAATCCTGCACATAAGAATCGAGTACATCCTTGTTGGTGTCAGGATAAGCTTCGATGATCGCACTCTTATCGCCCAGCACCCATGCTTCTATCTCTTCTGTGCTGATACCTACAACGCTCCTGATGTCAGGCGCGAACTTTGAAGCAACGCTGTATATCTCCTGCCTTAATGCCTGCGGATCCTTATCGTCAGAATCCATAGCGATTATCAAGATGATATCCTTGCCGGCATAGATCTTGTTATAAGCACGGAGCTCAGACGGCAGGAGATCCAAAAGTGAATTTGCAAACTTGGGAGGCTTGGCCGTCATGTCTTTGGGCAGGCTTCCGCAGCCTCTGTGCGGATGAACGTTGACCTGCGCTTTTATTCCTTCGCTCTCTGTAATCCGTTCTGAAAGACGCTCGACTACGATCGCACCGGATTTATCTTCTGAAAGTATCTCGATCAGCATATATTTTCCTTATCACTTATTATCTTCAGGTTTTATATCAAGATATCCGCCATACCAGATAGCGCCCATTCCGACACCCTGACGGAACATCTCCATAACGATCGGATCAGCGCCTGCGCAGCGGATCGTAACATCACCCGAATCTTTTTCAAAGGAACGCTCGAAGATCCATATTTCCTTAGGTGACAGAGTCTCAATTATGTACGGATTATGCGTCGAAAACATGATCTGGCAGTAGCGGTTTTTCATAGTGTACTCGCGCATCTCATCGCTTAAGACATCTACCATGTCGTGATAGAGATCCTTATCCGGAGTCTCGATAAAGATAGTCGATCTGGGATGGTTGTCGCGCAGAAGGAGCAGGTACAAAAAGAGCTTATCAGGGCTCTCTTTCAAAGCCTGCGGAAGATTCTTGCTGCGCTTCATGTTAGGGATCTTTTCCTTGATCTCAGTAGTGATGCGCTCGTATTCTTCTTCGTTCTCCATCTTTATATATTCAAGAACGTTGCCGACGTTGGAACCGGTGCTGTTAAGATGCTTATGTCCGCCCGGCGCGCCACCTTCGTAGTAGTAAGTGCTCTGTTCTTCAGAAGAGAAACTGCAGAAGAACCACTGATAGATCTCTCTATAAAGCAGCACGTAATCTCTGTATCCTGTGATCTTGCCATAAAGACTGAGTGCCGTTAAGTGTTCATCTTCAACACCTATTGTGCTTCCGGAAGAACCGTCTTCGAGATTTACGATAGTGCCTTTTCCCTGCTTAACATCCAATATTGTAAGAGGTTTCTTTTCGCCTTCGATCTCGGCTACTGCGATTACCTTTTCGCTGTCTATAACAGGGCTCTTAAACCTTGATGTGGAAATGGCAAGTTCATACTGGAGAAACTTCGGTTTGCCGGTCTTTATGTCTTCGAGCTTAAAGAAAACCCTGAATACGGAAGGAGAAGTTATATCAGGAGTCATGTTCGCAAAGCCCGGTCTTCCGTAGATAATGGAAGCTACAGCGCAGCCCTGGGTTACCGTATCTTTCAGGAAAGCCATGCATCCCATGAAAGAAGTCTTACCGGTGCTGTTTCTGCCGATAAGCGCATTAAGGCCGCGGAGAGCATTCCCGCTCTCTTTTCCGGAAACATAATCATCTATCAGTATTCCGGCTTTATCCTTATCGAAAACATCGAAGTTTTCTATCTCGATTCCAAGGATCATTGGCTGTTACCTCCTATAAAAAAGCGGCCGCGAAAATCTAACGCGGCCGTCGGTGCTTTCTTAACTTAAAATCTCAAACGTTACCTGAAAAGCAATCACTCGGTCTCGTCAAGAGTGGAGTTGATCTCAGTAAGATTTGTCTGGATCTTGGCGATGTTTTCTGAGAGTGTCTCGTTAACGTTCTCGAGCAAGGACTTAACGTAGATGTGAGCATTTCTTCTTAATTCTTCAGCCTGAGCTTCAGCATTAGCGATGATCTGGGCAGCTTCTTCACGTGCGCCTCTTGTGATCTCGTGATCGTTGACCTTCATGGCATACATACGGTTGGCGTCGTCGATGATCTTCTTATTCTTCTCTCTTGCTGTGCTGATAATATCCTGAGCTCTTGCTACGATATCGTTGGACTGTGCAACTGAAGCAGGAAGATTATTCTTAAGGATCTGAAGTGAATTGATCGTCTCTGTTCTCTCGATAGAGCACTTATCGGAGAAAGGAACGCTCGAAGCATCCTTGACCATATCGATAAGATAGTCGATGTGCTTGATAGCGTCATAGCGCTGTCCGCCCTGATTGAAATTGCTGTTCTCCATTATTAATTCCTTCCTTTCAAAAGTTTTTCCTTAACTTGATCTAAAATCTCGGCAGGCACCATTTTCGAGATGTCGCCGCCATATGAACCGACTTCCTTAACCATCGAAGAACTGATAAGAGACAAGTCGTCCCTGCATGGCAGGAGCACTGCGTCGTAGCCTGAATAAAGCAGGCGGTTTGCAAGTGCGTGCTCTGACTCATATCTGAAGTCAGACTCAGACCTGATTCCTCTTACTGAAGCACAGCATCCGAGCTGCTGGTAAAGATCGACCAAAAGACCGCCCCACGCCATAACTTCAACATTTTCCAGGTTATCATTCTTGAGCGACAGCTTGATGAGTTCAACCCGTTCTTCAGGAGTAAACATCGGAGTTTTCGCAGCATTCTCCATGACTGCAATTACAAGTTTATCACAGAGCCTTGAAGCTCTTCTAGCAATGTCTCTATGTCCTCTTGTAAAGGGATCGAATGTTCCCGGGAAGAGCATTACCTTCAAAACCATTATCCTCCGATATTAATATCCTTAAAAAATGTTAACACTGTAAGCCCATAACTACAAGAACGAACATGCTTTAAACCATTAAGTTCCTCAGGAATCTCACAATCTTTGTCATGCTCTACTATCAGCATACCGTCTTCTTTGAGCATGCCGAAGGTGCTTATGAGCTTTGTAGCCTCGTCAAGCCTTAAAGGCACGTCCTTATAGGGAGGGTCCATGAATATGATATCAAATTTCTCGCCCTCCTGCCCTAAGAGCTCTAATGCCTGGGCTACACTCTTTTTATGGAACCTGATCTCGTCAGAATCTTCCATCCTTATCTTGCTTATATTCTTGGAGATAATGGATGCAGCCTGGCCGCTCCGTTCAACGAGCGTAACGCGCTTTGCGCCGCGGCTTAGTGCCTCAATACCTATCTGTCCGGAACCTGCGAAAAGATCTAAGAATTCCGAATCAGGAACATAAGACTGTATGATCGAGAACAGGGCCTCCTTTACCTTATCGGTCGTAGGCCTTGTCTTATTTCCTTCAGGCGCCTGCAAAATAGCGCCCCTGAATCTTCCCGTAACTACTCTAGGCATTATAACTGCTCCATCTTCCTTGCAAATCTTAATTCGAACATCTTCTTTATCGATTCGTTCAGGCGTTCTGCTTCTTCGCCGCCGGCTTCGATTATCCTGTTTACCGCTTCAGTGGCTTCTGTCGCTATCTTCATATCAGTATAAAGGTTTGCGGCGCGAAGTGTAGGGATACCGTGCTGTCTTGTTCCGTAGAAATCGCCGGGACCTCTGAGATCTAAATCTTTTTCGGCAAGCTCGAAACCGTCTGACGATTCGCACATCATCTTCATTCTCGAAAGAGCAAGTTCAGATCTTGATTCGGAAACCAAAAGACAATAAGACTTCTTGTCGCCTCTGCCGATGCGTCCTCTTAACTGGTGCAGGGTTGAAAGTCCGAACCTGTCAGCATCCATTATTATCATGACATTTGCATTCGGGTTATCTACGCCAACCTCGATAACAGTAGTAGATATAAGTATCTTAATATCTCCTGCGATGAATCTTTCCATCGTCTCGAGCTTATCCTTTTCCTTCATGGAACCGTAAAGGACAGCGCTCTTATACTGCGAAAGATTGCTCATCGAATTTATCTGTTTCTTCATGTCGAAAACGCTGGTTACGCTGTCATCTCCTCCTACCGGTTCTCCAACGAGATAATCAGAACCTGCTTCGGTCTCATCCTTATCGATCTTTGCACAGACGATATATACCTGCTCGCCTGCAGCGAGTTTTACGCTCATCATTTCCTCGATCGCCTTACTCTTTTTGGAGTTAACGAACCACGTTGTGATCTCCTGGCGTCCCTTCGGTTTTTCCCTGATAACGGATGTTGCCATATCGCCGTAGATAACCATGGCAAGGGTTCTCGGAATAGGCGTTGCAGTCATTACGAGGTTATGGACGCTCTTTATTGTGCCGTCAGGTCCTTCATCTTTGAAAAGAAGTTTTTCTCTCTGTTTAACGCCAAAACGGTGCTGTTCGTCTGCTATTACGAGCGCGAGATCATTAAAGCTTATGTCATCTGTCAAAAGAGCGTGCGTTCCGATAATTACCCTAGCTTCGCCGCTTCTGATCTTATCCTTTATCTCAGTCTTCTCCGAAGCCTTGGTCTTACCGAGTAAAAGGACGGGTTCCATTCCGCTTCCCTGCATGAGTTTGGATATGGTTTTATAGTGCTGTGTCGCAAGAACTGATGTAGGTGCCAAAAGCACTGCCTGCTTGCCCATAAGAGCCGTTATCATCATCGACAAAGCTGCTACCATTGTCTTTCCTGAACCTACGTCTCCCTGGATAAGCCTGTTCATGGGAGTCGTGGACATAAGGTCTGTTTGTACGTCTCTAAAAGCAGCTGTCTGGTCTGCTGTTAATGCAAAACCAAGGTTGCTCTTTATCTGATTCCACTTAGCTGCAAGATCACGGCTGATAGCGTTAGGCCCTGACGGTATTACCTGCTCTGCGACTTCCTTTATACCATGGCCTGAACTGTATAGCTTCATGCCGATTCCAAGGAGGATCAATTCTTCGTATGCCAACTGTTCTCTGGCTCTTCTCGCATCCTCTAACGATGCCGGGAAGTGCGCCATCATGTAAGCTTCTTTGGGTGATACGAACCCTTTTTGTTCAGCAATGCTTTTAGGAATGCAGGATAACAGTTCATCACCGCAGAGCTTGATCGCGGTAGCGACCCACTTGGAAATATTGTTGGAAGTAAGTCCTGCAGTCAGGTGATATACAGGCCTTACGAGCGCATCATCAGTTATCTTTTCAGCTTTTTCAATATAAGGATTTACCATCTGCATTTGGCCTTTAAATATAGTGACCTGGCCATGGATAAAACACTCATCGCCTGCTGAGAATTTACCTGACAGATATGGTGAGTTAAAGAATGTGAGCTTGATCCTTCCCGTGCCGTCACTTACGAAGAAAGTCAATGGCTTCTTCCTGCTCGTGATGTTTACGGAAGGATTGGTCATAATAGTTCCTCTGAAGGATAAGTCATAACCGGTATTATCATCTATACGGTCTGTCATATCGAAGGAACCTATAGTGCCAACCTTGGACCAGTCGTCATAACGCCATGGGATAAAAGCTATAAGATCGTAGATCGTGTAGATATCTAATTTAGCGAGCTTTTCTTCAGCAGAAGGACCGACACCGTAAAGATCAGTTACTGGATTGGACAAGTGGACGGCAGTCATAACTTATATCCTCCTCTTGCAGAAAGAAGCACAAGGGCACACGTCACACTTGGGAGACTGGGCCGTGCAGTATTTTCTGCCGAGATCTACTGACAAATGTCCTATGCTGATCCACTGTTCCTTCGGGAATACCTTCATTATGTCCTTTTCAACCTTTGCAGGGTCTGTGCTCTCAGTTATTCCTATTCTCTTCATTACGCGCTTGCAGTGCGTATCAACGACTACTGCGGGCGTACCGTAGATCTCTCCTACAATGAGGTTTGCGATCTTCCTGCCGATGCCGGGAACCTCCATTAAAAGGTCAACATCATTAGGAACTTTGCCGTCCCATTCACCGGTCATCTTTTTCGCAAAAGCCATAACGGATTTTGTCTTGGAAGCCGTAAGGCCACAAGGTTTGATAATTGCTGCTATCACTTCCGGATCTTCATTTGCGACAGATTCCATGTCCGGATATTTTTCGAAAAGATCTTTTGCAGTTATATTAACCCTTTTGTCGGTGCATTGGGCGGACAATATGCCTCTGATGGCTAAGTTTTGCGGACAATCGTAGTCCAAAGAGCATGTACTGTCAGGAAATTCTGTTGACAGCGCTTCATAAGTCTGTTTAGCAAGAGCTTTGTTCTTTGAATTGTTACCGGCCAAGATTATTGCTCCTGCTCTTCAGGCGGATAAGGGAAAGAGAAAACAAATCTTGCGCCGCCTAATTCTCTTCCTTCTTCACAAACTATCGTCTGGCCGTGACCTGCAAGGATCTGCTTGCAGATATAAAGACCAAGACCGAAGCCTTCGGATTTTCTGGATGCATCTGCCTGATAAAAGCTCTCAAAGATCCTCTGTCTCTTTGATTCTTCAACGCCGGCACCGGAGTCTTCAACGGAGATGATTATCTTTCTTGCCTTGGGATTAGTCTCGGTCGAGATCTTGATATCGCCGTTCTGAGGAGTGAACTTAATCGCATTGGTAATGATGTTGATTATTACTCTGCAAAGCTGCTGAGCTTCACCATATGCCATGATCCCGGGACCGGGATCTAAAGACTTGATAACCCTTATCTGCTTATCTGTAAGCTGTGCTTCGAGGTTATCGACGATGTCATTTATCATGTCATTGATATTGAATTCTTCCATCATGTCAGGGTCAGGGTGAGAAAGCGAAGATGCTTCTGTCATCTGCGTTACGAGTATCCTGATCCTGTCCGTCTGCTGCTTGATGAGATCTAAATAGTGATCCTGTTTGTCTTCCGGGATCGTGCCATCGAGAATGGCAGTTACAAATCCGTTTATCGAAGTAAGAGGTGTTCTTATATCATGAGCGATAGACGAGATAAACATCTCTCTGTCGTGCTCCTGGTTTTCGAGTGATTCGATCATTTTATTGACCGTGCTTCCCATCTCGGTGAACTCAGAAGATACGGAAAGCGTAGTATAGTCATTGGGATCTGAATATTTCGGGTTTACTCTTACGGAATAATCACCTTCTGCAACCCTTGAGATTACAGCAGAGATATCCTTGATAGGCATAAGGCTCAAGTATACGAAAACGGCATAAAGAACAATGGCGATAACCATCGCGACGACCGCAGGAATGAGAATGATCTTAATATATTCAGCTCTGGTCTGCTCTGTACCTTCACTGTTGCAGACGATAACAAAATAGGATGTGCCCGAGACCTTAACGCAGCTTATTGAAACTATCCTTCCTGTATCACTTGAAGTGTTCCTGTCATTTCCTGCAGAATCAGCATTCTTAAGCATATCCAGAACGTCAGTCTGGGTAATCCTTAAAGGTCCCTCATCTGATGTGGCAAGATTATCCTGCACATCGAAAACAAAGTTGTTGCGGCAGCAGATCTTTCCGTCTTTGTCAGTAACATAGACCGATCCGCTGGAACGGTATGTTTGGGAGTTTACGAACTTATCGATGATCCTGGAATTCTTGAAATTATCCGAACCGTCATCATTGAGTGTATATATGAATTCTTCGGACTGGAGCGATGTGAGTGATGTAATATCGGACGCCAAGTCTTTACAGGCATTATCAGTGCCTGCGGATACCTCGATAATAAGGTTGTTATACATATTCTCATACGAAAGGAACAACAAGACTGCAAATACAATCAAAGTCGTCAATACAAGGAAGGATATGAGAAAAACGGCAAATCCCGCCGATACCCGCTTACCGTCAGCTCTCGGCGTCATCGATTAATTACCTCGTCTCGAATTTATAACCCTTGCTCCAAACGGTCTTAATACTCCAGTTTTGCTCTCTGTCGGGATTCTCGATCTTCTCTCTGATACGCTTGATGTGAACATCGACTGTACGGGATTCTCCGTAGAAGTCATATCCCCAAACGTTCTCTAAGAGCTGTTCTCTTGTGAAAACCCTGTTGGGATTGGATGCAAGGAAGAATAAGAGCTCAAGCTCCTTGGGCGGCATGTAGATCTCATTGCCGTCAACACTTACTACATAACGGATCTTATCAACAGAAAAACCGGGATAGGTAATGATGTCAGGAGATCCTTCACTCTTTTCAGCGGCTGCCGGAGCGGCATCGCGCTTATCTGTTCTTCTCAATACTGCCTTTACTCTGGCAAGTACTTCTTTAGGTTCGAACGGCTTCGGGATATAGTCATCAGCTCCAAGCTCAAGACCGACGATCTTATCGAGAGTATCGGTTCTTGCTGTCAGCATGATGATAGGACATTCGGATGTCTTGCGAATTTCGCGGCAGATATCATTGCCGTCCATACCGGGAAGCATAAGATCCAAGATCACGATATCAGGACCGAAGGCGTTAAAAGCAGCAATCGCTTTGTCACCCTGCATACATGTGGATACCTGGTATCCCTCTTTCTCAAAGTAAAGCTTAAGTACTTCAATGATGCCCGGATCGTCGTCAACGAGCAAAACCTTGTTAGCTGCCATAAGATCACCCCTGCTCTACAACTTCTTAGGTTTCCTCTGTTTGTAACAATGTTACAAACCTTTACTCTGCGTCAGAAGCAGTGCTTCCCACGTCAAAATTGTTAATCTCGGCTGTATAAGAATCCAGATCAGTGAAGTTCTTATAAACCGATGCGAAGCGGACATAAGACACACGGTCTATATCCATAAGCCTCGACATAATAAACTCTCCGATTTCGGATGAGGTTATCTCTTTATTGAATCGCTCTTCCACAAGATGCGTAATATCGGAGCAGATATTTTCTTTTACCTGTTGAGATACTCCGCGCTTCTGGCAAGCAACATCCAAACTTCTTAAGATCTTGTCCGGATCGTAAAGCTGCTTGGTTCCGTCCTTCTTGACGACCATCGGCTTTAAGCCTTCGATCTTTTCGATAGTCGAAAACCTGGCGCCGCAGACAAGGCATACACGTCTTCTTCTGACGGCAAAACCATCATCGGTAGGTCTTGAATCAAGGACCTTATCGTCGTTTGCGCCGCACTTGGGACAGATCACGGATCAGCTCCCTATATTACTGTCCGTCCTTACCGAACATGAACCAGGGCTTTGCTGACTTCTGAGCCTTCTCGTCAACTGCAGGAGCTACGTTAGCCTGCGGTCTGCCGCCCATCTGAGGCTGCTGGATAGGAGAAGGTGCGGGAGCTGCCTGCTGAGGCATAGGCTGAACAGGAACCTGCTGTACGGGTGCCTGAACGGGAACCTGCTGAACTACCTGAGGAGCGGGTGCCGGTACAGGTGCAACTGACTCATCACCGAATCTGAAGCCGGGCTGAGCTCTCTGAACCGGAACGGGTGCCGGAGCGGGCTCGGGCTGTCTGGGTGTATAGTCTGTTCTCGGCTGAGGAGCAACGGGCTGTCTAGCTGAGATCAATGTAGGATTCTCTCTGGAAAGAACTGAAGTGCTTGCTCTGTGGCCTGCGGAAGCATTAACTGTTCCGTCGAAACCGGAAGCGATAACTGTGATCATGAGCTCATCCTCGAGCGAATCGTCAACGACTGCACCAACGATGATCTCTGCTTCAGGAGCAGCTGCCTGACGGACGATGGATGAAGCTGCATCGATCTCGGAAAGACGCATTCCTCTTCCGCCTGTGAAGTTAAGGATAACACCTGTAGCTCCGTCGATCGTTGTGTCGAGGAGAGGTGAATTGATAGCCTGCTTGATAGCAACGGTAGCTCTGTCCTCACCGGAAGCACGGCCGATACCCATGTGGCATACGCCTGCATCCTTCATGACACGTGTAACGTCTGCCAAGTCGAGGTTGATGAGTCCGGGGATAGCAACGAGGTCTGAAATGCCGGCAACACCGAACTTCAATACCTGGTCAGCCATGTTGAATGCTTCTTCGAAGCTTGTATTGTCATCGACTACATCGAGGAGCTTGTCGTTGGAAACGATGATGAGGGAGTCAACTGACTTCTGGAGCTCACGGATACCGCGTTCTGCGTTAGCTGCTCTCTTTGCACCTTCAAATGTGAAAGGGCTTGTAACTACTGCAACTGTGAGGATTCCGAGGTCTCTTGCGATCTGAGCAACAACGGGAGCAGCACCTGTTCCAGTTCCGCCGCCCATACCTGCTGTGATGAAGAGCATGTCTGTATTGGAGATAGCTTCAGCGATCTCGTCTCTGGACTCTTCTGCTGCCTTCTCACCAACGCTGGGATCAGCGCCGCAGCCCAAACCTCTGGTGACCTTCTCACCAATCTGTATCTTGATCTCTGCCTTATTGCGGGCAAGAGCCTGATTATCTGTATTGATAGCGATGAACGTGACGCCCTGGACACCACTCTCGACCATGCGGTTTACGGCATTGCTTCCGCCGCCACCTACGCCGATTACCTTAATGCTCGCGACATTAGATTCGTCCATTGAATAGCTGTGCTTGCTCTCAGACATCATATTGTTCCTCCGTACTCTTTATAGTTGCAACTGAATTTAATATTTCTTGATTAAATAAATATTATTAACCATTCAGAATTTTAACCCAAACACAAGTTTCAATCAATACAAACAGTAGGGATAACTGCGTGAATGTAAAGAAAACTTCATATTTATATTAACATTAAAAAGCGAAAAACAAGCACCTTTTTAGTATTCTCTCAAAGTCGGGTCGTCGCCGGTCATATCAAGGAAGCCTTTTGTCTTGGTCTTGTCCAAAGCCTCTGAATTAAAAGCATACAAAAGCCAGGCCATGTTGTCGCTTATCTTTTCTAAGCTGTTGAGTTTGACCTGAACGAGTTTTCCTGCAGGAGAATAGACAGTAAGGAACATGTAGCCGCTCGGCAGGATCCTTAATTCCGAGGTATTTTCGAACATTGAATAGGTATCGCCGACGCTGGCATTATCGGCAGCAAGTATTGCTCCCAATACGATTATCGCCTTCTTATAGTCATTCGTGTTGCCGAGTTTTACGGGTTTTCCAAGTTCAGCACCCTTTACCGTAAGGCCGCTTATTACGGGTCTTACCCTCTTGTTTGCATCAAAGGAAGAGAGCTCTAAGACAATACCGTCCTTATCGAGCGCCGCATAACCGTCAGGTGTCCTGATGTAACACACCTTTCTTCTCTCCCTTACCGTAACGTCAACTGTTGACGGCAGTTTTACGGATACCCTTATGTCTTCGATATAAGGATTCTCTCTCTTGATACGCTCTTCGGTCTTACCGTAATCGAGCCTTATGACATCAAGTATGTTGCCGCTTACACCACCCATGAGATGGTCATTATATTCGAGCTTTAATTCTCTCAGTATCTGCTGGTCTGTAAGGGATATATTGCCTTCAACATGAACATTCCTGACACGGAACGCCGGGAGGAAATATATAAGCGCTGCAAAACCGATGATCACGAGCAGCAGGGCAATTATGGTTATGCTTCTCTTACTTAACGTGAAAGACTCAAGGAGCAGCCGCTTTTCAGCCTTCTTTTTTGCAGGTTTCTTAGGAGCAGGTTTTTCAGAAGCTTCAGATTCCTCTTCTTCGTCTTCTGACTCTTCTCCGTCCTCTGCTTCTTCGGATTCTTCTGATTCTTCTTCGGATTCTTCGATGTCTTCAGATTCTAAGTCAGACTCATCTTCCGTTTCTTCATCATCAGAGGTCTTGTCGTCTTCTGAATCGTCATTCTCAACTTCATCTTCATCTGATCCGGCATCATCTTCGTAATTTTTTACGATGAAACCGTTTTCCCTTAACTCCTCAGCAGAAGACGCGGAATCAGGATCTTCTTTTTTAGAAGACTCTTTTTCCGAATCACCGGAAGTCTCTTTCGCTGGCTTTGAAGCAGCCTCAGATACCTCTCCGAATAATTTGTCTAACTCGTTATCATCCATATTGCTATTCTATCAGTTTACGGATTATTCCCAAGTGCTGTCTTGATAGCTTCAGTTATTCTCTTGCCGGTGTCTTTGATAGCGAGGCTTAAACTTGCTTTCCTGATCTCTTCCTGCCTTGCAGGATCGTTTAAAAGATCGAGCAGGACTTTTTCGAGTTTTCCTGCCTTTACGTCATTGTCACTTACGACCAGACCTGCTCCTTTGTCAGCGAGTGAATGCGCATTATATGTCTGGTGATCGTGGGCAGCATAAGGATAAGGTACCATTATCGCGCATGCTCCAGTGGCTGTGATCTCGGCACAGGTAACGGCACCGGCGCGGAGGATCGAACAGTCAGCCGCAGACATATAGAGGTCAGGCCTGTCGATATATTCCCTTATCTCAAGATTGGGAAGCGCCTTTACTTCAGGAGTGATCTCAACGGAATTGTGCTTGCCTACAGAGATCACGAAGTGTACATCCTTAAACTCAGGCTTTTTTGCAGCACCGAAAATGAAATTAGTAAGTGTCGCAGAACCTAAAGAACCGCCCATGGTAAAGACGAGTTTCCGGTCAGATGCTATGCCAAGTTCTTTTCTAGAACCTTCCTTGGTCCTGCCGAACATGTTGTTTCTTACGGGATTGCCTGTATAAACGACTTTGGAAGCTTTCGAAAAGATGGATTCCTGGTTGGGAAAACCTGTCATTACCAAAGCATCTTTTGCAAATAACTTATTGGCTCTGCCGGGGAAAGCGTTTGCCTCATGGATCATTACGGGGATGTTTTTCTTTTTCGCAGCGAAGATCAAGGGAGCGCTTACATAGCCGCCTGTTGTGATAACACAGTCAGGCTTAAATTCATCTATCAGGGACAGACACTGTTTCTTACCCCTGTTATTGGCACTCATGACCTTAAAGATCTTAAAAGAAGGCTTATAAGGCAGCGGCTGTGCTTCGACATCTTTGAAATCATAACCTGCTTTGGGAACAAGTTCACCCTCAAGACCCTCTTTTCTTCCTGTAAAAAGGATCTTGCAGGTATCACCGTTTAAGGCAGCATCTTCTGTAAGAAGTTCTGCTATCGCGAGCGCCGGATTTATGTGGCCCGACGTTCCGCCACCGGTGATTATATAGCGTCTTTCCATCCGGATCACGCTCCCATGTCCATAGATCTCTTAGCCTGGAGGCGTTTCTTCTTTTCGAGGACCAGAGTTCCGCTCCTTGAAACCGATAAGATAAGTCCGTATGCAATAAGAAGACAGATCTGCGCCGTTCCGCCGTAACTGATAAACGGCAGCGTAACGCCTGTAGCAGGGATGACCTGCAGCTCAACCGAGAAGTTCATCAGAACTTCGACAAATATCAGGGCCGTACACCCGGTCGCTATTACCCTGGAGAACACGTCCTTCGCTCGCCAGCACACGCCCACGCACATAAAGAACATTATCAGATACAGAAGCATCAGCAGAACGCCGCCGACAAAGCCCGTCTCCTCTATGTAGATTGAGAAGATATAGTCGTTCTGCGCCTCTGATACATAATTATATTTGGATCTGGAATTTCCGAGGCCGACACCCCACATTCCGCCTGAACCCAGAGCGTTATGGGCATTATCAACCTGACGGGTATCGTCCTTTGTAAGTCCGCCTTCCTCTTCCTCATCCCTTTCTTCATCAGCATTGAAGATCTGGATTCGCTTGAAAACGTGTGCGTAGTTTCTCTCAATGCTTTTCTTCTTCTCAGCAGGCATTATGATAAATGCGACCGCACCGCCCACAATTCCGAATGCGAGCAAGACCGCCATGCCGTAAAGCCACGATTTGCCCGGGATCTCAGATACGAGAGCGCACATGAAGATTACAAGACCAACAATGATGAAGCACGAAACGTGAGGCTGGATAACGATTACTATGTCGACCAGAACGCACATTCCGATAGGAAGGATAAAGTCGAACATCGCAGTGAAAAGATTCTTGCCGAGCTTTGTCTTCGGCGTTTTGAACCTGCCCTCATTACGAAGGTTTGCGATTACCGAACGGTAGCCTGCAAAAGCAACGATCAGGGCAACTTTGATGATCTCCGAACTCTGGAGCTGGATAGGACCGATGTTGATCCATCTGGCGGCACCGTGCTCACGTCCTACGCCTAAGGCGATCGTCGCAAACGCGAGGCCGAGGCTCACAAAATAAGCAATGAGCGCAACCCATTTCTGGTTAAAGAAATCGATCGGAATAAAAGAGATAACAAACATCACCACGATTCCGACAACCGTGAATCTTATCTGTCTTGCAAGAAACCAGGATGAATTCTGGAACTGACCGTAAGCATCAGGTCCTGATACCGAATAGAGTACAACAAGACCGAAAACGATCATGACGAATATCATCAGGATCATAGGGATATTTGAAGTTCTTACCGCCTGCTCGATCTTAGCCGCATTAAGGCCTTCGCGCTCTGCCTTCGGCGGAGGTTCGATAAGGCTGTCGATGTCGGTGATCTTACCGGTCTTGGGATCTGCAAAAGGCTTCTTTATAAAAGACTTTTTTGCAGGAGCATGGTTCTTCGAAGGCGCCTTTTTAACAGGTGCCTTATTACTTGGGGCACCGGTCTTAGCCGCTGTATTGGGATTACCATACAACGGTACATCAGGTATTATCGACTTTACCTTCTTTTCAGCCATTTATCAGGCATTCCCCTTCTCGATAAAACTCTTTGCCACTTTCTCGAAGCCGAAGCTGTGCGATGCCTTGAAAAGGATCGCGTCTCCGTCTCTTACATAATCTTCAAGACGTCTTTGAACGTCTTCAGTGTCTTTGCATTTTACTATTTCGAGCTTCATATTTACCATATGAGCGCCCTTTATGAATTCATCGGCGTTTTCGCCTGTGACAAATACTCTGTCAAAGTCATAAGAAGCACACGCCTTGCCTGTCAGCTCATGAAGGCCGGGCGCAAATTTTCCGAGTTCCAGCATGCCTCCCAATGCAAGGACCTTGCGGTGTCCTTTTGCTTTCTTATAGAAGTTCAGGAAAGCATTTTCCATGGACTCGGGAGATGCATTATAAGCATCGTTCATTATGAAATACCTGGCTGTTTCCGTGATAGCGCCTCTGCCGTCAACAGCGCTCTTTGTGCTGATCACTTCAGCAATCTTTTTCTGGTTTTCAGGTGTCTTTGTAATGCCCATCATATAGGCACAGAAGATTGCAAAAAGAGCATTTCTGATTGCAGGCTCACCATACATTCCGACACTGAGAGGAACCGAGAATTCAGAATCCTCACCCATTCTCTTAAGCTTCGCACCAAATGACATTCCCGTCTCAGTCTCCTTAACATCTGTTGCGGAAATGATGATCGGGCAAGGAAGATCGTCATCTGAACTTACCTGAATGCCTGCAATGAAATTATTTATTGTGAGCACCTTAACGCAGTGGTCAAAGAGCTTTCTGTCATCACTGTTGATAGCGATAATTCCGCCGTCCGTAAGACCTTCCGTGATCTCCATCTTGGCATTCAGTATCGCGTCTTTGCTCTCTAATATTCCGATATGCGAATAACCGATATTCGTGATTATCGCAATGTCAGGTCTCGCAATCTTTGTAAGATAAGAAATCTGGCCGGGGCCTCTCATACCCATCTCGACTACGATGACATCAGAGTCTTCGGGAGCAGAGAGGATCGACTGTGCCAAACCGATCTCGTTATTGAGATTTCTTACCGTCGAATGGACCTTAAGGCCGGTCTTCAGCACCTCAGCGATCATGGTCCTTGTTGAAGTCTTTCCGACAGAACCTGTTACTGCGATAACCTTGCAGCCGAGCTTAAATCTGTAGTGGTTTGCAAGAAGTCCCAATGCCTTTACGGTATCTTCCACGATTATCGCATTTGCACCGTCGGGCACCATCTTTTCATCATTGGTAACAAGCGCGCATGCGCCAAGTTCAAATGCTTTTGCGAGATAATCGTTGCCGTCAAAATTCTCACCCTTCAAAGCGATGAAAAGCTCACCTTCTTTGATGGTCCTCGTATCGGTAGATACACCTTTTACTTCGATCAATGATGCGAAAACGATCTCATCAGTTTTGGAGATCAGCCTGCCGCCTATTGCTTTCTTTACTTCTTCAAGCGTAAACATATTATTTTCCTTCCCGCTCGATCACAGCATTTCTGGCATGCTCGCAATCATCGAAATGTATCGTTTTGTCTGCAAAGATCTGATAGTCTTCGTGGCCCTTGCCGGCGATAAGAACAGTGTCACCTTCCTGAGCCATATTGATGGAGAGCTTAATTGCTTTGCTCCTGTCAGGTTCGACCTCATACTTTCCGTCAGTTTTGGATATACCCGTAACGATGTCGGCAATTATCGCATCAGGTTCTTCCTTTCTGGGATTATCTGATGTTATTACCGTATAATCCGAGAGGTTTCCTGATACTTCGCCCATCTCGAAACGTCTTGTAACAGAACGGTTTCCGCCGCATCCGAAAACAGTTATTATCCTTCCTGTAGTGTATTCCTTAAGAGTGGTCAGAACGCTCTCTAAAGCTGCAGCATTGTGTGCATAATCAACGAGGATATTAACTCCGAAATTATTCTCAATGGGCTGCATTCTTCCGGGAACGCTGATATTTGCCAGAGCAGTCTTGATATCTTCAATATTTATGCCTTCAGTTACTGCAGAGCAAATAGCACAAAGAGCATTATAAACATTGAATTTTCCGGGAAGCGCAACAAAGATGTCGCACTTATAGTATTCGCAGTCGAGCTCGAAAACAGTACCTGTTACGTGACCTCTTCTCTCAGGTCTTAAGTTTCTTGCGACAAAGTCAGCTTCGCCGTTTATCGAATATGTGATAAGGTCAGTTTTGCCTTTGCAGTATTCGATAACTCTTTCTGCAGCATCGCAGTCGAGATTGACGATACCCTTTTCGCAACTATCGAAGATCTTAAGTTTGCAGGTAATGTAGTCTTCCATATCAGGATGCTCATTAGGCGCAATATGGTCTTCGTAAAGATTTGTAAAAGCAGCCGTACGGTATGTAAGGCCCCTTACCCTGTCGAGCTTTAATGCCTGGGAAGATACCTCCATTACAAGGCTTTCCGAATTGTTTCTCGTTAAGACATCCATCATGTCATAGAGTTCTCTTGATTCAGGTGTCGTATGGGCAGCATGTGTCTTTTTTCCTGCAATGATATTGCAGACAGTTCCAATGAGGCCTGTGTCCCTGCCGCTTTGCTCAAGGATAGCTCTCAGCATGAAAGCCGTAGTAGTCTTACCCTTGGTTCCTGTAATGCCGTATATGGAGAGTCTCTTTTCGGGATGCTCGTAAAAATTTGCGCACAGATCAGCCAGATGCTTATGTGTGTCATCGATCTCAATGACGCTTAAGAAATTCTCTTTCGCGAGGACATCAAGTTCATCAGCTGAAAGGCATGTTCTGTTCTTATCAACAACTATCGCGGAAGCGCCCTTTTCTGCAGCCATTGAAGCAAATGAATGGCCGTCAACGGTAAATCCCTGAACGCATACGAAGAGCGATCCTATTGCCACTTTTCTGGAGTCATACTCGACAGATGTGATCTCCTTGTTAAGATCACCTGAAATTACCTCAAAATCTATATTGTTAAGAACTTCCTGAAGTTTCATATTTCTTCCTCTGTCGCTATCTGTCAATTACGCTTTTAAACCGACAAATATATTAAAACAAAAAGTTCAAACTCTTATGTGGCAAAAAGAATGAAATTAATGTAATGGCGCCTCCCATGTTTGTGCGTGAGAGCACTATTCCTCTCTGCGTTTATTCGTGTTTCCCGCTGTTGTTCCGTCTTCACCTGAAGTATCAACGACTGTAGAAGACTTTGTAGCATCGTTTTGCTGGTTATATGTTGCCGTGCTGCTGCTCGACAATTTGACATAAATTATGTCGCCGGCTTTAACGGTCATGCCGGAAGCAACGCTCTGGCTCACGCATACGCCCTTGATGTCGCTGTTCTTGTCGATCTTGCAGTTGAGGTTCATCTTAAGGCATGCCTCAATACACTCGATCGCAGACATTCCGGCCATATTGGGAACTCTTGTTGTGAGCATTTCTTCTTCAGAAACATTCTCAGGATAGAGTACGACGACACCTGTCTTATAAAGCGTGTGGTAATAGTCAGGATATGTTCTAGCAACTATTGTCTCAGAGTTCATGTCGAGTGTTCCGTAGAGAGTTGAAAGACCGTTTACGGAGATCTTTGATGCAGCCTGTGATGCAGGGAGTCCGTCGACCTTTTGGACGTACCATTCCTTGAGCATCTCACTGTATTCTTCTTCTGTGAATTTTCTCTCGACACCCATGTAAGACAATGTGCCTTCAACGATCTTTGCCGCCGTGGAAGCTGCAGAAGATGAGCCTACCGACTTATCTCTCGGCTTATTGATAACTACGAGAACTGCGATCTTCGGATCGTAAGAAGGTGCATAGCATGAGAACGAGAGAACGTGGAGACCTTTAAGTTCACCTACGTCGATCGTTGATGTTGAGGTCTTACCTGCAACTGCGTAACCTGCAACTTTACCTGCTGAACCGGTACCGTCGGATACAACGCCTTCCATCAGTTTTCTTACTCTCTTACATGTATCTTCAGAGAACACCGTTCTAACTACTTCAGGTTCGATCTCGTCCACGATATTTCCTTCAGGATCCGTAATGTATTTAACGATGTGCGGAACGAGAAGGTCGCCGCCGTTAACGATAGCACAGTAGGATGTGATCAGCTGGATAGGCGTAACCGTCGAAGACTCGCCGTAAGACAAAACCGACATATCGACCTTGGACGGACTCTTATGGAAGATACCCTTACCTTCAGCAGGAAGGTCTATTCCGGTCGCATCATAGAAACCGAGCATGCGGACATATGAATAATACTTTGTTATTCCGATCCTCTGCGCAAGCTGTGCAAAGACAGGGTTGCATGAGTTTTCGAAAGCCTTGGTGAGTGTTTCCTGACCGTGGTTAAAGCCAGCCGACTTCTGCATCCAGCATGAAATCGTGTGCTGTTCTGAGAGTTTCATCGGAGCATCGTCAAATGTCTCATCTTCTCTTGCGAGGTTTTCCTCAAAAGCCATGCAGGTTGTAAGAGCCTTGAATGTTGAACCGGGCTCGTATGTATCGGAAACGCAGCGGTTACGCCAGGCATTCGCCATTACGTACTGGACTCTGGTCTCCTTATCCATGTAGTTCCATGCTTCTTCACCCACTCCGTACGGCCTTCCGTAAGGATCGTTAAGGTCGTAGTTGGGGATAGATACCATTGCATAAACGGCACCTGTATAAGGATTCATAACGATAGCGCATACACCGTCGATCGGGTCGAACTTATCGTAAGCTTCTTTAGCTGCTTCTTCTGCGATTCTCTGGATACTGATGTCGATATTGGTGACTATGTTGTTACCGTCTGATACGGCTCTCGAAGTAGCATCAGCATAAGGAAGTACGCCGCCCGTGATTTCATCAGTCTCTGAATATCTGTATCCGTCATCACCTGAAAGAATGCTGTTGTAGTATGCCTCAAGGCCATAAAGACCGTTAAGGCTGACGCCGTCATTTTTCGCATATCCGACAACCTGGGAAGCAAGACTTCCGTAGTTGTAATATCTCTGAGGAACTGCAACGAAAGCAAAGCCTTTGACCTTGTTTTCCTTCGCCCACTTCGCGAATTCGTCTTTTTTCTCAACAGGAATATTCTTAATAACGTCGCATCCTGCAACATCATTTCTCTTATCTGTCTTATCCGTAGGATCAACTGGAATGATCTTGTCTAATTTTTCGTAACTGACACCTAAAATGCCGACAACGCCGTCCATGATCTGCTGTCTGTCCATAAGAGCGGATGAAACCATCTTCGGGGAACAGATGAGCGTGTAATCGTATGTATTTGATGCCATCGGGACCATGTTTGCATCGTAGATAAGTCCGCGGCTCGCACTGTATGTTACGAGAGTCCACTGTTCATCAGCGGCAGCTCTGGCATACTTGTCATAGTCTCTTACTGTCGTCTGATAGAGATTTAAAAGGAGATAAGCTGTATAAAGAACCACTACAACTGAAACGACCGCAATCCATACCTTTGCATATGAATTGCGTTTATGCTGCTGATCCTTTGACTGTTCTTCAGGGTCGTTTTCCGCAGGAATCTTTACCGATTCCTTAATGCCGTCTTTCGTTTTGATCCCGGTAAAACCCTTTAAGGGTTGGGCATTACTTATCAGGGTGCGCTGCATAATAGTCAGCCAACGCGTCCTTGGAATCCTTGAACGCTTCCTCGTTTATTCCGTCAGAGTTATAGTTGATCCTTGTCTTCAATGAATCCGTATTAGGGATCGGGAGATTAATTACCTGATTCATATTCGGATCCTGCATGCCGAGCGCGATCGCACGTGCACGGATAACATCCATGTCCGTGATTCCGTTAGCATTCTCTTCTGCGTTTACTATTTCTCTTTTAGCGGTATTGATCTTGTCTTTAAGATTAGAATTATCTCTTGCAAGCTCTGAGATCTCTGTCTGAGGATAGAGAAGGAGCATTACGAATACGCCGATCGCAATTACAAGAATGATCGAGATTACTGTCTCGAAAAGCTTCCTTCTCGTAAGTCTTCTTGTCTTCTTTTTATTCTCTAATCTCGTCTTCGGATCTTCGTGTTCCTTTGCATACTGAACTGATCTCTCATGAACATCTTCATAAGAAGCGAATTCTTCAGACATATACTTGCTGATGGGTTCTTCGATTATAAGGTTTTCTTCATCGGTGGTATAAGGGTCATAAGGAATGATAGAGCCTGCATTATAAGTATAAGTGCTCTTTCCGGCAGACAGCACTTCGTTGAGCGCTTCATCCTGTGCGCCTACATCGAAGCTTTTGATTTTTCTTTTCGATGCTGTCTTGACTGCCATTTCCTACTACCTTTACTTATATTCGTTAGTTGTATTGCTCGTTATCGTTCCTCTCAAATACCCTGAGCTTCGAGCTTCGAGATCTCGGATTGATCTCTATTTCTTCTTCCGTCGGTTCGATCGGTTTCTTAGTGATCACCGTTCCCAAGGACTTCTTTCCGCAAACGCATACGGGGAAATCTCTGGGACATGTACAAGGACTTTCTGCTGTCCTGAAGGCTTCCTTTACGATCCTGTCTTCCAATGAATGGAAAGATATGACTGCAAATCTTCCGCCCGGTTTGAGCTTTCTGATTCCGTCGTTCAAAAGTGATTCCAGACCGTCAAGCTCGTGATTGACTTCAATTCTTATGGCCTGGAAGCATCTCTTTGCAGGATGCTGGTCCTCGCCCCTGCCGTGACCCGGCATATAATCCTTGATAGCCTGTGCAAGTTCCGTAGTTCTTGTGAAAGGCTTTGTTCTTCTTCTCTCAACGATACCGTCAGCGATCCTTCCGGCATGGTGTTCTTCACCATATTCCCTGAAGATTCTCTCAAGTTCGTCTCTCGAATATCTGTTTACGACTTCTGCTGCCGTAAGCCATTCATCAGGATCCATTCTCATGTCCAAAGGACCGTTCTTCATATAAGAGAAACCTCTCTCAGCCGTATCGAGCTGATACGAAGAAACGCCGAGATCAGCCATAATGCCGTCGACCTTACCGATCTTGAGGCTCCTGATAATATCATCTATATCTTTATAGTCAGATTTGACAGGCATCCAGTCGATCCCTGCAAATGCATCCTTACGCTCCATGCATGCAGCAAGAGCAGCGTCGTCCTTATCGATCGAAACAAGGATTCCCTGTCCCTTCATTCTCCTGGCGATCTCAGCGCTGTGAGAACCTCCGCCTGCAGTACAGTCCACATAGATACCGCCCGGTCTGACATTAAGCGCGTCAACCGTCTGGTAAAGGAGTACGGGAATGTGATCAAAATCAGAGACCTTCAACATAATACTTCGTCTCCAATCCTTCTATGCCGCTGAGGTCGTGATCCTCATTGTCATAGAAACTCTTAGTGCAAATATCGAGCTTACCGTCATCATTAAAAACGCAGATCTCGTCGCCGGGCTTTGCATTGATCCTGTCCCAAAGCTCACTGTTTACAGAGATTCTGCCCTGGGAATCAACGCTTACTTCACAAGCCTCACCGATGATAGCTCTCTTGATCTTACGAACATTGGAATCCATGGAATTGAGCTTTGAGAGCTGAGCCTTCAATGCCTCAAAATGGTCCTTCGAGTAAACGCACAAATAGCCGACATCGAGGCTGTTTGTTACTACAACCTCAGCGCCAAGCAATTCTTTTTGCTTAGAAGGGATAAAAAATCTCCCCTTTGCGTCTACTTTCTTAATGTCTCTCATCCTGAGTCTTTCGTTTATACATGATTTTGTGTTAAAGTGGGGGCCGCGGTCGGTTTTCGACCACTTTCCTCCACCAGAATGGGAATTATCTCCCCGAATCACCACACATCTGTATTCTATTCGTAATCTTTTTTTAACGCAAGAGGTTTTTTGTAATTTTTTGGAAATTTGTTAAATATTTTTTCTATGCTGATCCGGCAAAGGCTTTGAAGGCGAAACTCCGCGTGGTTGATGGGTTTTTGTTGTGTGTTGTCCATCAAAAAGAGAGGCAAATGCACGAAAACTGACACACTATTACCTCAATTGGAAACAGGGGATGTAATTGTCATAAAACTGATATGAAAAGGTGCCCTTTCAGGGGTGATTTTGAGGGTGAAGCTTCATCAGAAATGGGAGTGCACGAAATAGTGACGAAATCAGCCTAAAGCGTCACCAATTCCGTCACTTTACCCCCAAAATGACGAAATGTGTGACGAATTCAGCTGAAACCGTCACCATTTTCGTCACTTCCAATCACAAGTCTTTTTCACCATAAACAAAAGGCGGCTACTTAAGCCGCCTTAATAACTTACTTTATTTCATCTAACTCCGGATACGACGGTATCGCGCCTTTTCTCTGGACGCTTATCGCACAGAAGCGGTTGGCAAAGTCCAGGCACTCTTTAATGACCGCCAGAGGACACTCACCGAGATTTTCCTTGCCGATACCAAGAGATCTTAACTTCCACAGGAATGAACCGATGAAGCCGTCGCCTGCGCCGGTGGTATCAACAGCCGTAACCTTAGTGATTGCAGAAGACACACAGCCCAAGCTGCTGTAGCAGTCAGCTCCGTCCTTGCCTTTGGTAAGTATCACGAGCTTTACACTTCCGGCGAACAGCAGCGGAAGCGCCTCGCCGATATCAGAACATCCTGTAATGAACTCCAGTTCTTCATCAGAGATCTTTACGATGTCGCAGTCAGGGATGAATTCCCAGATGACACGCTTTAACGCATCTTTGTCGTCCCAGAGCATGAAGCGGAGATTGGGATCGAAGCTGACGATTGCGCCCTGTCTTCTTGCGATAGTGATCGCAGCGCGGTGAGCGTCCTTCATCGGGAAGTCGCCCAAAGAAACGCTGCAGAAATGGAGCGCATAGCAATCATCGAACATCTCTGCCTTGATTGCTGAAGGATCGAAAAGCATGTCCGCGGAAGGATTCCTGTAGAAAGAATATGTGCTCTTGCCGTCAGCCGTTTGGCTTACGAATGCGAGCGCAGTATTTGCTTCAGACGTATATGAGATACAGGAAGTATCGACACCTGCTTCATTCAAAGTCCTTGTAATGACGTCACCGAAAGGATCACGGCCAAGCTGGGTGATCATACGTGATTTGCCGCCGAGCTTCGAAAAGGCTCCGCAGACATTTGCGGGTGCTCCGCCTGTCGCAGGAGAGAATGAACCTACTTCGTAGAATTCACAAGCCTTCCTGTCGGGAATGAAATCTATCAAGGCTTCACCGATCGCGACAAGCGTGTCGTTAAGTCTCAGCCTGCTTAAAGATGCAACAGCTCCGCTGGCTGAAACCTTCACCTGGCGGTGTTCGGGGTAAAACCTGGTGCACATGACGTATCTGCCGCCATTAATATATATTTCTAATGAAGATACATCAGCAATAATACGGAGCGATTCCAAAGAAGATATCCTGATTTTTCTCTCGCCTCTTCCATAGCCTTCGTCGTTGGTAAAATGCAGGCTTAAAACTCCGCTTGCCTTATCCCAGGTGATCTCAGCCCCTGATACGCTGACAGATACGCTGTCATCAAAACCTGCAGCATCAACTTCAAAAGGCAGACCTTCCCACGCTTCGCCATCGACAGGCTTAGTAATCTTTTTTAATGAATCAAGTTCACGGATAGGGTTCTGCAAGATCTTTCCGTCAGATCCTGCAGTAAGTTCACGGGGCAATGTAAGACAATGCTGCCAGCCGAGATCTGTTGTCGGATTGGTATAAGAACCGTCTCCTATTCCCATCCAGCCGATAAGGAGTCTTCTGCCGTCAGGTGTAACGAATGTCTGCGGTGCATAGAAATCGAAGCCGTAATCGAATTCTTCGAAGTCTGATAATGCATCTCCGTCAACAGTAAAATATCCGCTCTGGAACAGGTTCTGGTATTTGAATTCTCCCTGAGGTATTCCCTGCGGACAAAACGCAAGGAACTTCTTTCCTTCTAATTCAAAAAGGTCCGGGCACTCCCACATATAACCCATGTCAGGAGCAGAAAAGCATTTCTTATATTCAAGCGAATCGATGCTCTTGCCTTCATAAAGAAGCACGCATCCTTTATCATCCTTCGTTCGTGCGCCCAGTACCATCTTATATACTCCGTCTTCGATCCATACCTTGGGATCTCTTACGTGACATGAACAAAAATCAGGATAGTCGCTGTTGCGCAATAACACCTTTTTCGAAGACATGGAAGAACCGTCAGGAGACAAAACGTGAATAACGTTCGCGCCTCTTCCTTCCAAAACATAATCGTAGTCTCCTTCTTCCATAACATTACCCGTATAGAAGAATTCTACGTGATCTTCAAAAGCAACTGCAGAACCTGAGAACACGCCATCCTTATCTTCAGGAATGTCTGCATCAAGGACTATGCCTTTATATTTCCACGAGAGAAGATCAGGGCTCACATAGTGGCCCCAACGGCGGACACTTTCGCCATTCGGCGTGCCGGGTGAATACTGGAAATAAACGTGATAAAGACCGTCAAAAAAGCACAATCCGTTCGGGTCGTTCATCCAACCTTCAGGAGGTTCGATATGAAGATTCTGTCTCCATTTTCCCTTCATGGTATGCCTCCGACACTACATATTCCGGTTTATTGAAATGTTCAATATAACTCCGAACGCCATGAAATTAATGAGCATCGCCGTGCCTCCCAGACTCATGAAAGGCAAAGGGATTCCCGTGATAGGAAGAAGGCCTACTGCCATGCCCATGTTTTCGATAAAGTGGAATGCGAAATATCCGGTAAATCCGGTCATCATGTAGGATGCCGATTTCGACTTGATCTTAGCGGCGACGTACAGGCATCTGCACAGGAAAAAGAATGCGAGGATTATAACCGTCGTAGTTCCGATAAATCCCATGTGTTCTGAAATGGCGGCGAAAATAAAGTCGCTCTCCTTAACCGGAACGGGGGTAAGGATTCCCGTGTGGTTTCCGGCAAGACCACCTGAAGCGATCGCCATCTTGGACTGCTGGAGATTGTACTCGGACTGAGGTGAAGATCCCTGGAACAAGAGAGATAAGATTCTCTCCTTCTGATAGGGCTTCAAATAGAACGTCCATACCAACGGTACGACGATAACGATCAAGGATGAGAAAGCAAGAAGGAAGTATCTGTAACGGACACCCCACGCAAACAGCATGCAGATAAAAGTAAATACGATAACCATCGCGGTACCGAAGTCAGGTTGCGCGAGGATAAGAAGCATAGGCGGCGCATAGACTGCGGCCATCTTACCGAAGCCTTTCAGCATCGTGACTTCTTTGTTATGCATCTGTTCGAAAATATCGGCAGCTACCATTACGAGACCTATCTTGGCAAGCTCTGACGGCTGGAAGTTACCGATTACAGGGAGCTTGAGCCATGAATCGGCGCCCCATGTGCCTGCCAGGGAATAACCGTCGATAGGAACCAGGATCAAAAGGAAAAGCGCTGCGGCGTAGACAACTCTGCCGACAACCTTAAGCAGGTGTTCGTCGAGAAGCGAGATAATCAGCGCAGCGATAACGCCGCCTACCGTTGCCACTATCTGTCTGTAGTAGTTTCCGGGGTAAGCTGCATAACCTTTGGATAAAACTTTCTGAAGAACATAAAGGCCGATTATCGTCATGGTCAAAACAGGCACGACAAGATAATAGTCGACGGCCTTAAGACCATCTTTCCCGCGAAGTTTTACAACGCCGGAACCAGCCTTACTCATTATTACTTCTTTTCCTCAGTCAACTCAACATAGAGCTTCTTGGGGAAGCCCTTTTTCTCAAACTTCTGTGTTCTCGCATAAGCGATGTAAGCGAGCGCCAAAACTACGAAGATAAGTGACAGAAGCTGAGATGTTCTGATGCTTGTGTTACCAATATAAAGCGAATCTGTTCTGAGACCCTCGATGAAGAATCTTGCAGTTCCGTAAAGTGCGAAATATGCGCAGGATGTCTCGAAAGGAATCTTTGAATGCTTTCTTACATAAAGAAGGATAAAGAAGATCGCGAGGTCAGCCAAAGACTCGTAAAGGAATGTCGGATGAACCGGCATCGTTGATACGAGCGTAGGGCAGCTGGAACTGAGATAGCTCTCAATAGTAGAGCTTGTCATACCCCAGGGAAGTGTCGTGTTTGTTCCGAAGCATTCCTGGTTAAAGAAATTGCCCCATCTGCCGATTGCCTGACCCAAAGGAAGATAAACAACACAATAGTCGGCAAGTTCCCTGAAAGGGATCTTCCTTATGTAGCACATAAGAAGACCGCCGAGGAATACGAGGATAACACCGCCGTAAATGGCTAGTCCGCCTGATCTCAGATCAAAGATAGCCGCGGGGTGCTTTGTATAGTAATCAAGATTGCATGCTACGAAATATAATCTGGCACCGATGATGGCACAAGGGATTATCATGAGGATCGTATCGTAAACGAGGCCTTCCGGGAAATTAAGGCTCTTTGCCTGCTTAACTGCAAGAATTACAGAAAGCACCAATGCGAACGCGATCAGAATGCCGTACCAGTAAACCTCAATGCTGCCGATATGAAAGGCAACGGGGTTAACGTTTACGTCGATTCCGAGTCCCGGAAATTTAACTTCTACCATATTCATCATGTTTCCTTATCCTCCCTGCCCCTCCTTGGGGTCAGATAAATCCCTGTTATATTACCACAAAATAAATAATATGGCTTTTTAAGGTGTCAATCTCGGTCTAATTGAGGTTTTTGAGGTAGTCTTTAGCCTGCGCTTTATTAAGATTTACGGCATCTATCAATTCTTCTTTAGATGTCATCTTCGATTCAGGCCTCAAAAAATGCAGGAGCTCAACTTCGAGGTTTGCACCGTATATATCCTCATTGAAATCGAAAATATAGGTCTCAGCCACATCGTTTACAGCATCTTCCAGAGTGGGTCTCCTGCCGATGTTGGTTACACCGTAAAGTGTTCTGCTGCCAAGGCGGATGCGAGAGACATAAACGCCTCTTTTTACTACGAACTTATCTTCCGGCACGATTATGTTTGCCGTAGGAAAACCCATTGTCCTGCCGAGCTGTTTTCCCTGAACGCAGCGTCCGGAATAGAAATAGTTTCTTCCACCGCAAAGATCTCTTGCGAGATCGACATTGCCTTCAGCAAGCTCATCCCTGAGCCATGTCGTGGATATCTTCCTGTCTGTTCCTTCGAGCAGATGGTCTTTTACGACGATAACGCGGACATCGTTTTCTTTTGCAAATTCCTTGATCATGGCAACGTCGCCTCTGGCGCCCTTGCCGAACCTGTAGTCCTCACCCATGATGAGAGTATCAGCAATGCAGCGGTACAAAAGAACGTTGCGAAGATAATCTTCGGGCTCCATATCCTTTACTTCATCGAAATCCAGGACAAGCAGTTCGTCTGCGCCGGTCCCGCTTACGAGCTTTAAGCGTTCCTCCGAAGTATAAAGTGATTTATTGTCTTTCTTAAAAAGATTCTTAAACGTCTGGACTGTTGATGTGAGACCGTCTCTTTCAGCTGTGGCAACAGCCTTTCTGATAATGTCCATATGGCCCTGATGAAGGCCGTCGAACATGCCGAGCGCGATCACGCGTCCCTTTGTGCCCAAAGGGAGATCGCTAAGGCCATATGTATTGCAAACTTTAATCATGTGCGAAAAGCCTCTCGATCCTCATAGTCAAAATACCGTTTTCCATTGCAGGAAAAACAACTGCAATAAGCTTATCTTCAGATGTTGCCCTGTAGTAAATGCGTTCATCACCGTTAAGTTTTACATCTATAGGGAAATCTATCTTTCTTCCGAACTTGATATCCTTCGTCTGCTTTTGGTCAAGCTTAATCTCTGGCAGAAAACTTACCGTCTCGGATGCATCTCTTACAAATGAGAAATCACCTGCTTCGGCCATCTTTTCGAGCATATCAGGAGTAAATGCATCTTTTACATTGAACTGTCCGTTAACGGTTCTTCTCAAAGTTTCAGCATAAGCACCGTAGCCAGTAATACTGCCCAGATCAGAACAGATCGTTCTGATATATGTTCCCTTGGAACACAGGCAGTCAAAATCGATCGCAAGACCCTTTTCACGCTTTTCTATACCAGTGATATCGAGCGAATAGATCGTTATCTTGGCAGGCTTTAAGTCCGGCATCTCACCTTTTCTCGCGAGCTCATATGCTTTCACACCGTCGATCTTCTTTGCGGAATATGCGGGCGGGAGCTGCTCTTTTGTTTCTTTAACTTTTAATACTGCATCGCGGATAAGCTTGTAGTCAGACTTTTCGAGCTGTTCTAAAGCTTCAGGTGAAGGATAATTCTCAGAAGTTATCTCACCTGTCTTATCCATCGTATCTGTTTCCGCGCCGAAAACACATTTGCAGGAATATCCTTTATCAAAACCTTCGCAGAATCTTAAATACTTTAATCCTTTGCCGGCAAACACAGGCAGAAGGCCCGTCGCAAACGGGTCTAACGTACCTAAGTGTCCTACTTTTCTTGTGCCGAGGAGTTTCCCGACAAACCGGTCAGTCTTAAAGGAAGTCCATCCTTCAGGCTTATCAACAAGGATGAATCCGTCTTGAATCATAAAATGTCCTGAACCCTTTTTATGACTTCATTGGCGATCTCGTTAATATCGCCTTTTGCATTAAAGCCTGCGGCTCTGACATGTCCGCCGCCGCCGAAGCCTTCGGCGAACTTGCAGCAGTCGAAGTATTCCTGGGATCTGATATTGCCCCTGACATCTCCGTTCTCGAGTTCTCTTAAAACGATCGCGAGCTCAACACCGTCAATATCTCTCATTGCAGATACGACATCGTCAACGCCGTCAGGGCCGGCGCCGAATTCTTTGAACTGCTCGTAAGGAACTACCGTAAGAGCAAACTTGTCATCACAATAGAACTTAACTTCCGATCTGGCTTTTGCAGACAGACGGAACTTCGGCTTGGACTTGCGGTCGAAAAGGTTATAGCAGACTTCGGAGATATTTCCTCCGAGATCCATCAGCGCACCTGCCGTCTCTAAAGTCTCAGGGTGTGTGTTCGTGAAAGTAAATCTGCCGGTATCTGTTACGATTCCTGCAAGAACCGCTTTAACCGCATTGGGAGCGAGAACATCTTTAAGATCTTTTCCTGTAAGCAAAGATACCTGCTCAGCAACATAAAATACCATCTCACTTGCTGAAGAACTGTCCGGATCGATCCACATATTATCTGATCTCGTCGTAACGGAAGCATGGTGGTCGATTATGATCTTCGTATCAACTGATTCAAAGATTGCACCGCATATTCCCATTCTCGAACTCTCGGAAATATCGGTAGCGATTACTGCACCGGGCTTCTTACCATTGACGGTACCCTTAGAATTTAATTCTGTTGCTTTTTCAGAAACGCTGTCAGGCTGGATGAGGTATTCATCTATACCCAAAAAGCCCATATTCTCAGGTAATTCTTCAGGAATAGCCACATAAGCATCTACTCCCAAAGACCTGACAATACTTACGATGCCGGAACTCGAACCGACACAGTCACCGTCTACGCTCCTGTGAGGAAAGACAAGGATAAGCTCATCGTTATCCTTGGCCTTTTCTATAACGCTTAAGATGTTTTTGGCAGTTCTTAAGCTGCCTTCCTTATAGCGTTCTCTCATTTAAATCTCCGTTCTAAAAACAGCCTGTCAGGAAAGAAGATTACTCTTCTTCCCCGCTGCCATCATTCTTGCCTTCTCTTTCTTCTCGGGCAAGTCTTCTTGCTTCATCTTCCTTGATCGTTTTATCGATCAGAGCTTCCATCCTTAATGCGTTGTTAAGAGTGTTGTCGAGCTTGAAGCTTAATTCGGGAGCGACTCTTAAGTTTATCTCCTGCACTGTTTCGTATCGGATAAAACCTTTTGCATGCTCTATAGCTTCCATCGCTTCCTTCTGTGTTTTCTCGTCACCATAGACGGAGATAAACACAGTGGCATGCGATAAGTCTCTGCTCATCTTAACGGACGTAACAGATGTCAGCAAAGGAACTCTGGGATCCTTTAACTTGGTTGAGATAATGGTGGAGATGATCTTCTGGATCTCATCTCCGACTATCTCAGGTCTTCTGTTTTTCATATCAGTCCCTCTTAACTTCGACGTTGCCGAAAGCTTCGATAACGTCGCCGATCTTTATGTCGTTATACTTCTCGACTGTAAGACCGCATTCATGTCCGGACAATACTTCCTTAACGGAATCCTTTTCGTGCTGCAATGATCCGAGAACACCGGTGTATACGACAACGTCGTCTCTGATGACTCTGACATTGGAAGATCTCTGGATCTTACCGTCAGTAACATAGCAGCCGCCGATAGTACCGATACCGCTGACCTTGAAGAGCTGTCTGACTTCTGCATGACCCCAGATAACTTCTTCGATCTTGGGTGCGAGCATACCCTTCATAGCGTTCTCGACATCTTCGATCGCGTTATAGATGACGCTGTAAAGTCTGATGTCTACGCCTGTCTCTTTTGCCTTATCGATGATCATCTGTGAAGGTCTTACATTGAAGCCGATGATGATCGCGTTGGATACGTCAGCAAGTACGATATCTGATTCGTTGATCGCACCGACTGCTCCATGGATAACGTTGATCTTAACTTCTTCGTTTGTAAGTTTCTCCAAAGACTGCTGTACGGCTTCGACAGAACCCTGGACGTCAGCCTTGATGATGATATTGAGATCCTTGACATCGCCTGCCGCCATCTGTGCTGCGAGTGTATCAAGGCTCATCTTTGATGATCTGTGAAGCTGCTCTTCTCTCTGCTTGATCTTACGCTTTTCAACGAGCTGTCTTGCTGTCTTATCGTCATCTACCGCATAGAGGATCTCACCTGCCTGAGGAACCTCAGGAAGACCTAAGATCTCTACAGGGATCGAAGGACCTGCCTTCTTGATAGGCATACCCTTATCGTCGTACATAGCTCTTACGTTACCTAAGATAGGTCCGCATACAACTGTATCGCCCTGTCTTAATGTACCGCGCTGGATGAGAACGGATGCAACAGCACCTCTGTTCTTATCGAGCTTAGCTTCGATAACGGCACCCTTTGCCTGTCCCTTAGGATCGGCCTTGAGTTCCATGACGTCTGCTGTGAGGAGTACGTTTTCGAGAAGGTCATCAATACCTGTTCCCAGCTTAGCTGAGATAGGTACCATGATCGTCTGGCCGCCCCACTCTTCGCAGATGAGGCCGTACTGTGTAAGTTCCTGCTTAACTCTGTCAGGATTTGCGCCCGGCTTATCGATCTTGTTGATAGCAACAATGATCTCTGTATTAGCAGCCTTAGCGTGGTTGATAGCTTCGATCGTCTGAGGCATTACACCGTCGTCTGCAGCAACTACGAGGATCGCGATATCAGTAAACTGCGCACCTCTGGCTCTCATCGTTGTGAATGCTTCGTGACCGGGGGTGTCGAGGAATGTGATCTGACGACCCTTAAGTCTTACTGTGTAAGCACCGATCTTCTGTGTGATACCGCCGGCTTCACCTTCGGTTACGTTTGAAGATCTGATCTTATCGAGGAGTGATGTCTTACCATGGTCAACGTGACCCATGACAACTACTACCGGAGGTCTTGTCTCGAGGTTCTCCGGATTATCCTCATCAACGAAGAGGATATCTTCCTCTGTCTTCTCCTCAAGGAGTTCTGCATTGATTCCGAAGCTGTCTGCAACGAGGCATGCCGTATCGAAGTCGAGTTCCTGGTTAATTGTAGCCATGACGCCGAGCTTCATGAGAGCCATGATAATGTCAGAGCTCTTCTTGCCGATACCTTCAGCGAACTCCTTAACAGTGATGAACGCAGGGATCTTGATCTCTGTGATTACCTGCTCAACAACAGCCTGCTGTGATTCCTGCTTCTTTTTCTTCTTCTTGAATGAAAAATCATCGTAGTCACCGTCGCTGTTAACGCGGCCTGAGAACTGTGATGTTCTGGACTGCTTTCTCTTATCGATATTGGCGTTCTTTTCGCCGTCTCTTCTGTCGTTGTTGTTATGCTTCTTATCGAAAGCACTCTTTTCTGCATAAGAAGATCTGCTCTTCTTTGCATCTTCAATAGGAGCCTCTGCTCTCGGCTTGGGTGCTCTCTTGAACTGCGGACGCTGGTTATCATCGTCCTTGTCCTTATCGAATCCACCGCCTGCGGGCTTTTGGAAACCGCCGCCCTGTCGGTTGTTATTGTAGCCGCCCTGGCCGCCTGATCTCATCGGGCTCTTCTTATCTCTTCCGGCATAAGTAATAACCGTGGAGCTTCTGATAGTCTCGCCTCTTGCGGGAACGTCAGGAAGCGAAATAACAGCTGAAGAGAGCCTCGGCTTGGGAGCCGGCTTAGGTGCCTCAGGCTTCTTTTCCTCAACGGGTTCAGGCTTAACCTCAGGCTTTTCTTCCTTAACTTCCTTTACCTCAGTTTCTTTTACCTGAGGCTCTTCGGGCTTCTTTTCTTCAACAGGCTTTTCTTCTGCCTTAACAGCCTTTGCTGCAGGCTTTTTAGCAGGCTTCTTCTCTTCGGCAGGCTTTTCCTCTGCTTTCTCTTCTGCAGGCTTCTTTTCGGAAGTCTTCTTGGGGGCAGCCTTCTTTGCCGGAGCTTCTGCCTTCTCGGTCTTTTCTGTCTTATCGGCCTTCTCGGTCTTTTCTGTCTTATCGGCCTTTTCAGTCTTCTCTGTCTTAGCTGCAGTCTTCTTTGCAGGCTTCTTTTCTTCAGCAGGCTTTTCTTCTGCCTTCTCCTCAGAAACCTTCTTTGCAGGTGCCTTTTTAACAACAGGCTTAACCTCTTCTGCAGGTGCAGGTGCGGGAGCAGGAGCTGCGGGTGCAGGTGCTGTTGCCTTTACCTCAGTTTCAGGTGCAGCGGCCTCAGGTGCATCGTCAGACTTCTTCTTATGCACACGGCCGAGTCTCATTTTCTTACTGCCGGATACGCCTCCGACTGTCAGGTCCTTCTTCTTATTATCGTTATCTTCACTCATTAAATATTGTCCTCCTCGCCTATCTTCTCGAGTATGGCGGATATACCATCCGCAAAGCTTTTATCAGTAATAGCCGCAACTGTTCTGGCGGGTTTGCCCAAGGCATCTCCCAGTTCATCTGATGATCCGAAACTGTAACAGGGGATTTCATTTTTTCCTGTGATGTTTCTTAAGATCTTGTCCAAAGAATTTCCCGAAATGTCTTTGGTGATTATCAGGAGTTTTACGTTGCCTGAACGGATTGCTCCGATCACGGAATCACTTCCCGATACCGCCTTGCCTGCTCTTGCCGCAAGCCCGATCATTCCGTATGCTCTTTCCTTATCTGTCATTACTCTCCTTTTATGCTCTCCAAAAGCGATTTAGCGAGTTCTTTGATCTCTTCATCGGTCAAAGGCTTCTTAAGTCCCTTGGAAAGCTTTGCTGCCTTCTTTAACTCAGCAGTAATGCATTCTTCATTGCGGCAGAGATATGCACCTCTTCCGGCGAGCTTGCCGGTCGGGTCATAACGGACATCCCCTTCGGGTGTTACCACAACGCGCAGGAGATCGTTCTTATCTCTTACTGTCCTGCAGGATACACAACTTCTTTGCGGCTTTTTCTTCATAACTTCTGATCGCTCTGCTTCTTATTCGTTCTTTCCTGCTTCGTCATCAACAACTGTAAAGTCATCGATAAGTGCCTTAGATGCTTCTACGCTCTCATCGGACTCTTTCTTGATGTCGATCTTGAAACCTGTAAGTCTTGCAGCAAGACGAACGTTCTGGCCGCTCTTACCGATAGCGAGTGAGAACTGCTGGTCAGGTACGATAACCTTTGCATATCTCTCAACTTCACCGTTCTCGTTTGTAGTGATCTCTGTATCAACTCTGGAAACCTTTGCAGGCTGCAAAGCTTCGCTGATAAAGAGTGCCGGATCTTCCTTCCAGTCAACGATGTCGATCTTCTCTTCTGCGAGCTCGTTCATGATCTGCTGGACTCTCTGTCCTCTCTGGCCTACGCATGAACCCTTTGCATCGATATCGGGATCCTTGGAGTAAACAGCAACCTTTGTTCTGGAACCTGCTTCTCTTGCAACGGATCTGATGATGACGTCGCCGGCCTTGATCTCAGGTACCTCAAGCTCGAAAAGCTTTGTAACGAGTCTTGCATCTGTTCTTGAAAGAACAACTGAAGGTCTGCCGTTAGCTTCCTCAACGCCCATTACGAGGAACTTCATGATCCTGTCCTGATCGTAATGCTCGTTTCTGTTGTTTCTGATCTGGCCGTCGTGCTTAACGATAGCTTCAGCACGGCCGATGTTTACGTATACATTTCTTGCGTCCTTACGAACGATAGTACCGGAAGTGATCTCACCGATCTTGCCGGAGAACTCCTTCTCGATCTTTAAAGACTCAGCATCTCTGAGCTTCTGGTTGATTGCGTTCTTTGCAGCGCTTGCAGCAAGACGGCCCAAGTCTTCAACATCGATACCGATCTCGATCTCGTCTCCGACTTCTACGTCTTCATAACCAAGCTCTTTTGCATCTTCAATGGAAATCTCGTTAGCCTCGTCGATTACATCATCAACAACTTCAGCGAGCTTATAAACGTAGATCTCGCCTGTCTCTCTGTCGATCTCGGCACTTACGGACTTGATATCCTGCTTGTTGCCGCCGAACTCACGTCTGTAAGCTGCAACAAGACCGCTCTCGATCGCCTGGAATACTTCTTCTTCGTCGATGTCTCTTTCTTCTGCGAGGAGCTTAACAAGACTTACTATTGTATCCTTGGGTTCCTCTTCATTCTTCTTTCTGGGCATTTTTATTTCCTCCTAACATTAATAAACTTTAGAAATCTATATGACGTACGGCTTTCGCGATATCCTCGAAACCGAGAGTAAACTCTTCGCCGTTATCAAATACGAATGTTGCCTTTTCGCCTTCTGCACCCTTTATTACTGCAGTAAAGCTCTTCTTGCCTTCCATGGGCTTATAAAGTGATACGTCAACCTTTTCGCCGGCGTATCTGATGTAATCCTTCTCCGTCTCCAGAGGTCTTGTAAGACCGGGTGATGAGACTTCGAAGAAATCAGGATCGATAGATGCCGCTTCATCAATGATCGGATCTACCGCGCGGCTGACTGTCTCACAGTCATCGATGCCGATGCCGCCGCGCTTGTCAATATAGAGCGTGAGCACCATGCCTCTGGCCTCTTTGACATATGAACAGTCGACCAGGTCAAATCCCAGTTCTGTTACGACAGGTTCAGCCAGATCAAAAGCTTCCTGTGCGATTTTCGATCTCTTAGCCAATGCCATTTCTCCTTCTACAACAAAAAACGGACACGCCATACGGCTGCCCGTTCAGAAAAAACTCTTTTATGAACTGGCTAATTCTATCATATTTAAAAGAAGAGTGCAAACCGAAAAATGTCCCTATTTTTTTACACTTTTATATTCATTTCGCGCTTTAAATACAGTAAAATAAGTCTATCCAGATACACATGGAAATATGATCCCCAAAGGAGACATTCTATGATTAAACTTATTGCAGGACCTAAGGGCACGGGCAAGACAGCAAAGCTCGTCGATGACATTAACGCAGTTGCAGCTTCTGACAGCAACGTCGTTTGCCTCGAGAGAGGAAACAGATTAGACCAGCTTCTTAAGCCCACAGTCCGTCTTGTAAATATGAAGGAATACCCCATCGAAGGTTTTGACCAGGTTCTCGCGTTCATCTGCGGCATTTGCTCCAAAGATTACGACCTTACACATATCTATGTTGACGCAATCTGCAAAGTAGCTAACAACTACGATCCTGAAGGCCTCGGCGCTTTCCTTCTCAAGCTTGATACTTTCCTGAAGGACACACCCGTTGTTGCAACGATCCTTTACAGCGGCGATGTTAACAGCCTTCCCGAAGAAGCAAGAAAGTTCGCTTAATACAATTTAATATTCCGAAAAAATTCCCGGGTCTGTAACAGGACCCGGGGTTTTTAATAACAATCCATCAGGAGGGAGAAAACATATGGGTTTAATATCAGAATTCAAGGAATTCGCACTCAAGGGTAATGTAGTTGACATGGCAATCGGTGTCATCGTCGGTGCAGCTTTCAAGGACATCGTTACTTCTTTCACAGACAGTTTCATTAATCCTTTGATCGCTTCTGTCGGCGGCGCTGAGATCGCAGGCTCAATCAGACTTCCGTGGGTAGACTATACAGGTCTCGACCCTGAGCAGATTGCAGCTCTTTCACTCAACTATGGTGCTTTCATTACAGCAATCATCAACTTCCTTATCATGGCGTTGATCCTCTTCTTCATGCTCAAGGCTATCAACACTCTTAAGGGTGGCGTTGGCAAGCTCGCTAAGAAAAAGAAGGGCGCTAAGGAAGAACCCGCACCTGCACCCGAGCCTTCTGATGAAGTTAAACTCTTAACAGAGATCAAGGATCTCCTCAAGGCCCAGAACAGTAAGTAAACTGCTGATTAAATTGTATTTGAAAGAGGCTGCATTCATTGCAGCCTCTTTTATTTGGGACGTTAATCTAAAGTGTATCGAAAACCCTGATAATTTATGTGTTTTCGATACAACGCTGCCTGGGTTTGTATCGAAAAGTGTGTGTTTGTCGAGGTTTTCGATACAATTTGTCTATTTTTGTATCGAAACGGGTGTATTTTTCGAGGTTTTCGATACATCATCGCCGTGTGTTGTATCGAAACAGGTATATTTTTCGAGGTTTTCGATACAATTTGCTTTTTGGTATCGAACTAGGCAACTATCATTTGAATATTATCTCGTAACTGTAGTTTGGTCCGTCATCCATATGTGATAAGGGATCGAGTGTCATGGGAACTCCGTAAGTTCTCGTCATAGTACCGGTTCTGGTAATTACCTCTACGCCTTCTTCTGTGATCTCTCCTATCCTCATTACCCATGCGTTTTCGGCTGCACCCTTGTCTTTGGCTATTTCAAAATCGCTTCCGAAAAAACCTCCGGTGATGACATCACCTTCTTTAATATTCCCTACCTCATATTCCCTGTATCCGGAAAAGTCCTCACCTGATATTCCAAAGCCGCTTCTGTATTCTTTTACAAGCATCTTTACTCTTGTTTTACTGCATCCGCATAAAGATAATGTCACCGCAAATAATAAGATCACCGCTAAAAGTCTTTTCATATGACTCCTCGCTTTCGAAAAAAACAATTGCTTCGCTCTATACCCTAACAACAGTTAAATGAGTGAAATTGTTGCGCACAGTATCGTTGAATGATGTCACTGTGTAAATAAGGACCGCCCCAGCAACTGAGACGGTCCCCACTGATCAATCTTTTTTCTTTTTCTTGCTCTTATCTTTTTTCTTCTTTTTCTTGCCCTTTTTGATCTTCTCTACTTCATCTGTTTCAGCGGCTTTATCCTTAGATGATTTTTTCGAGCCGGTCTTAAGAGCGTTGATACCGGAAGAAACAAGATCTATTGTGTCTTTGTTGATCGAATAGTAAGCAAATCTTCCTTTTCTCTCAACGTTTACGAGGCCTGATTCAACGAGGCAGGTCATGTGGTGTGACAATGTCGGCTGCGTGAACTCGAATTCGGCGAGGATGTCTTTTGCGGTCATCTCACCTCTCGAAGCGATAAGACTTAAGATCTTATATCTGACGCCTTCTGCAAGAACGCCTAATACTTCGATGAAATGTTCTTCCTTAGCAGACATTGTTTTTTCTTATCAGGCAATAAGCTGATCCTTTAATGCTTCTTCGAATTCGCCGAGGTTAGCGCAAGCGATTACTTCTGCGTTGTCTTCGAGAAGGATCTCGTCCTCGCCTCTTACGAGAACTGTCATAGGTACGCCCATCTTACGGAGAAGGATGAGCTGGTATTCCTTGGAAGCTTCTGCGGAGAGATACTTGCAGAGAAGTCTTAATACCTGCTTTGCATCTTCAAGATAGATTCCGGAAAGCTTCATGAGGTGGTCAACGACATACATACCGAAAACATCGTTGAAGTCCAGGAGATCCTTCATCGGGAAGATTGAGGTAAAAGCGGTAATGGACATTCTTCCGACGATCTCTAAATCCTTGAAATCCTGCATAGGGATCTTGAAGCTCTCTACGTTTGCAGAGAAGAGCTCCTGCATCTGGTCAACAGAAAGCTCGCTCTTGAGATCCTTGATACGGGCGATCCTGGCTGTGATCTTTTCTTCAGGGAAGAAAGTTGCCTGACCGATCTCTGTTGCTTTATGAATAAACCAGCTCTCGGGAATCAGACCCTGACGCTTCCAGCGATAGAGTGTTCCGTATGAGATTCCTTCCTTTGTGAGCAGGTCCTTTTTTGAGATAAGTTTGTCGTCCATAATTGCCAATTACCCTCTTTCGTAACTTAGTTACTTTGATTGTAAAATAACAATGTTACAGTCATAAGACATCAGGATAAAAAGAAGGCAACAAAAAGGGGCTTCCCTGTGCGGACAGCCCCTTAAAATGCTGACTTATATAACGCTTAGCCGAAGTTTACGGAACTGAACATCGTCCAGATAGCGTTGATGACATTTTCTCTGATAGGTGCCGGGAGACAGACGCCGACTACGATTATTGCAACGAGACAGATAACTATTGCAATGATGTAATAAGCGAGGATCGCTTTTTCAAAATTCTTAACGTTCCTGTTACGTCCTGCGAGCGAGAGAATGATAGTTGCGATAAAACCGATTACCGGAATGCAGCTTAAGAATGCGAGCCAGAAATACTTGGAAGTAGATACAGGTCTGTACTGCGGAGGGCAAGCGTCAACTAATGCCTGTTCTGCAGCCTTCTTCTGTCTCTTCTTTTCGAGCTTGGCTTCAGCCTTTTCCTTGGCTATTCTTTCCTTTTCTGCCTGCTTTTCAGCCTGGGCCTGCTTTTTTGCAGCTTCCTTGGCAGCCTGTTCTTCTGCCTTCTTAGCTTCCTTGGCAGCCTGCTCTTCAGCTTTCTTTGCTGCCTTTGCAGCTGCTTCAGCTTCTTTTGCTGCGGTTGCTGTCACTGCAGTAGCTGCAGCTGCTGTTGCTTCTGAAACGTCCTTTGCAGCCTCAGCTGCCTTTTCCTCAACAACAGAAGCCTCTTTGGTAATGGCTTCTTCAACCTTATCAACTGCTTCGCTGATCTCGGGTTCCATCTTCTTATCTAAATCTTCTGCCATGTGAAAGCCCCCTCCTTATTCGTAATAAATTGATTATATCACGCAATCGAGCAACTTGCTTGCAAGGGTTGAGAGATAAGTGATATATGGAGCGAAGCGGAATATATCACGCAATCGGGCAACTTGCTTGCAAGGGTTGAGAGATAAGTGATATGAAAGACCCGCAAATGCCGTTATTTTACATACCAGCGATGTCTTATCCTGTATGCCTTGAGCACTCTGATAAGGCCGTCTACGATAGCAAGAACACCCACGATTATCATATATACGGCGAGCGTGTTTTCGGGCGCGAAAAGAATGTAGATTCCGCTCACCGCCCAGATGGCGCTCATGATAATAAGCGTTATTACAAACGGCTTGTTGTGTGTCTTTTTCGCTCTGGCAAAACAGTTATATGCGCAAGCGAAAAGAAGGGCCGCAAAGATGCCGCTCGCCATTACAAAGAATGCGCCTTCTTTAACGAAAGTGATTACAGTCGTTGCAAGGAGCGCGGATGCTACAGTCGCATCGACCAGATGGGGTTGGAAATTCCAATTATCTTTCTTCATTTTCTTAACGCACAAAACGATCGATATGATCGTCGCGGCACAGAGCAGGATCGATACAAACAGGAACATGAACGCTTCAGGAATAAGGAAGATCACGAGTCCTGCAAGTATCATGGCAAGACCTTTTGCAAGGTCTGATTTTCTGAACTGACGGACCAATCCTGTTTTAGCCACCTTCTTGCCGGCGCCGTCCAAAAGAAGCTGGTCTGGCAGAGAAGCAGCGGCGATCCTGAAACCTTCGTCATCGCCCATTACAACATTTAAGACACGCTCCCAGGCTTTAGTTCCCTGCGCCGAGAACTGCTCTACCGTAAGCGTTCCGTCATCGCTCATCGCATCAAAGAGTGCATTTATAAATCTTTTTCTCTCATCGATATCAACGGAATATATCCACTTATCAAAACCTGTGTTGATCTTTTCCGCAATAGGATCCAGGCCTTCCGGCGCGAGCATGATATCGCCGTGGTCAATAAGCCATGAACAGAGCTCGTGCTGGTCACCCATCTGCTTGTCGCTCTTGATGACATGGCTGTCGTCGACCTTTGGCGCGAAAACATTTCCTACTACGGAAAACTGCGGAATGATCCTCGTTGTCTTGGGATTTGCCCTTTTGATAAGGTCTTCTTTTAATACTTCAGGACAGAATCCCGGCCCGTCATTTGTATAGATGTGCTCTACCCTGTTGAATAATTCGTCAGGCAGAACAGCGGCTGAATAGATAGCGAGGTTTCCGCCCTTTGAGTGGCCGCCCGTCATGATCGTATCAAAAGTCTCAAGACTCTTTTTTACATAGTCTGCAGCCATTTTCTGGGAAGATGTGAGCATGAAGCTCATCATGAAGTCTTCTTTCCATCCTGCGATCGTGCTGTCGGTTCCGCGGAAGCCTACATATGCCCATCCGCCTTTGGGATCAGGCGAAAAAGTCATTGCGGAAAACTGGATGGAATCTTCTTCGTTGAAAACGTCAGAAAACGAAGAAATATAGAGGTTTCCGAACCTTTTTGAGTTTGCGCAGGCCTTGACGAGATTAGTAAATCTTATGCTGTCGTCCGGAGCCATTTTGCGGATAGAAATGCCGTGGGCTGTTAAATATCCCACGGCATCTTTAATAGTCATTGCGCCATCTCCGGAATAGAGTTCCGGAATGTCTTTAAGATCGAGATAAGCCAACTGACTGAGCACTATATTATCGACTCTTGTAAAGGGTCTTCCTTCAAAGTCGATAGCGCCATACCAGCGCACATAGTCAGTAATGTTATCCATCAGGTGCCAGCCTTTATTTCTTTCCGATAGAGTAGTATACCACTCCGTTTTCAAGGCCGCCCTGCTTAAGGAGTCCCATCTCCTCAACGGTTACGAGCTGGAAGCCGGCATTTACGAGTGCAGGAACGATCTTCTTAGTAGCCTGAGCCGTAGACTCATAGAGGTCGTGCATGAGAACGATATCACCGTCTTTTACCTTGCCGATAACACGGTTGCAGACCTTCTCGGCATTTCTGCTCTTCCAGTCTTCTGTATCAATACTCCAAAGAATGATCGGCATACCGGCCGCTTTCTTGACTTTGTCATTACAGCTGCCTCCCGGTGGTCTTAAACAAGTTGTCTTTCTTCCGGTCACCCTAAGAAGCTCGTCATCTGTTTTCTGGAGCTTCTCCTTGATCTGTTCCTCGGTTAATTTTGTAAGCGTGTTATGGCCGTATGTGTGATTGCCGAGTTCGTAATTAAGTTCACCTTCGCGTTTTGCATGCTCCTCGTTCCATGAAACTCTGTCGCCGACGATAAAGAATGTTGCCTTGCCGCCGTACTGTTCGAAAACGTCGATGATCTGGCTGGTGTATTTTGACGGGCCGTCATCGTATGTAAGAGCGACCATCGGCTTGCTTCCGTCTACTTCACGTGTAACCTTGCCGTCATCACCGAAATAGTAGAGGTGGTTATCTGCCATGGCTCTCTTGTTGCGGATCATCATGCCGCCAATAAAGCCGTATTTGCCGTCTGGTTTTTCGACGATACCGTCAAGGCCTTCGCCTGTATCTTCATTGAAATAGTATTTCTCGCCTTCATAATCGACCCAGCCCTTTGTCATAAGGCCTGACTCTTCGTCAAAGAAATACTGCTTGCCTTCGATTGCCTTAAGGCCCGAAGCAACGATAGACGTATCGGGATCGGCATAATATGTACCTGCTTCGAGATTAAAAAGGCCCTTAGCTGCCTTTCCGCTCTCTGTTTCAAAGTAATACTTCTTGCCGCTTAATTCCTGCCATCCGGTAAGCATCTCACCGGTTTCTTCATTGAAATAGTAGGTGTCGCCCTTGTCATGGAGCCAGCCCTTCTTCATTATGCCTGTATCAGGGCTGTAATACCTTTTCGCACCCTTAACATCCTGGAAACCGGTCATCATGACACCATCGCTGCCAAAGAGGTAGAGGTTTCCGGAAATCTCGGTCTCACCCTTTGCCATTATGTGAGTCTCTTCATCGAAATATCTGATCTTGCCATCTTCAGGGATCTCCCTGAATCCGACATATTCATCGCCGAGATCATCGTAGTAATATGTGGCGTCGCCGGAAAATACCCATCCTCTGTTAGCTCCTGAACGGACATCACAAAGGGATGCCACGAAGCTAAGCACCGTGGTAATGATAGCTAATACAAAAACAGTAAGACACTGTTTTCCCATAAGTGATCTCCTTTTCGTGACCAGTAAATCCTAAATTTTAGTTTATCACGCTGAAAGAGTCTTAGTGAAACAATTGTGTTACAGAATATCTTTTATCAGATTCCCCTGGCGCTCTTAAGAAGGGCCTTTAAGAGCAGATATCTGTTGTATTTTTCTTCTTTTCTGAAATGGACTTCGCGCATCTGGCGGTGCTTGTCATCGTAAACCAGGCTGTCCCTCTCATCACCAAACTGGGCTATCGTCAGATCATACTGCTTACCGTCTATAACATTATAACAATGGAAATTTCCGTCAGGTCTCTTGATCCCGTATACTTCGCCTCCGAAAATATCCTGAACAAGGAAAGCCGTGATGGAACACTGGCCCAAAGTTCTGTTCTCAGGACTCCATTTGGACTGCATCCTGGGAGCACATGTCGCTTCGCGCCAGACTTCCTCATACAAAACCTTATAAAGATCCGAAAGTGAATCAAGCTTGTATCCGCAGTCTGCTAACGGCTTTACATCCCCTGCTGTTTCATGTCCTAAAAAGTCCGGTTCCATTTTTTATCCCCTTATTATCTACTATTATCCCTTGTCTGAATTTTGGATGTAATTATACAAAAAATCTCGTCAAATGATAGGCAATTTATCCGCAGAATTTATTCAGTGTAAATTCAGTGCGCGAAACGGGTGTCTTTACGCACTGTTTTTACACTCGACTTGATTGATGAAGGCGGCACTGAGTTTGAATGAAGTGAACCACCTTTTATATTCGGAGAAGTGTATCGAAAATCCCTGTTTTTAATGTATTTTCGATACAAGCAAGTTCACTCATGTATCGAAAACTCCTGCTTTTTATGTATTTTCGATACAAAAACGCGAATTTGTATCGAAACGGGGGCTTTTTTCGAGGTTTTCGATACACCAAAGTGTGATGCTGTATCGAAAACGGTTTGCTTTTCGAGGTTTTCGATACAAAAGTGCGATTCTATATCCAAACTGTATTTTTCGAGGGCGAAAACAGGGGCGAAAGCTTAAAAGCCCAAAAAAGAGGCTGCCAGACGGCAGCCTCCGTGTATATCAATTGTAAGGGAGAATCAATATTCGGGTTCGAGCAAGCCGTAGCCGCCGTCATATCTCTTATAAACAACGCAGACAGAATTTGTATCGCTGTCAAGGTATACGAAGAAGTCGTGACCGAGCATCTCGAGCTGAAGGATGGCATCCTCAGATGTCATGGGTCTTAATGCAAACTGCTTGCGCTTTGTGATCTTCTCGTCCTTTTCGTCGACGAAGTCGAAATCAGCTCCACCGTCATCCTCGAGATAATTAACGATTCCCGGGAAATCCTTCTTTCTCTTAAGGAATTTGGTCTTTTGTCTTCTGATCTGAGATTCGAGCTTGTCAACTGTTCTGTCAACTGCTGTCAGGATATCCTCATCAACTGCCTCAGCTCTTAAGATCCTGCCGTCGAACTTCATTGTAATTTCGACTACCATATCGGATCCTTCAGGTCTGATTCTGACATTGAGTGTGCCTTCATCACCGAAGTACTTGTCGAACTTCGACATCTTAGAAGCGATCTTCTCCTCAAGTCTTGTACCGATGCGAATTCCGTTTCCCTGTGTAGTGATCTTCATAAAATCACTCCCTTCCGTTTGAAGTTTCAAAAGGCTTTGACCTTTGATTAAATTATAAACGATTGAGGGAGCGAATTTAATTAAATTTGTATTAATTTGAAATATCAGTCTTCGTGTTCAGACCAGATATTCGTACCGCCTCTGTCTAACGCGACAAGTCCTGTACGGCACATTTCGATGATCTCGAATTTCTTCATATATTCTATGAAGGCATCTATCTTCTGGCTGTCGCCGGTAGCTTCGATACTGATAGCTTCATCCGTGAAGTCGATGATCTTCGTCCTGAAGATATTTGTGGCTTCCACGATGTCCGCGTGCTGCTGCTCAGTATTTCTGACCTTTATCAGAAGGAGCTCGCGCTTGATACAGTCTTCTGTCGAAAGGACTATAACCTTCTTAACGTTATAGAGCTTACGGAGCTGCGAGACTACCTGGTCCTTATCGTTCTTTTCGGCGGTAAGCGTGATCGTGATTCTGGAATACTCGGGAGATTCAGTCTCACCTACCGTAAGAGAGTCGATGTTATAACCTCTTCTCGTAAACATTGCTGTTACACGCGAGAGGACACCATACTGGTTATCAACGTAGATGGCAATGATTATCTTATTTCTCGGCATCGCTGATATCCTCCCTTCTTAAGATAAGGTTATTGAATGTTCCGCCGGGTTTTAACATCGGAAGAACGAGGCTGTCTGTCTTGATCGTAAGATCGATTATCGAAGGACCCTTTACTTTATACGCTTTCTTGAAAGCTTCTTCGAAAGACTTCTTGTCCGTTGCCTTAAAACCCTTAGCACCAAATGCCTGTGCGAGCTTTACGAAATCAGTCTTGCGGTCTAATGTCGTATTGGAATACCTTCCGTCGAAAAATACCTTCTGCCACTGTCTTACCATACCAAGTGCATGGTTGTTGAAGATAACGATCGTAACAGGGATATTGTAAGTTACAGCTGTTGCGAGTTCGTTAAGGCACATGCCAAAGCTGCCGTCACCTGTGATAAGAACACTTCTGGTATTAGTTCCTATAGAGCTTCCGATAGCGGCGCCTAAGCCGAATCCCATGGTTCCAAGGCCGCCTGATGTGATCCATGTTCTCTTGTTCCTGAACTTGAAGAACTGCGCTGTCCAGCACTGGTGCTGGCCTACATCAGTTACAAGTCTCGTATCAGGCTTGATGTTATCCGAAATGATATTGATCGCATCTCTAGGCAGGAAAGGAAGGCCTTCATAAGCGTCAGCCTCTCTTTGCTTAAGCTGCTCTACTTTCTTGATCCATTCTGTATTCTTGCGCTGCGGAGCAGCCTTGATAAGGCGGTCAACGAAGTCTTTGATATCACAGCAGATACCAAGATCGACAGGAACGTTCTTGCCTATTTCGGCACGGTCACAGTCGACATGGATCTTTGTTGCAGACAAAGAAAACTTCTCGGTCTTTCCCGTTGCCCTGTCAGAGAATCTGACACCAAGAGCGATTATCAGGTCTGCCTTGGCAAGAGCTACGGAAGAAGCATATCTTCCGTGCATTCCCTGCATGCCCAAAAATCTCGGTGAATCCGATGGGATCTCTGAAAGGCCCATCATGGAGCAGCCGATTACCGCATCGAGCTTATCAGCAAGCTTTACGATATCTTCTCCTATTGAAGTCCTTACAGCACCGCCGCCGAAATAAATATAAGGTCTCTTGGCTTCCTTGATGAGCTTGACTGCTTTTTGGATGTCTTCGTCATCACAACAGGGAATCGGATCAGGCTTTTTAACAGGCTGCTTCTTAAATTCGAAAACAGCTTCCTGGACATCCTTCGGAATATCGATAAGGACAGGACCGGGTCTTCCCGACTGGGCGAGCTCAAATGCTGTCCTTACAACGTCTGCGAGCTTTGAAACCTTATGTACAAAGAAGTTGTGCTTTGTAATAGGGAGCGTGATGCCCGTGATATCGATCTCCTGGAAAGAGTCTCGTCCGATCATGGAATTTCTTACGTTTCCCGTGATCGCAACGAGAGGGATAGAGTCCAGATAAGCCGTAGCGATTCCTGTAACAAGATTGGTCGCACCGGGACCGGATGTCGCAATTACGACACCTGTCTTTCCGGTGGCTCTCGCATAACCGTCAGCACTGTGAACGGCACCTTCCTCGTGAGCGGTCAGGATGTGATTGATCTTATCCTGTTTGTCGTAGAGCTTGTCATAGATATCTACGACCATTCCGCCCGGGAAGCCGAACACGGTATCAACACCTTGTTCGATCAAGGTCTCGACTAATATCTGTGCTCCGGTCATCTTCATCTTGTTCTACCTCGTAAACGGCTGTTTCAAAAGCTTAGCTTAATACCTGGCAAGCAGAGATAGCCATGGTCTTTCCGTCCTTGTCGACAACCTTGATAATGTAGTAGCCGGGCTTGATATCCTTGTCTAATTCGAAGGAGATAACATATTTATCGCCTTCTTTTCTTACTTTCGACTTGCCGGTCTTAACAGCGCTGGAAAATTCTTTCTGCGAGAACATATTGTCTTCGCTGTAGTAATAACCAAACGTGAATTCATCGTCACAAGCATCTTTTACGTAGAATTCCAGAGAGATATTCTTTGTATCCTTGTAGTAAACGGAGTCCGACTTGATCTTATTGTTTGAAGATACCCAATCACATTCAACACCACTGAAGATGGAAGTTGAATCATAAGTAACTACTGAGCCGATCATAGTTGAAGCATCGGTCGTACCCTTATCGTACTGGCTGTCCTTGCCTCTCTTTACATCGATCTCAGAAGCAGGCTTACCTTCTCTGAGCTGTACTCTGTAATCGTTGTTGTAAACGTCATAGATATCGAATCCTACATAACCCTTAACGTCGGAGTAATCAACGTTGGAATATCTGTAGAGGCTTACGGCTTCAGAATAAGTTACGGACTTGCCCTTGCCGAGCTTTTCGTAATTCATTGCCTTTGTTGCCGTGTCATAGTATTCGCGTACGAAAACGATCTTGTCTGTATCCGTAAACTGCATACCCTGGTTTGCATCGAACTTGTCTTCGAGGATATCTGCCCAGTAGTAACCGATGATCTCGCCGTTAGGATTGTCAGAGCTTGATGCGATAACAACATATGCTGTCTTGTCGTTGATCAATGCTTCTGCTGCAAGATACTTCTTCCATGAACCGTCATCTGCCTTTTCGTACTTGAGGCATTCGCAGGTTACGAATCCGAAGTCAGTGAAGAATACCCACTTTGTCGGGTTTTCGAGAATGATGTAGTTATTCTCGTCGACATCATACTGGTAGTCGGAACCGAGATAGTAGATCTTGCTCTTATCATCAGGGAAAACATAAGCGAGCGTTACCTTAACGTCACGGATGATCTTCCAGTCGTCTTCAGTGAGCTTGATAGCTTCGTAGCCGCCCATGCTTACAACATTATTGGAAATGTCATAGACATTACCGGACTTGATATCATTAGCGTCAGCCGGCTTGATATACCAATCGCCTGCAGCGCTTGTCTTATTAAGGATATAGAGTTCCTTACTTACGAACTTATCGTAGAAGAGAATTGTTGAATCGTGGTAACCAAGAGTCTTGAATGTGATTCTTGCCTCGTTGTAATACTCGGGATAGAGGTAAGGTGCATATGTTGTCATGCCGTGAGCATATGTATAGGAGTTATTGCTCTCGGTGAAAACGCAGTTACCTACTTCGTTAACGAGCTTACTTGCTGCCTGCTCGATATCCTTGTCACCGCAGTTGATGTACTTGCTCGCAAGTGTCGTAAGGTCAACAGAGTCTGTGGATTCGAAAGAACCGCATGCTTCTCTGAGCTGAACGTATTCAGCAAATCCGTTGCCGTCGAAAACTCGCTTGTCCAATGCGGCAATGAATTTCTCGTAAGCTTCGAGCAAGTTGTTTATGTTGCTTGTATCGATAGCAGACATACATGTATCGATACCATAGTATCCGGTAGCATTCTGCGTAGCTTCGATATTCTTCATGTAATCTCTTACGATGAACTCGCTGTAGTCTTTTGCAGAACCGTTGAAATCGTCTTTGCCGATGAAATTTAAGAAGTTGGTGTAGTTGATACCTACATCATAGTAAGCGCTTCCCCATGTAGGGCTCTCAGCTGCAACGATGTATTCTGTATAAGGATCCAATGCCTTTGCTACTTCCAAAGAACCCATGAGACATGCGTTAAAGATAACTGTCTCAAACTGGATATCTGCATTCTTGATAGCATCAGCGATCTCGATCTCTGTGAGCTTACCGTCGTGGAGCTCATCAGAACCGAATCCCAAAGGAACTCCGCCGCCGTGATCCCAGAGAACGAGGATATAGTGCTCAGCAGGATAATTCTCTTTTGCGAACTTTACGAAGTCCTGCAGAGACTGCTGCTCAACCATGCTTACATCACCTAAATTGGCGAGTTCTTTAATATTTCCGTTCTGGATAGCGAAACGCTGGCACTGGCCGTCCTGCATGTAGGAGTTCTGGAAATCCTTGCATCCACCCGTCTGAAGAACGATATTTACGTTCTTGCTGGGTGTTGCAGCGAGCATTTCCTTAACGTCTGCAGAAAGGTTCGAACCCTTTGACTCAAGGTCTGTTCCGATCGCATAGATCATAACTGTTCTTGCGGGAAGTTCAGCTACGGACTCTGTAGGGTCAGTCTCAGTCTCTACTACCTTTGTTTTCTTTGTATGTGTAGGTTCAGGAATCGCACTTCTTACTGCGAAAACGATACCTACGATGATGCCTACGAGAAGCACAACTCCTGCTGCGGAAAGACCGATGATAAGTCCGACCTTGCTCTTCTTTTTCTTCGGGGGCTCAGCAGTTGTCTGAGCTGCCGGAGCAGGCGCTTCAGGCATCGGTGTTCCGATAGGACCAAAAGCAGATTCTGTCTGTGCAGGTGCGGGTGCTGCAGGAGCAGGAGCCGGTGCGCTTGCAGGTGCTGCAGAAATAGGTGCGGAAACCGGAGCAGGAGCAGGAGCAGGTGCAGGTGCGGATGCAGGTGCAACAGGTGCAACAGGTGCAGGTGCAGCCTCAACCGGAGCAGGTGCTGCGGGTGCGGGCGCAGCCTCAACGGGTGCAGGTGCTACAGGTGCAGGAGCTGCCTGCTGCCAGAGTGCAGAAACATCTGTTCCGCAACCGCCGCAGAATTTCTGATTGTTTACAAGTTCTTTTCCACAATTAGGACAATGCATTATTCTACCTCTCTTATCCTTTAATCGTTTCAAATATCTTCTTTAATTGCTTTCAAGGTTTGGTCGCTGCCTGCCTTAAAAACATTGTTGCCTAATGTTCTTATAGTAACAGTTTTTCCTAAAGTGTCTATCCGAAGGGCTGTCAGCACCATTCTGATAAAGTCTTCCCTGCTACTCTTATCTGTCTTCTCTGTAGTAATTGCGTCCGATGGCCTGAGGCTCACCACTCTTCTTCTTTGATGAGAGAGAGCTTGCGATGAGGACTATGAGCGTTATGATGAACGGCAATGCCGAGAAGAAGTGAGATGGGATCTTCGTAAGCCATCCGAGCGCACCCGGGAATGCATAAGCCAGTGCGGCATTCTGTACGCGGAGCGTGTTGAAGAATCCGAATACGAGTGTTCCGAGCAGAGCTTTCGCAGGGCTCCAGTTCGCGAAAATAACGAGCGCGATTGAGATCCAGCCGTAACCGTTGATCCAGCAGTTGGAACCTTCGAATGTACCGCCCATGTTAAGTCCCATATAAAGTCCTCCGATTCCCATGATGCCGGAACCGATGATTATATGAACATACTTATAAAGCGTAACGTTAATTCCCAGAGAGTCTGCAGCGCCCGGATTCTCTCCGATCGCACGGAGCTTTAAGCCGGGTACTGTCTTGTTGAAATAAAGCCACATCAATATTGCGATAATGACACCGAGATAGACGAGGATTCCGTGTGAGAAAAGTGCTTCTCCGATGAAAGGGATCTTGGAAAGGCCGGGGATCGCAAAAGCCTGTGACTGTAAAGCAAGCTTAGTATCGTTAAGTCTAGGCCATCCGCCATCGCTGTTTGCAAGAGCGTTGCCGATGAAATAGTAAAAAGCTACGCCGAATGTCGTTATGGTAAGACCTGTTACATTCTGGTTTGCCTGCAAAGTAACAGTAAGGAATGAGAACAGCAATCCGACAAGGCCTGAAGCAATAAAGCTTACAAGGACTGCAACAAAGAGACTGTCCGCTTTTATTCCCGCAAGATATCCGACGACCGCACCTATCGCCATCGTACCCTCAACACCGAGGTTAAGAGATCCGGATTTCTCGATCATGATCTCGCCCGTTGTGCCGTACAGGAGCGGAATGTTGTAAACGATTATGTTAAAGAGGAACAACGTAATTACATCAAGCATTCTTTGCATCCTCCTTCTTTACGATCTTAAAGTTTGCTGCAAAGTCAGCGACCAGAACAGAGAATAGGATGATTCCCTGCAAAAGGTCTGCGTAATTGCTGTCTATCGCAGGATACTGTGTGGCAGCAGCCTGGCAGCCGTACTGCAGAATGGAAATGAGGATTGACGTAACGAATACTGCAGGAACACTGAGTTTAGAGAGCCATGCAACGATGATTCCCGTCCATCCTACGTTATTGGTAACAGTATCAGAGATCGTACCTGAAGCAGATACGGTAAGTGCTGCTGCAAGTCCGATAAGAGCCGATGAGATAAACATTGTACGGAGAACGATCTTGCCTACGCTCATTCCCGCATATTTTGCGGTAGCGCTGCTGTCGCCTACTACGGAGATCTCATATCCCTGCTTTGTATACTTAAGATATATATAAATGATAACTGTAAGAACGAGCGTTATGATGACAGACCAGAGAAGCTTGAACTGTCCGATCGGAATTCCCGTCATTACTGCAGAGTCAGGGAATGTTCCGAATTTAGGTCTCTCGGAATCTTCTCTTAAGAAGAAGTTCCAGTCTGCCTTTGTCTCACCGATATATCTGATGACATAAAGCATGATGTAGTTGATCATGAGCGTCATGAGAGTCTCATTTGTATTGAACTTTACCTTCAAAGCAGCGATAGCAATACCGATTATTCCGCTCGATATCATTGCCGCAAGGCACATGAGAAGAACAGTAACAAAATTAGGCATTCCGTTGCTGTTAAATGCGATTATGGATGCCGCGATAGCACCGATCAGGAACTCGCCTTCGCCTCCGATATTCCAGAAACGCATCTTAAATGAGAGACTCAACGCGAGTGAAGTCAAAAGGAGCGGAACGAAGATCTTAAGGAAACCTTCGATGCTCTTATAGCCGTATCGGTTTCCGACAAGACCTATCGTAAACATTCTTCCGTAATAATCGAAAGGATTGATCCCCAAGCATGCGAGGATTATTGCACCGATCGAAAGTGAGACTAAAAGTCCGATTGCATAGTAGATCAAGGTTCTCTGGATCTTAGCATCAGCTCTTCTTACCAGATGATATTTTCTCATTAGGCTTTGCCCTCCTCATCCGTAAAAGCTGAATCTTTAGCAATACCGTCGGTCTTGCCGTCTTTGTTTACGATATTGATCGTACCGGTCATCATGAGACCGATCTCTTCTTTGGTCGTGTGATTGCTGTTAACAACACCCTGGAGCTTGCCGTGGCAGATGACCATGATCTTATCGCATAAAGCGAGCATAACGTCCAAGTCCTCGCCGACGAAAAGGATACCTACGCCTTTTTTCTTCTGCTCATTGAGGATATTGTAGATTGTATAAGAAGAGTTGATATCAAGACCTCTTACGGGATATGCAGTAACAAGGACGTTAGGACCTGACTTGATCTCACGTCCGAGCAATACTTTCTGGACATTACCGCCTGAAAGTCTTCTTACGGGAGTTTCCGTTGAAGGCGTAACTACTTCGAGCCTGTCAATGACCTTCTGTGCTTCTTCGCGCGCTGATTTGCGGTCAACGAAAATACCCTTGGCTTCATTGTAGTTTTTGAGGATCATGTTATCCGTTATGGAAAGTGACGGAGCAAGTCCCATGCCCAGACGGTCTTCAGGAATGAAGCTCATGGAGATACCGTGCTCCAGGATCTTCTTAGGCGACATTCCGACGATGCTCTCGCCTTCGTGGATCATCTGTCCCTCTTCGATCTTTCTTAAGCCGGCGATAGCTTCGCAGAGTTCCTTCTGTCCGGAACCGGCGATACCTGCAACGCCTAACATCTCGCCGCCTCTGATGTAGAAATTGATGTGGTCTATAGCGACAGCGCCTTCGTCATTCTTGACGGTAAGATCTCTTATCTCAAGAAGCGGATGTGTCTTTTCCATGATGGGTCTGTCGATATTAAGCTCGATCTTACGGCCGACCATTAATTCAGTCAGGACTTTTTCATTGGTTTCTTTTGTAACTACAGTATCGATATACTCACCGTGTCTTAAGATAGCGACTCTGTCTGAGATCGCCATAACTTCGTTGAGCTTATGCGTAATGATTATTATCGAATGACCTTCTTCCTTCATCTTTCTTAAGACGTCGAAAAGACGGTCGATCTCCTGTACGGTAAGAACTGCCGTAGGCTCATCTAAGATGATTATCTTTGCGCCGTAGCAGAGCACCTTAAGGATCTCTAATGTCTGTTTTTCGGAAACTGCCATGTTGGCAACTATCTTATCCAGATCTATATCAAAGCCGAACTTGGCGGCTGTATCTTCAATTTTTTTACGGACGTCTGCACCGTGCAGGAAACGTCCCGCATCCCTCATACCGATACGGATATTTTCGAGCGCCGTAAAACGCTCGACCAGCTTAAAGTGCTGGTGGACCATTCCTATTCCCAGTTTGCCGGAATCTTCAGGTGAATTGATAGACACCTTTTTTCCGTCGATAAAAATAGAACCGCTGTCGGGCATATAAATGCCCGACAGCATGTTCATAAGTGTTGTTTTTCCTGATCCGTTCTCGCCAAGCAGAGCCAAAATCTCACCCTTGGCAAGAGACAGATTGATGTTTTTATTGGCCGCCACAGGGCCGAAGCTTTTAGTTATTCCCTTTAGCTCTATGGCATATTCCATAAAACACCCCTTAAATCAAGTAGTCAGTTATCAGTTAACCTGAGTAACGCCTTCTACGTAGTAGTTCATTGAACCCTGGATAACGCCGTCATCAACAGGAGCGCCGCCAGCTGCAACGATCTCTGTACCGTCGTTTGTCTTAAGAGCTGCATCAGCCTGTGTGTATGCACCGGAAGCATCGAATGTGAGCTTAACGCCGGAGAATACATCCCACTTGCCGGACTTCATGAGTTCCTTAGCTGCGTCGATAGCTGCCTTTGTAGCAGGCTCGCAGTTACCGGAGATAGGAGATACGTCAACGAGACCAGCATTGAGACCCTCATAGTAGTTGCCAACCTTTGTCATGAAGTTAGCCGGATCTTCCATAGCAGCCTTCATAGCTGTTGCATAGTAAGCATCCCAGTTCCATACAGGTGCTACGAGGTGAGCATTGGGAGCTTCCTTTGTCATGTCTGAGTTGTATCCGCATCCGAAAACGCCCTTTTCGTTAGCAACGATCTGAGGCTGAGCGGAGTCGCAGTGCTGAGCGATTACGCAGCATCCGTATGTGTCGATCAATGTCTCAGCTGCCTGTCTCTCAAGCTGCTGGTCACCCCATGTGGAGATCTCATAAACGCTAACCTTTGCGTCAGGGTTAACTGCCATGCATCCCATTGCGAATGCGTTGATACCGGAACATGTCTCGGCATATTCTGTACCCCAAGCGGATACATAACCGATGTTGTTGTTGCCTAATGCGAGAGACTTATATCCTGCAGCGATACCTGCAAGGTAACGAGCCTGATAGATTCTTCCGAAATAGTTATTGAAGTTCTTATCGTTTGAAAGATAACCTGTTGCGTGAGAGAAGATGATGTCCGGATATTCCTTAGCCTTAGCTTCGAATGCGTTGATGTAACCGAAGCTGATACCGAAGATGATGTTGCATCCGTTACCGGCGAGCTGGTCGATTGCCTGCTTAACCTTCTCGTCGTCCTCAGGTACGTTGTCTACGATGTAAAGATCCTTAGCGGGATCCAAACCGATCTTCTTCATACCTTCAGTAATACCATGATGGTGCGCATAGGTATAACCTGATGTGTCATTCTGGCTGTTAATGTAGATAGCACCAACCTTGAAGTTTGATGCCTTGCCTCCGCCGTTGCCCCCGTTAGCTGAATTACAGCCTGCAAGAGCGAAGACTGAAGTAACTGCGAGTGCAGCAGTTACTAACATCGAAATGAGTTTTTTCATAAACTGCCTCCGTTCAAAAATGTTATATGCAATATAAACGCATATCAAAATTAATCGGTTCAGGTTTACTGCGGCCTGAACTCCAGTGAATCATCAGTCATCTTGTCGATGATAGCCAATGACTCGACTCTTACTCCCTTTGCCCTCAGAGCATCGCCGCCGCCCTGGAAGCCCTTTTCGATCGCAATCGCGCAGCCTGCGAGCTTCGCACCTGCCTGGCCCGTGATATCGATCAGCCCGTTAAGAGCATTGCCCATGGCAAGGAAATCGTCGACTATGAGGATTACGTCATCGCTCTTAATGTAGTCGCCCGATACCATGATGTCATATGTCTGCTGGTGGGTATAAGAGAAAACCTTAGATGTTAAGATGTTGCCTGCAAGATTTGAGCTCTTGTGCTTCTTGGCAAAGACCATGGGAACACCCAGTGAGACTGCAACGGCATATGCGAGCGCAATGCCCGAAGACTCAATGGTCAAAACCTTTGTTACGTTACTTTGAGAAAAAAGTCTGGCAACTTCGTCACCCATTTCCTTAAGGAGCTTAGTGTCGATCTGCTGGTTCAGAAAACTGCCTACTTTGAGGACTTCACCCGGAAGAATCTGGCCTTCGGTAAGGATCCTTTGTTCTAACGTGCGGATATGAACCACCTCCTAAAAGGATTTAAAACACCCTAATATATTATAATTATTACAATTTGGTGTCAAACCGAAAATGGTTCATTTTTTGCCTTATTGAGGCACATAATCAGCTTTGGAAATCTCTATTATGTCGGGTATGCCCTCTGCCAGATCGATTCCTCCGGCACTGACCTTTTCCACAGGAATGAGATTTTCCTTATAACCTTTTCCCAAACAGTAGTAAAGAGAGCTTCCGGGGCCTTCATGATATCTGACCCTGTTTAAGAGCTTGCCAAGATAAGCAGCTGCCTCATCACCGATCGCGATAACAGGTACGCCGTTTTTGGAAATCGAATCCAGAAGTGCTTCCCTGCCGGCATCAGAGAGGACAAAATCCCCGTAAAGCACTATCAGCATGTATCGAGGATATTCTCTCGGATGAGCTTCGCTCACATAATTGCCTTCCGGATCGTATTCTGTTACGTGATACGGGAATATCTTTATCGGAAGGGTTTCTTCTGAAGCTGTCTCAGGCGGGATAACGTTTATGACAGGCATCAGATGCTCCAATTCCTTGGGCACCTCGCCTATCCAGTAGATCGTAAGATCAGTCTGGGCAATAATGTCGAGCTTTGCTTCAATATCGGCTTTCCTGTCGATATTTTCCTGCCTTTTTGTAGACGAGCCGAAAAGGATCGCGATAAAAAGGAAGAACATTACCGCGAAAAGCGTCAAAACAACAAGCCCGGTCTTACCTCTGCTCATGATTAGTCCTTATTGCCCGATACAAAAGGCTTAACGCCTTCGATTACTTTTTTAGCAAATTCCTCGTTCTTTGATACGACCATGCAGTCCATGTTATCAAGATAAGGAAGACAGTATTTTCTTAAGTTTTCCAGTGTGTATTTCAGGGGTTCGCCCTCGCCTTCCGCATCTGCCACGATGAGCCAGATAAGGCGGTCAGTGCCGTTCTCCCTCATAAGTCTTACCCAGATATCGGAAACTGTAGGTTCGATTTGGAGATAACCGTTAAGGGCCTTTTTAAGTTCCGGAGGATATTTGTCAGGCTCGCCGACCTTTGCGGTGCCGTCTCCGCCGATACCCATCTGGGCAGCGATCATCTTCAGCATGTCGTGACCGAACAAGACTTCCTCCGAACCGGGATTAATGACAAAACCGGACAGCCCCATCTTCGGTGCCATAACGACATCGATAAGATCCGCAAAGCCTGCAACTACGCCATTTTGCGGTTCTTTCTTATTTTCGAATGCGACTTCAAAACTGTCAGAGTCGCAATATACGACCATATACTTAAGACCCTTGGAATCGCTTACCGCATGGAAGCTGTAATTGCCCTCCGTGCCGTCAACGGGGACCAGGAATTTAGCGACCGCAGCTTCTTTAAGCACTGCGATCATGTTCTCTTCGGAACTGTCCTGTCTGATGGAGCCTAAGAGCTCAACCAGTTTCTCGTTCTCGATCCTCTCTATCTTTCCTGAATTCTCACTCATTTCCTATACCTCTTAAAATCAAAATACCATCTTAACAGCCCAGACCCAGAACATCAGCGTCACGAGCATAAATATCATCGACAAAGAAACCGTCCGCGCGCAAAAATGCGGGGCCACATCATTATTCTCGGAATATATGACATTCATTGAGCCGCAGGGCAAAGCACACATCAGTACGATTACGCTCTTTGTCTCAGGCATCATGGGCACGAAAAAAGATACCGCAAAGACGGCGCCCATTACAATTGCAGGCAGCACCATGAGCCTTAAAGCCGATACGACATAACCTTTCTTATCTGTCAGGAGCTTCTTGATCTTAACACCTGCCAACATCGAACCCATTACCATCATGGACATAGGGACCGTCATGTCGCCGATTAGCTTAAATGTCTCGCTGACAAAAGAAGGCATTCTCCACGGGATAATGAAAAGAACGATCGCGAGGATGGATGCTACAGACACAGGGTTCTTAAATATCTCCAAAAGCCTGAATTTAGGCTTTCTGGAAAACAGATAGACCGCGTAAGTATAGAAGAACAGGTTGTAGCAGAGGTTATATACGGCGGCCAGAAGCAGTCCGTAATTTCCGAACAGCGCTTCCATTAAAGGGAACCCGACAAAGCCGGTATTTGCAAAGACAGTGCATGTCACCATTATCCTGCGCTCGTCTTCGAGCATCTTTGTTTTCTTTAAAGAAAGCCTCATTATAATAAGCGTCAGAGCATAATAGCCGATGCCGAAAGCAGCGCATGTGACCATGCCGTTTACAGCATCAACAGAATAGGTGTGCTGGCTCGAATTTAAGATCATGAACGGCAGGACAGCCGTAAGCAGGATATTCGATAAAGCCTTCTCGGCATTGCCGTCGATGACCTTAGTTTTGTTGAGAACAAAGCCTAATGCCAAGAATACGAATATCTTGAAAAAAACTATATAAACCTGAACCATTAGATCAGTCGTTGCCGGAAAGAAGCGTTGCTCTTACGGCAGAACGGTAACCCTCCATCTTCTCGGATACTTCAAAAGCAGACATCTTGGGATCGTAGGATGCTCCTGCCTGATAGAATTTGCCCGTAGATTCAATGGAATCAAATATACCAGCTTCGATTCCGGCTGCAAGTCCTGCGCCCATTGCGGTCATCTCATCGCTTAAGGCTCTCGTGATCTTAACGCCCAGGAGATCTGACTGGAGCTGCATGAGGAACGAGCTTGCGCATACACCGCCGTCAACCTTCATCGTACCTGCCTTAATGCCTGTATCGTCAGTCATGAGGTTAACGAGTTCCGTAACCTGATATGCGATCGATTCAACGCCCGCCCTTACGATCTGGGCTCTTCCGGTACCTCTGGTAAGACCCGTCAGGATGCCTCTTGCATCAGGCTTCCAGTAAGGTGCTCCCAGTCCCGTAAATGCGGGAACGAGATATACTCCTCCGCAGTCTTCTATGGAATTGCAGATGTCATCACATTCTTTGGGTTCATTGATAAATCCCAGCTCGTCTTTAAGCCAGCTGATGACAGAACCTGCCTGGAAGATACTTCCTTCGAGAGCATAACTCGTAACGCCCTTAATAGACCACGCACATGAAGTAAGAAGTCCGTTCTTTGAGAATACTGGCTCAGTTCCCAGATTCATCAAAGTAAAGCTTCCCGTACCGTATGTGGTCTTTGAATCGCCTTTGTTTATTGCGTTCTGACCCAAAAGAGCCGCAGGCTGGTCGCCTAAGACACCTGTGATATGAACGCCGTTTATAGACAACAGGTCATCAATCTCATCGTTACCAAAACCATTGGCACTAAGATAATCTGCCTTAAGGTCGATCTCGCCGTAATCAGCGCATGATTCCAAAGGCTTTGCAAGAGCTTTGGCAGGGATACCGAAGAGGTCTAAAAAATCCGGATCATATGCCTTTTCGGAGATGTCGAAAAGCATGGTCCTCGAGCAGTTTGAATAGTCGGAAGCATAAGTTCTTCCGGCAGTAAGTCTGTATACAAGGAAACCGTCAATAGTGGATAAGAGCGCCTCACCTGTAGCGCAGCGCTGCCTTAAGCTCCTGATGTTTTCAAGGAGCCAGAGCATCTTTGTTGCAGAAAAATACGGGTCGATCTTAAGGCCAGTGATCTCCGTGACTCTCCTGCTCTGTTCCCTTATCTCAGGACGCCTGCAGATATCGGAAGTCCTTCTGCACTGCCATACGATGGCCTGGTCCAAAGGCTTTCCGGAATGCGAAAAAGCTACCGTAGTCTCACGCTGGTTGGTAATGCCCATGCATGCGATATTGCCCTTTGCCTCCGGATGATCCTTTAAGATCATGGCGATTGCTTTAAGGACTGAAACGTATATCTCCTCTGCATCGTGGCTTACCCATCCGGGCTGGGGATAGTACTGCTTGAAGGGCACATGCGCGCCCTGTGACAGATTACCCTTCTCATCAAGAAGAAAAGCCTTTGTGGAAGTAGTTCCCTGGTCGATGCAAAGAATGTATTTCATAATAGTTCTCCTTATCTGAAATAGATCCTGTTAAGATTCCTGTACCAGTCGTTATCTATTGAATCAAAGTCTTCCTTTGTAAACCTTACCACCCAGTTGCCAGAAGGCGTTCCGGGGATATTCATTCTGGTGTCTCCGCCGTAGCCCAGCATATCCTGGATAGGGATGATCGCAACATCAGCATGGCTCATCCACAAAGTCTTTATGATCGCTCTGCATGAACCGCTGCGGCTGCCGCCGTCGCCCCAGTTATCACCTGTGAAACCGCAGTATTCGAGGCAGCACTTACGGACTTCCTCTTTGCTGTCCCAAAGCCAGCCTAGGAGCGTGTTGTTATCGTGTGTTCCTGTATAAGCAACACAGTTATTGTCGAAGTTATGAGGCAGGAATGAGCTGTTGTCACCCGGATAGAATGCGAATTCCATGACTCTCATTCCGGGGATTCCGACCTTGCCCATGAACTCGGCGAGGTCAGGCGTTACTTCGCCCAAGTCCTCAGCGATGAGCCTGGATCTGTCCTTGAACTTCTTGTCGTATTCTTCAAAGAAATCAAGGCCCGGACCGGGGATCCACTTGCCGTCTCTTGCAGTCTCTGCATTAGCTTCGATCTCGCAGTAAGAAGAGAATGCTCTGAAGTGGTCGATCCTCAAGTAATCGAAGAGCTTGAAGTTATCCTCAAGTCTGCTCATCCACCATGCATAGTGGTCAGCCTTCATCTTCTTCCAGTCGTAGATCGGGTTGCCCCAGAGCTGGCCGTCTGCACAGAAATAATCCGGCGGTACGCCTGCGACGCTCTCGAAAACAAGAGCTTCCGGCTTCGGCTTTCTGGGTTCCTTCAAAGGCTCGCCGTCCTTACCGGTGGTCTCGCCCTTCTCCATTGCTTTCTTATACTTTTCGAGAGACTTCTCGTAGTCCTTAAGGACTTTATTGACTCCTGACGGAGTTGCCATCTTGAAAAGATCCCTGCTGGCCCATACGTCAGCTGAATCTCCCGATACATAGAACGGGATATCACCGATTATGGAGATTCCAAGGTCGTTGATCTCCTTCTTGACCTGTGCCCACTCGTCAAAGAACAGATACTGAACAAAGCCGTGATATCTGTAATTAGGATTGTTCTTAAGCCCTGCTACAGCAGACTTCTCGTAGTTTCTTAAGTTAACGTCGGACCATTCCCACCAGGGCTTGCCGAAGTCGGCATCCTTAACTGTCTGGTAAGCAGCCACGTCCTGGACCCACTTGTTGTCCTTGATGAACTTATCGGCCTTTGCGAGCAGGTCCTTATCTGCGCGCTCAAAAGCTTTCCTTAAGAGCTCATCCCTGTTGGTCCTTAAGAAATCATAGTCGATTCTCCACTTATTCTGGTTATATTCAGCCTGCTGAACCTCTGCAGGAGTTAAAAGGCCGCGCTTTTCGAGCCTTCTGGGGTCGATAAAGAGCCAGTTGCCGGCAAAAGCCGAGAAACTCTGATAGGGTGAATTGCCCATGCCGGGGTAGGAAAACGGCAGAACCTGCCAGTACTTCATTCCCTGGGAAGCCAGTTGCTTCGCAAAGTCTATAGCCTCCTGTCCGATCACGCCCGTGCCAAAAGGACCCGGAAGTGAGCTGATATGCATTAGAACGCCACCACCACGTCTCATTATTTGTAATTCCCTTCTTTCTTATATATAATTACTTGTCTCTATTAGGCTATTATACATTTCTTGAGGGCAAAATGAATTCTGTTGATGAAATTAAAAGACGCCGAACGTTTGCGATAATCTCGCACCCGGACGCAGGTAAGACCACAATAACCGAGAAACTCCTTCTTTACGGAGGCGCCATCCACCAGGCAGGATCTGTCAAAGCGCGTAAAGCTGCACGCCACGCTACTTCAGACTGGATGGAAATCGAGAAAAAGCGTGGTATCTCAGTAACCTCATCAGTAATGCAGTTCGAATACGACGGCTGCCATATCAATATCCTTGACACTCCAGGCCACCAGGACTTCTCGGAGGACACATACAGAACGCTCTGCGCTGCTGACTCCGCGGTAATGGTCCTTGACGGCGCAAAGGGTGTAGAGACCCAGACAATAAAGCTTTTCCAGGTATGTAGAAGAAGAGGCATCCCGATCTTCACATTTATCAATAAGATGGACCGTGCCGCAAAGAATCCTTTCGACCTCATGGACGAGCTCGAAAAGGTTTTGGGCATCAGATCCGTCCCGATCAACTGGCCTATCGGCACAGACGGTGATTTCGAAGGCGTTTACGAGAGAGAATCCCGTAATGTCCTTCTCTTCGACCGCGAAAATAACGACCACGGCGCATCCATGGTTACCCAGAGCGTCTCAGGCATCGACGATCCAAAGCTCGACGAGATGCTCATGACAGGCCACCTCGAGACACTTCGTAACGACATTGAACTCCTTGACATGGCAGGCGACGAGCTCGACATGGACAAGGTCTTAAAGGGTGAATTAACACCTGTATTCTTTGGTTCGGCTATCACCAACTTCGGCGTAGAGCCCTTCTTACAGCACTTCCTTAAGATGAGCCCCGGACCTGCTCCCCACAACACCACTGACGGCGTTGTCGAGCCCGAAGATTCAATGTTCTCAGGCTTCGTATTCAAGATCCAGGCCAACATGGACCCTTCCCACAGAGACCGTATGGCATTTATCCGTATCTGCTCCGGCCAGTATGAGAAGAACATGACCGTTAACCTCATGCGCACAGGCAAGAAGATCACTCTTGCACAGCCCCAGCAGTTCATGGCCCAGGACAGAGCCATCACAGAAGAGGCTTATGCAGGCGACATCATCGGTATCTTCGATCCCGGCAACTTCAGGATCGGCGATACGATCATCTCTTCCAACAGAAAGTTCGAGTTTGATCCTATCCCGGTATTCGCACCGGAGAACTTCGCGCGCGTTGAGCCTAAGGATTCAATGAAGCGTAAGCAGTTCTTAAAAGGTATCGAGCAGCTCTCACAGGAAGGCGCAGTACAGCTCTACAAGCAGCCCAACATCGGTACAGAGACTTACGTCATGGGCGTTGTCGGTATCCTCCAGTTCGACGTTCTTGAGTACAGACTCAAGTCCGAATATAACGTTGACATCGTAAGAACAGCCCTGCCCTACCGTCTCGCACGCTGGGCAAAGTCTGATGTCGAAGGATTCGATCCTAAGGAGATGACACTTACTTCAACTTCACTCCTCGTTCTGGACAGAGACGACGAGCCGGTAGTTCTTTTCGAATCCGAATGGGCAGTCGACTGGGCAATCGACCACAACGAGAAGTTCAAGCTCAGTTTCGAGAATATTAATTCCAAGTAATTCTTGCACACTTGCAGGAATCAAAACTAAATAAAACAACAAGAAAAAAATCCTGATTCAACATCGTTGTTAAATCAGGATTTGTATTTGCGATTCTTTATGCTTCTTTAAGCTTCTTTGCGTTTCTTAAGAAGTACGACTCCTGCGCCGCATGCACATGCAACTGCTACAATAGCTAAACCGATATATGTTGCAGGGCCGGTGACTTCTCCTGTCGCAGGTACATCTGTATTAGCCTTAGCCGCGATCGTTACCTTTGTAGAAACCGAACCGTCGTTGAATTTAACAGTAACCTCATGTTCACCTGCAGATAATGTGCTTGTGTAGTCCTTTTTGATCGTGATTATCGTACTGCCCTTTGTTGCAGTGTACTGGTCATCGGCCTTCATTTCAGTACCATCGATAGCTGCGCCGAGGAAATATGTTAAGCAGTTCTCATCGTCTACATTTCTGTGAACATCGATTACGATATCGGAATTTTGTCCGTCACCTTTTACTTCACCGACAGTATAAACAGGTTTAACCACAGGATCAAAGACAGGTGAAAATGTCGTATCGCTTTCAATTTGAGGAAGTCCCTGATCCAGACTATATGTTGTTTTTCCGTCAGACCAGCCCACAAAAGTAAATGTGTGAGTATCTGTTTCCTTCCTAACAGGATTGTTTCCATTAAAGACAGGAACTTCATGATATTTCACTGTATCTGAACAGATCTCAACTCCGTCATCGTCGACGAACGTTACTTTATATTCAATTTCCTTCCTGGTATAAGTAGCGGTATATGTTGCGGGTCCGGTTACTGCTACCGGTGCAGTATCCCAGCCTGCAAACTCAAATGAATATCCGCCAGATGATGGCTTTGAAGGAACGATAGTGCCTGTATAGCTGGGAACATCTCCATACGGTACGTTCTTTTTCTCGAGCACAGTACCATCGTAATTCTTGAAGGTGATCTCATATTCAATTTTCTTCCTGGTATAAGTAGCAGTATATGTTGCAGGGCCTGATACTGCTACCGGTGCAGTATCCCAGCCTGCAAACTCATATGAATATCCGCCGGCTGATGGCTTTGAAGGAACGATAGTACCTGTATATTCGGGAATTTCTCCCTCCGGTACTTTCTTCTTCTCGAGCACAGTACCATCGTAATTTTTGAAGGTGATCTCATGATTAACCTTTCTAAATGTTACGCGGATTGTGACGGTATTCGATTCGTAATCGAAACCATCGCTTGGCTTAGGCATTGTATATTTGCCGTTCACAGCTTTTAATTCTACCGGGTCACCGCTTCCGTCAGACCATGTCACTTTATCGGTCGCATAATCTGTACCCGGACTCATTGTTAATGTTTCAGCACTTGAATCAAATGTATCCGACGGTCCCGTGACACTTCCGTTCCCGTCAGTGGTGTATTTAAGATCATAATAGAAATGGAATTTATCAGAAGAAATATTTAGGAACGCATTCTTACATTTCTCATAGAGACTTTTTTTGATCGTTATGTTTGCAAGGCTTGAGCATTCGCAAAAAGCATAACTACCAATAGAGGTTACGCTATTAGGTATTGTTATGTTTGTAAGGCTTGCACATTGGAAAAAAGCCATTTCTCGTATTGAAGTCAAGCTATTAGGCAGTGTTATGTTGTTAAGGCTTGTACATTGGTAAAAAGCATCAGCTCCTATTGAAGTCACACTATTAGGAAGTGTTATGTTGGTAAGGCTTGTACATTGGTAAAAAGCATCAGCTACTATTGAAGTCACACTATTAGGAAGTGTTACGTTTGTAAGGCTTGTGCATTTTCCAAAAGCAGCAACACCAATAGAAGTCACGCTATTAGGTATTGTTATGTTTGTAAGGCTAGTACATCCGTAAAACGCACATTGATCAATAAAGGTTATGCTATTAGATAGTGTTATGTTTGTAAGGCTTGTACTATAAGCAAAAGCGTAATTACCAATAGAGGTTACGCTATTAGGTATTGTTATGCTTATAAGGCTTTCACATCTGCTAAAAGCACTATCACCAATAGAGGTTACACCACTTTCTATAACCACTTTCTTAATATCGGTTCTTTGGTAAAATGCCGCGTCGCTCATCGCTCCTTCGCCGGAAATAGTCAGTGTTCCCTCATCATCTAATGTCCAGAATACATTGTCTCCGCAAGTTCCGTCATAGAAATGGAATATATCAGAAGAAATATCGGGGAATGCATCCTTACATTGATCATAAAGACTTTTCTTGATCGTTATGCTTGAAAGTTTTGTACAATTGCGAAAAGCATCTTTACCAATAGAGGTTACACTAGCGGGAATTGTTATGCTAGAAAGACTTGGACAAAAATTAAATGCCTCTTTACCAATAGAGGTTACACTATTAGATATTGTTATGCTTTTAAGGCTTGAACAATTGACAAAAGCACTATCTCCTATTGAAGTTACACTATTAGGTATTGATACTTCGGCAAGCAATTTGCAACTTTGAAAAGCAGCTTCTTCTATTGAAGTTACGCTATTAGGTAGTGATATTTTTGTAAGGCTTGTACAATTGCGAAAAGCTTCTTTACCAATAGAGGTTACACCACTTTCTATCACCACTTTCTTAATATCGGTTCTTTGGTAAAATGCCGCGTCGCTCATCGCTCCTGTGCCGGAAATAGTCAGCGTTCCCTCATCATCTAATGTCCATGTTACATTGTCACCGCAACTTCCTGATTTCTCTTCAGCAGCGCTCAATTTCTTCCCCGGGAATAAAACAATACCCAACACAATAAGTAATAACACCACTGCAATCTTTGTTTTCGATGCTTTCATAATAGTTCCGATACGAGTAAAAGATATAGCATTCATACTGATATTCGCCCTGCCTGCTTTGAAAATATATTCTTCTAGTGTAACCTTGAATTTGATCAGTTAACTTGAAAATAACTCTAACATGATTGCATATTTATATCAAATATGCTGGCCGTTCCGTTACTTCAATTTAAGTCACTCTCAAGCAATAAACAATTTGTGGATCCACTCTGATCCGTAAATAGCTCCTGCGGCACCGAGGCAGCCACAGACTACGCAGATAAGAATAGACATAAGGAACATCCAGACTTTCCAGTCCTTCACCTTTTTGTAGCCAATAACCATGTAAATGATCGTGAGCACCAGATAAATGGCCGCTCCGCCGAAGAGGAACATACAGAACAAAGTATTGTCACTGTTTCCGTAAAAGTCGAAAGCAGCATTCTTCAAGGATAAATACCAGACCAAAGAAGCCAGAATAAAAGACCAGATTATCTGAATGGTGAAATAAGTACCTTTTTTCATATTGCCTCCGTTCCCTTGGATAAACGAGCCGTACTTTCTTGAAGTTATTATAGCAAGCTCAGCTGTATCTTCCGATTATGTAATCAGGTTTGACCGCGTCTTTGTTTTCCACCCATTGAGCGCCTCTCAGGCTGTAACAGATGTAACCGAAGCCACGCGTCTGCACCCAGATGTTATAGTTGTCTTTCTCCCAGCATATACCGCGGAAATTACTCTCCCAGCAAGGTTGGAATTCGGATACGATCCCGTTGTTGTCTAAGATCTCTATCTCCGTCATTTCAGTGCTTAAAGACCTGATCCTGGCATAATATTTTCTGTCATAGCTGTAGGTCTTCTCGACCGTAAAGCTTCCGTACTTTTCAATACGGTCAGCCTCCTTGTCTGCCAGGACTTTCTCGTATACAGGTGTCCAGTATTCAGCCATTTTCGCAGGGAGCTCTTTATAGTAGTATCCGATCTCATCCGGCTTGCTGGCTCCACCCATGCACACTATAAAAAAGTACATCTTTGAATCGTAGCGGAATACCGATACATGTCTGTTTATATCGTTTCCGTTTTTATCAGTGAAATATACCCTGAAATTCACTTCGGAATCGGCGATCTTCTCGTACTCATCAGGCTCTTCCTCACGGACGATCCTCAAGTCGAGCTTATTTAAATGATGCTGGTAATATGCGGGATCGTATTTGTTGTCCTCATTATAAAGTTCGACAAATCTTTCCCTATCGAAAACAGCATCCGTATTAACGGTCGCCTCCCAATGCGATGCGTCTTCTCCTGCGCGGAAATCAATGGTCATATCGCCTTCAATCTTGCTTATGTGACCCGTCGGCATGCTGAACAAACATCCGCTCAACATACAGAGCATCAGAAGTATAAGTGCCGGCAAGCACAGTTTCTTCTTCATCACCGAAAATTCTCTCCCATCGTTTATTCCTTATTTTGCATTATACATTAGTCAAAGATTATTCTTGAAGCACACGGTCTGGTTTGCTTCTTCAAATCCCAAAACGATTATACGTTTGCGTAGTACCATTCAAAATACCCGGGCAATTCATCCGGAAGTAATTCTTTATACCGAGGTTCACCATTACCCTCTTTAGCCCAAGTTAAATGAATAACAAAGTATTTATCACCGTAGAAAAACAGAACATCATCCTGACGTTCGGATTTTGCTATAACCTTAAGCTTGTCCTTTATTTCATATAACGGACTTGAAGAACCAATCTCTCTTTTCGCCTGCTCTTCAAAAGTGGTCTTAGCTTGCTCACCGGTAATTTCACACCAGCAGAAATCATCGTATTTAGCTTCAAATTCTTCAAACATGTATTCACCTTTAAATGTGTTTACGCCAGTTTCTCATTCAGCAGTCCAAGCACTCTTTGCAATCTGGTCTCCAATAACCTGTTCCCTTCTTCTGATTGCGTTACGCAATAAATACTATTGCCTGTATCTTCGTGCCATAACAGTTCATATTCTGAATCGTCTGAAGCAATTCGTATGATCTTAAACCATATTCCGTCAAAGCTGTTGACCGTCTCAAAACCATACTCTGTTTTGAAGATTTCCTCGATCAACTCGTTGCCGTTGATATAATCATAATCAATCAGCAGGAACTCTATCCTTTGCTTATCAGCATTATAATGTTGTTTATAAGTTACTTTCATGTCTCAACCTGCTCACTTAAATCGAATTGCCTATTTGTAACCAAAAACAGTAAGAACACCGGAATCTATTTCATACTCAAAATATATATTATGTTTCTTAAGGATTCCTTCGATCTTGTCCTTTACGCTTTCTTCGGATATCTCAGGATCAAGCAATAATCCTTTTTGTGTGCTTTCCCTGATCGTATCATCAATTGCAAACCATTCAACTTCAGCCATGTTCATATAATACAGGTACTCATCAGATGAAAGACTCCAAGCGGATTCCGGATCGGTTTCATCAAATAACGTCTTGTACCTTATGGACAGATTCGGAATCTCAGCAAGGTCATTAAGCAGTTCGCGCCACTTGGTATTATTCATGCATGATGTGAGTTGTCTCTGCTGCACAGCCTCATGAATCCTGTCTGACAATGTCTTTTTGTTGTTGTATTTTCCGGTTTCTGCTTCATCGATCAGATTCTGCATTATTCCAATGGATCTTGAATCAGGGATCTTGTGGTATCTAAAAGTAGAAGAAACCTGTTGCTTATCTCTCTCAACATAGAACCAACCGTATCTCTGATTTCCATGAACGGTGAAAGCAATATTCCGCGGCCACTTTATCCGGAATACATCGTCAGACAGATCATTAGGCTGAAGCGTTCCACTACGGGCGTTCAAGGAATCACATAAACTGTTATATAGTTCTTCATTCATAATTCTCAACCATTCCTATATGCTTATCCATCTTAGATCATTCCGATCTTATAAACCGTTTCCTTAGGAAGTCTGTCCGTTATATCCACGTTGTTATTGCGAAGTGCATTCAGTTCATTCACATAATCAGTTATATCAGTAACCTTAACGATCCAGTCATGCACATATTCGTCAACTGCATTTCCGCGAAGGCCCAACTGGAGAGAACGGTAGGGAAGATTATTACCATCTATATCCTTCTCTGGATCCCACTGCACCCTGACATCTGATTCCTTTACCTGCTTTTGCCATTCTTCTTTGGTAATACCAAGATCATCAGAAAAAGTAGAGATCACTGCACTGTTAACAGCCTTATCAAAACCTGTGCGCTTGATATCAATTGCGAGGACATGCTCCTGGTTCTCTTTCTGCGCCCAACCGCATCTGTACATCATCCAGAGAAAAGAAGGCTTTATCCAGGTCATACGGGTCATGCTGAAATGAGCACCGAATGTTCCGTTCTTAACAGCTTCCTCTGCTATAGTCTTGTTGTATGCCTGATATACCCTGATAGTTTCATCAGTATAAACTGCACGTATTTCTTTATTTTTTGTAATTATCATATTTCCCCCATAACAAGACTAAAGAACAAATTACTCTAGTCTTTTTTCAATAATATCAGAATTAAAAAAGGTATCCCAGATAAACCTGAGATACCCTTAATTGTTAGTTAATCGATCTTATCAGTCTGACGGACCGGGATCGTTGGAATCGTCAGGATCAAGAGATGTTGCGTGAGGCTTCTCGACAGTGTGGTCAGGCTGAGCAGGAGTTTCCTCATAAACAGTCTCTTCAACAGGAACTGCAACGGGTGCTACAGGCTCGCTTACTACAGCTGAAGAAGTAAGATCGATTCCCGAATAATCCTGAGGATAGACAGCGCTTAAGTCGCCGTTTGCTTCGTAGATCTTCTCGAAGTCAGGACCGTCGACCGTAAGCTTATCGATAAGCCTTGTAGCAAGGCCTTCAACGACAGCCTTCTTCTCAATGAGGATCCTCTTTGTCTCCGCATAGCATGTATCGATGATGCTCTTGATCTCTTCATCGATAGCAGCTGCAGTCTGGTCGGAATAGCTCTGGACCTGACCCATTGAGTAGCCTAAGAAGACTTCCTCATTCTCATCGCCGAATACCATGTTGCGGAACTTCTTGGAAAGACCGTAACGCTTGATCATGTTCTTTGCGATGTTATTGCACTGCTGCAAGTCGGATGAAGCGCCTGTGGATACTTCACCAAGGAACACCTCTTCTGCGGCACGTCCGCCCAAAGACATCTTGATGGTATCAAGGAGCATCTTCTCCGTGTAGAAATCAGTATCTTCGATCGGCTTATAAGCTGTGAAACCGCCTGCTCTGCCGGCAGGAATGATCGTAACACGGTCGACCTTCTCGAACTCTGATGTTGCACGGAGTACGACTGCGTGGCCAGCTTCGTGATATGCAGTAAGGCGCTTAACCTTGTCGCTGAGCTTCTTGGAATTCTTCTGAGGACCCATCTGAACTCTAAATGTAGCGTCAGTGATCTCCTGCATTGTGATTTCTTTTTTATTGTGACGTGCTGTCATGAGAGCTGCTTCGTTAAGAAGGTTCTCAAGATCGGCACCTGTGAATCCTACTGTTGAAAGAGCAACCTCGTGGAGGTCAACATCCTTCGCAAGAGGCTTCTTTCTTGCGTGGATCTTAAGGATAGCTTCACGCTCATCAGCATCAGGCATGTTGACCATGATACGTCTGTCAAAACGGCCCGGACGGAGAAGTGCGGGGTCAAGAACGTCTACACGGTTTGTAGCTGCCATAACGATTACATTGGAGTTAACATCGAAGCCGTCCATCTCAACCAAGATCTGGTTCAATGTCTGCTCACGCTCATCCTGTCCGCCGCCAAGGCCTGCGCCTCTCTTACGGCCGACTGCATCGATCTCGTCGATGAATACTACGGAAGGAGCTTCCTTCTTAGCATCGGAGAAGAGTGATCTTACACGGGAAGCACCTACACCTACGAGCATTTCGACGAAGTCTGAACCTGAGATGTAGAAGAACTTAACGCCTGCCTCACCTGCTACGGCTCTTGCAAGCAAAGTCTTACCTGTACCAGGTGCACCGTAAAGGAGAACGCCTTTCGGGATCTTAGCGCCGAGCTGCTGATACTTCTTGGGGTTCTTAAGGAAATCAACGATCTCCTGGAGTTCTTCCTTCTCTTCAACGGAACCTGCAACATCGGAGAACTTGACCTTGTCCTTGTTGGGGTCTGATATTCTCGCGCGGTTGTTACCGAAACTGAATACGCTGTTGCCGTCCCTGCTCTGTCTTGTGATGCTCAAGAAGAGTACGACTACAACAATCAGGGATACTGCGAAGAGGACCACATTGACGATCAATGACCAGTCAAACGGTTCGGTATATGTGTAATTATCGATCTTTCCCTGATTCTTTGCTTTTTCGAGCTTTAAAACGAGATCGTCAACGAACTCATAAGGGACATCCTGAGTAACCTGCTGGTTAATTCCCTGACCATCTTTATAAGTTACAACGATCGTTGTTCCCTTGATCTCTACCAGACTTACGTCATTGCTCTCATCGTCAATGATGGTCATGACATCTGACAGAGTCTTCTTTTCTTTCTGTCCGTAATTGCCGCCGAATACGATAGTTGAGAATGCGATGAGCACAACTATCATGATGACATAGAAGAATAATCCTCCGCCTATCGGCTTGCTATTCTTTTCGTTCTTATCTGACACTTTCTCTTATTCCTTTCTTACGATCCTAATGTCGTCGAAATCTCTGTATTTGCCGTCAAGGTCAAGACCATATCCGACAATGAATTCATCCGGAACCGTGATTCCGTTATAATCAGGCACAAGGTCATTAACTCTTCTGCTCGGCTTGTCAAAAGCCGTACAGATCTTAAGTGACTTGGGCTGTCTCTTAAGGAGCTGCTCCTTAAGGAGTGCAAGAGTTCTTCCCGTATCGATGATGTCTTCGACAATGAGGACATTCATATCCTTGATGTCATAAGACATATCCTTCTTGATCTTGAGCTCTCCCGTGGAGAACTCTCCGACATAAGATGAGACCTGCATAAAGTCAACTATTACAGGCATCTTAAGTCTTCTTACAAGGTCAGCAGTAAAGATAAAAGCTCCGGTAAGGATGCCGACGACCACAAGGGGTTCATCACCGTAGTCGCGGTTGAGTTCGCTACTCAGACGGTCGAGCATCTCCTCGATCTCACTATGAGAAACTAACACCTGATCAGTATTGATAGCCATAGTTCTTTACTGCCTTTCTAACGCGATCCTGACAAAAGTTCCGGAGCCTGCTCCGTCCTGCCCTGATGCGATGTATTTATCCAGACTTACGGCGTTCGTGAAACCTAAGCCGTGTCCGAATCCCGGTAACCACAGAATGTCGCCGTCCTTCTTCACAAAGAGGATCTGCGCTCTGGCAGACTCAGGGATCTTAAGGTCAGTCATAAGGCGGTTGAGCTCTTTGCTGCCGTTAGAACCTGCTCTCTTCATTCGAAGGGCACTGCCGGTGCCGGCGGAATTACCGAGTGTGATCTTCCCTTCAGCAAGCGCTTCAATAGGGCAAAACCACGAATGATTATTATACTCCAATTCGCACGCGTTCTCAATTATTCTTGTTTTTAATATATAGGCAGAATTGGGGATTTTAACTTCAGTTTCTCCGTCTTCAGGAAGGCTTATTTCAAGACTGACCGGTCCTCCGGCTACCAGAAAGCCCTTATCTTCTGCTATTTTGCAGGCCAGTTCCTTTACGCCGTCTTCTGTTCCGAAGGCAAAAATGTCCCCGAATCTGTATGCTTTGCGCCCGAAAGGCATATCAAGAAGGACTTCTCCTCCCGCCCCGTTATCAATAAGGCCAAAACAGTCGTTAAGGTTGCTCTCTTCAAAATCTATGAGGTCGCCAAAGGTCTCAAGCCATAATGACCTGATCACTCTGGATTTCATTGCTTTGTGTATGCCCGTTACTTCTGATACCGCAAGGACCGGATAACCCGAGATCAGCTTTCGTCCTTTGCAGTAAGCCTCAGCTGCCGAGCTGTTGATGAAATCAAGGTCATCTGAAAGGAGCTTATATGTCCTCGTAAGAGGCACCGTGGGATCACCATAGGATTCTGCGATCTTCGGGAAGATATCGTTGCGCCAGGTATTGCGGGTTCCTTCAGTCGTAAGGTTTGTCTGGTCGATAGCGTAGCTGACACCTAATATATCAAGGTAATCTACGAGCTCGCTCTTCTTAAGGCACAACAGAGGCCTTATGATCCTGCCGTTTACAGGCTTCGGATTAACTAGGCCTTCTAATCCCGAACCTCTGAAAAGGTTCATCATCATGGTTTCAGAGACATCGTCTTTGTGGTGGGCGATCGCTATGCGGACCGTCTTGCCTGTAGCTTTTTCCAAAGCCTTTGCATACTGCTCGAAAGCTTCATATCTTAAGACTCTCCCGGCAGTTTCTTCCGAAATGTGATTTAATTCTGCAAATCCTTTACAGTCAAAATCCAGGATCTTAAGTTCAACGTGGTTTTCTTTGCAGAGATCACTAACGAGCTTTGCCTCCTCATCACAGACACCCGGTCTTAAATGGTGATTACAATGCAGAGCATAGATATCGCAGCTGATGTCGAAGCAGTTACGAAGGCCCTTGAGGATATGGAATAAAGCGACAGAATCAGGACCTCCTGACAGACCAACAACTATAATGCCGCAGTCAAACAGTCCTTTGCTTTTTGAAAATTCAAGGACCTCGTCTAAGATCTTAACTGTCTCTTCTTTTTTCAAACTTTAAAACCCGTCCGGGAAGCTGTCATTTGCCTGGGCAAAGAAATCGTCATTTTCAGGCGGAATATCTTCATTATCAGGCATAGGAGGTTCCGGGATCGGAGCCTCATCCGTCGTTACGCTCTCAAAATTATAGTTCTGTGAAGCGGTATCGCCGTCCACAGTCCTGGTATAAGCACTGCCGGAATCGTCGTCAGGATCCTTCTCGTTATATTCTTTGAACATCGTCTTCTTGGGGATCCAGAACACGGAATCCCTGCCGGTCTTGCCGTGACGGTTCTTTGACAGATAGATATATGCGGGCTTAACTTCGGAATTATCCTTGAAATCGACCTTCTCTGAACCTTCCTCAGGTGCTCCGCCTTCTTCATCTTTTTTCTTGTAGTAGTCAGGCCTGTCGATAAACATTACTGTATCGGCATCCTGCTCGATAGCACCAGAGTCTCTTAAGTCAGAAAGCTGCGGTGTGTGGTCATCTCTTTGCGCAGCGCCTCTGGAGAGCTGTGAAAGAGCAATGATCGGAATATTGAAATCCTTTGCCAGGAGCTTCAAAGATCTGGAAATGGCGGTAACTTCATCGTTACGTGATTTTCCGCTGCCGCCCGGCATCGTCATGAGCTGCAGATAGTCGATAACCACGAGTTTCGGAGCCTTTTTGGGGTCTGCAAAAAGCTGCGTGAGCTTTGACTTCATCGTGACAGGGTTAGTGTCGGAATTGTCATCGATATAGATCGGATACTCGGCAAGGCTGCTTAAGGCCTTATCGATCTGCTTGCGGTCACTGTCAGTCATCTTATGGGAATAGACGATCTCACTTACGGGCTTGCTCATGAAAGAAGACATAAGTCTAGTAGCGATCTCGGACTTACTCATTTCCAAAGAGAAGATCGCAACAGGCTTCTGGTTCGAAGCTACATTCTGGGCCATGTTGATGGCAAGAGCTGACTTACCCATACTTGGTCTTGCAGCAAGGATATTAAGAGATCCCGGTCTTAGGCCTCCGAGCATGGAATCGAGCTTCGGGAAGCCAAGCTTTATCTTGGCGGAATTCTCGTCTCTTAATTCAGCCGTGATCTCGCTCATAGTGAGCTTAAGGATTTCGGGCATGCCTTCGAAGCCCTTGGTCTCTCCTGCGCCTCTGAGCTCGGAAATCTTGGTAATGGCATAATCTGCAGTCTCAGCTGCCTTCATGCTGCCGTCCAAGGCCTTCTTCTTAACTTCTTCGACAGCTTTCAGGAGCTTTGAACGGTCGCTCCTCTCCCTGATCGCGTCGATATAGCTCGGGAGCGCGGACTGTACAGCGGTCTTGTCGCCTACACGGTAAACATATCTCTGTCCGCCGGCCTTATCAGCAAGGCCGCGTCTCTCAAGTTCTGAAAATACTGTGATACGGTCTATCTGGGCATTATCCAGGAACATGTCGATAATGACCCCGTAGATCGTGCGGTTGCGCACATCGGTAAAGTCATTTTCTTCGATCTTGTTCTCAACAATCTTAAGGATAGCAGTGTCTCTGCGCATGCATAGCGCCAAAAGACCCATCTCGACTTCGACTTCGTCGTTGCCGTTTCCCTGATCGATAAGATTATTCAGATAGTCCATCTCATCAGCCATATATATCAGGCACCTGTTACTACTTCAACATTGATATCTGCAGATACCTGGGGGTGAAGCTTAACTCTTGTCTTAAACATTCCCGTATTCTTGATGGGGTTTGAGATAACGACCTTCTTCTTGTCGACATCAAAGCCTTCCTTCTTAAGGCTGTCGGAAATATCCTGTGCAGTAACAGCGCCATAGAGTCTTCCATCTGCGCCGCCTCTTGCTACGACCTTGAAAACCTTGCCGTCAAGGATCTTCTTGGCCTCCTGTGCTGCGATCAATGCCCTGCGCTCGTGCTCTGCCTTAGCACCGGTCTGAAGCTTTACTTCATTAAGATTTGCAGAAGTAACTTCCTTTGCAAGGCCCTTCTTGAAAAGGAAATTCCTCGCATAACCGTCGCTTACATTAACAACCTCGTTGGCTTTGCCGACATTCTTGACATCAGAAAGCAGTATAACCTTCATAAAAACCTCCGCCGATAACCCGGATACTAATTTACAAAACAATCGGGCTATCTCCTAAGAACATATTATATGCTCCGGGAGGGCCCGATTGTAATACATTTTTTAAATTATAACTTAGCTAACCTGTTTTGTGTTAACCAAGGACAGCTATTGTCCCAAAAACGGATTACTGAACCGTGTAGGGCAAGATAGCAACCTGACGTGCACGCTTGATAGCTGTTGTAAGTTCACGCTGATGGATTGCGCATGTGCCTGTCATTCTCTTAGGAAGGATCTTTCCGTTCTCGGAAATATACTTCTTGAGAGTAGCCTCATCCATAAAGTCGATTGACTCAACCTTATTAGCGCAGAAGTTGCAAACCTTCCTGCGTGTTCTTCTCTGCCTCATTCCGCCGGCAAACTCTCTACCACCGGCTCTGGGTGCTCTGTTCTCTGCCATTTTGAGTTTCTCCTTTAATTAAATCTCAAATGGAAGCTCACCGGACTGTCCTTCATCAAAACCGCCCATAGGTGCATCGATCTGCATATTGGGAGCTGTAGGCGCACTTGCTGCAACAGAATCTGCTACAGGTGCAGGTGCACTGAAGGACTGAGTAGGAGCGACAGGCTCCTGACGATATGTCTCACCGGATGCAACGCCTGATGATTCTACGAATTCTGCCTCGTCAACAACGACTTCGGTAATGAATTTCTTCTGACCGTTCTGATCATCGTAGCTTCTGGTCTGAATGCTTCCTACCAAACCGATGCGGTTGCCTTTATGGAAATACTTCTGAATAAAGACTGCTGTCTGACGCCATGCAACACAGTTGATGAAATCTGCCTGTCTCTGGCCGTTGGCATCCTTAAAACGTCTGTCAACAGCTATAGTGAAGTTGCAAAACTGGGTCTGGTTGGATGTAAGCTTTACTTCCGGGTCCTTAGTAAGTCTTCCGACTAATTCTACTTTGTTCATTTACTGTTACCTTCCTGTCAAAAGTGATTACTCACCGACACGAACAATGAGATAACGGATTACACCATCAGTAATCTTGAGAACACGCTCAATTTCCTTAGGGAAAACGCTATCGGCAGTAAATACTGTCTGAACATAGTAGCCGTTCTTCTGACCGTCAATCTCGTAAGCGAGCTCACGTGTTCCGATTGCATCAAATGTGTCAATCGTAGCACCTGATTCGATCTTAGCCTTAATTGTGTCAGTAAGAGAAGCAATTCCCTCTTCACCCTTTGCAGTGGAAAGGATTGTGATCAAACGATATTGGTTTGCCATGTCATTCACCTCCTTCTGGACTTTACGGTACGGCCCTTACGCCGTACAAGGACACCGCCCATATATAAGCGGCACCGAGAAGAATAACACAGCACAAGAACCAAAGTCAAGCATTACTAAGCGAAAAGCCGTTTTTCTTTTGTTCGCATCCTGCCTAAATTCTTACTGATGAAAGTTTAGCAACAGCAAATTCAAAATTCCACCCTTTGGGCGCAGATTGAGACTTTTAGGGGTCATTTGAGACTGGTCTCAATTTTTTCTGTCCCAAAAACAGGATTTTCAGATCCTCGAAGCGCCAAGATCCTTAATTATGTAGGGGAACAGGATTTCGAGCCATGCTCTGAGTGCCTTGGCAGTATGAAGATAAGTCTCAAAATTCTGGCCCGTGGGGTCAGGAACGGAGATCGACATGACTTTTCCGGACGAATCTTTCATAACAAGACCGTTTGCAGCAGCAAAAGTCGAGAGCGAAAATACCTTGTCTTTTATCTGCGGGAAGGCCTTTATTATCGCAAATGCCTGTTCGTCCCTTACCGTAAGGATCAGGTCATTGCAGTCGTAAATGGCAGGATCTGCCCTTCTGGATTCGATATTCTTGATCCCGAAACCGGAGATCTCCCTTACAGCCTTATCCATCTGTTCGTCAGGCCCCATACCGTCCACAGCCGTAAGGCCTGCAGATTCGCAGTAGATCTCAACACCGGTATCACTTTCCCTGTTTGAGATGTAAGGCTCGTTCTTTTCTATCATGCGTCTCATAAGGGATTCCAGACATGAAGACAAAGAAGTATTGTTGTCGTCAACGAAAAGCACGGATGCCGTGAACGTATCCTTAAAAGCATCCAAAGGAAGAGGCGTTCTGTCGGGTCTTGCAGGAGCGGGCATTCCGGGAACCAATGCTTCTTTCTTGCCTGCAGCCTTAGAGAGCCTGTTCATGTAAGCTACTGACAAGCCTTCGCCGTCAAAGCCCTGCGCAAGGATCGTATCGACTTCCTGTACATCCAAAAATCTCAGACCTTCGAAAAGTCCGTGGGAAGCAGCGGAAACATCTACTGTCTTTCCGTAAACGCAGAACTCGGTATGGGCTAAGAGGAGCTTGTCGTTCATCTTGTCATACATAGCCTTGATCTCGCCGCCGCAGTAGAGGCCGATCCTCGCAAAAGGATTAGCCTGCAATATCTCTCTTGATCTTAAGATAAACGGTGATGCGATATTTACTAATTCTTTTGCTTCATCATCAGAAAGCTTCTTTAAGTCTTCAATGGTAAATGTAGCCTTGGAGATCTTGCCGTCTGAACCTGCCTTGTCATCGCCTTCGATCTTTGTGCCCTCAGGCATCTTCATTATCTCGACCTGGGCAAAAGGCGCATAGTGGCGGTACTTCATTCCGGGTGATCTTGGTGTTTCCTTATCAGCTAATGAACCTGACATAACAGTCTCTCCTCCTCCCAGTACCTGATCGATATCAGCCTTTGTAACGGCACCGGGTCTTAAGATAACAGGTGTCGTTCCCGTGCAGTCAACAACTGTGGATTCCAAACCGAATTCGGAATCGCCTCCGTCTATAACCGCGTAGATATAACCGTCCATATCTTCAAGGACTGACCTTGCACCCGTAGGGGAAGGTCTTCCGGAAAGGTTTGCAGAAGGTGCTGCGACCGGAACGCCGCAGAGCTTTAAGAACTTATTGGCAACAGGATGGGACGGCATTCTTACACCGACCGTATCAAGGCCTGCGGTAGTCTCATCAGCAATACAATCAGCCTTTTTCATTACGACCGTAATGGGGCCGGGCATAAAAGCATCTATCAGCTTTTGTGCAAGAGGAGTGATCTCGGATACGATATCTTTTATCTGAGCCTTATCTCCGATGTGGCAGATAAGCGGGTTATCAGCAGGGCGTCCTTTTGCCGCGAAAACTTTCTTTACGGCTTCGCCGTTTCTCGCATCACAGCCAAGGCCATATACGGTCTCTGTAGGGAAACCGATGACTTCACCGTTTACCAGGTGTTCTGCAGCATCCTTTAATCCCTTATCGTCAGATGAATCTATAAGTAAAGTCTTCTTATATATTTTCGCGCGTTCCATATATACCTCTTTTAAGATCATTCCTCGCTTGAAGATGCATTCTCGGCAGCCTGTGCCAGAGTAAGCGCATCCACGATCTCATCAAGATCGCCGGCAAGTATCGCATCCAATTTATACAGTGTCAATCCGATCCTGTGATCGGTAACTCTTCCCTGATGGTAATTATATGTGCGGATCCTTTCGGACCTGTCACCTGTTCCGACCTGGGATTTTCTCTCGTTGTTATGTGCATCAACGTCAGCCTGGTGAGCGATATCCCACAAACGGCTCTGAAGGACTTCCATAGCCTTTTCCTTATTCTGGATCTGGGATCTCTCGTCCTGGCAGGTAACCACCATGCCTGTAGGAAGGTGCGTGATCCTGATAGCTGAAGATGTCTTGTTGATATGCTGTCCGCCTGCGCCTGAAGCTCTGAATCTGTCGATCTTAAGATCATTCGGATTGATCTCGACATCGGTAGGCTCAGCCTTAGGGAGCACTGCTACGGTTGCAGTAGATGTATGGATCCTTCCGCCTGACTCGGTAACGGGAACGCGCTGAACTCTGTGAACGCCGCTCTCAAACTTCATTCTGGAATAGACTCTGGGGCCGTCGATCTCGGCAACTATTTCCTTATAACCGCCAAGCTCTGTCGGGCTCTCGTCAACAACGCTTACGTCAAAACCTTTTATTGCGGCATAACCCTTATACATCTTGAAAAGGTCGCCTGCAAAGAGCGCGGATTCTTCACCGCCGGCACCTGCCCTGATCTCCAGGATTACTGATCTGTTGTCCCTGGGATCTCCCGGAGTGAGATATATCATGAGTTCTTTTTCGAGAACTTCCAGTCTGTCTTTGGCATCGGCAAGCTCTGCATTTGCAAGACTTCTCATCTCATCATCGCCGCCAAGATCACCGCTCTCCAAAAGATCTAAGATCCCCTCGATCTCCTTTTCGCAGGCTTCATAGCTTCTGATAGCTTCGACCTGGGGATTTAACGCTGCAAGCTCTTTTGAATACTTTGTGTATTCTTCAGGGCGCGAAGCAACAGCCGGATCACTTAATGTGCCGGTCAATTCTTCATACTTTGCCTTTATGAGTTCTGTCTTGCTCTTATCTATTGCCATGGTTATAAAAAGTTATCACATAAGTATAAATATTTCAAAAAAGGACTGCCTTCCAAAAGACAGTCCTGTGTATTTTTCTTTAAGCCTGGGGTGCAGGCGGCATTGTCGGCTGGACATTTGTCAGCACCTCATATTCGAGCTTATGTCTCAGAGGTTTCTGGCAGCGCGGGCAGTAAACGAATCCCTGCGGATACCAGGTTCTGTGACCCAGATCGTAAACATGGTAATCGAATTCGAAAAAGCAGTGCTCACATCTGCAATGAAATGTCGGATTGTATTCTTCATATCCCGGTACAGGGTTGGGATTTACAACGCCTGTATTAATGACCCAGTTTTCGGGTGTGACAGGCTGCTGGACCTGAACGGGTGCCACGGGTGCTGCCGCAGGAGCAGGTCCGGGTGCAGGTGCGGGAGCTGCTGCTGACTCGAGCGTGCGGAAATCGAATCCGCATTTCATGCAGAAATTAGCGCCGTCTGTTGCCTGTACTCCGCACATAGGACAAAACTTGCTCATTATCTTTCCCTCCTGTTATTCCATATCCTGTTCCAAATAAATGGAACTAATAAATTATACCAATAATATGGTCAAACAATGACCGGCTTTACTCTTCCTTGCTGTCGTCGATTATATTGCCGTTACGGACATTCTTTTCGATCAGGTTTTCCCTCGCATAATCCCAGATATCTGAAGAACCGTTAGCTGTGGTCTGATTGCGCTTATAGACCCAGCTCTTCCTTACTTCATGTTCCTTCCATGCTTTTCCGTTTGTTGCATCGTTAAGAATCAGGGGCTGGAAGCAGTCCATGGTCCTGGCAAACTTGGCTTCAGCAGTTTTTTGTTCTTCGAATTCAACCCAGAGGGATTTTAAGTATTCGCCCTGATCTTCAGGAAGGATGCTGTAGATCCTGTCGGCAGCTTTTGCTTCGCGCTCAGCCTGAGTCTTCTTTCCTTCCTCATCGTATGCATATGTATCGCCTGCATATACTTCGACAAGGTCATGGATAAGGAGCATCGTGACCGTCTTTAAGACGTCGATCTCTTCATTTGCATACTCTTTAAGAAGGACGGTCATTATCGCCATGTGCCAGGCATGTTCGGCATCGTTTTCCAGAGTCTTGCCGTCAGTAAGATAGCTCTGACGCCCTATCATCTTTTCCTTGTCTATCTCTCTTATGAACGCCAGCTGCTTTTCAAATCTTTCCTGATCAAACATATTAACACCTCGTAATTCCCGTTTATTACTACAGTATAGATCATAAAACCCGGATGCATATATAAATGCACCCGGGTTCCAGAACAGATTGTTTTAAAGTGTTATCTGTTATCCACTTTCTCAGGATACATATCGTGGTTAAAGAGCCTGTCCTCTGCCACCTTTTCCCATTTCGTTCCAGGCATGCCGTAATTGCAGTACGGATCGATGGAAATGCCTCCACGGGGAGTGAACTTGCCCCATACTTCGATATATTTAGGATCCATGAGCTTGATAAGATCTTTCATGATTATGTTTACGCAGTCCTCATGAAAGTCGCCGTGATTTCTGAACGAAAACAGATAGAGCTTTAACGATTTGCTCTCGACCATACGTACTGAAGGAACGTATGAGATCGTGATCGTTGCAAAGTCAGGCTGTCCTGTGATCGGGCAAAGGCTCGTAAATTCAGGGCAGTTGAATTTTACAAAGTAGTCGTTGTCCTGGTGCTTGTTTACGAAAGTCTCCAGAACGGACGGATCGTAATCCTGACTGTACTTAGTGCCGTTGCTTCCGAGCTTGGTAAGTCCTTCTTTCTCACGCATAAAGATTACCCCTTTACGATATTGTATCTGATGCCTTCATCGTAAACATCGATGCCTTCTTTTTTCTTTATCCATCTTACTACGGCATATGTTACCGGTGTAAAGATAACTTCGTAAGCAACCTTGAAAAGGTACTGGAAAAGGATCATCTTGAGCACGACTGAATTTTCCATCGTACCCCAGAAAGAGATCATGATGAAGATAACCGAATCCAGGCCCTCACCTACTACAGTTGAAAGGATCGTACGGAGCCAAAGCTTCTTTCCCTTGGTTGCGACCTTGAGTTTAGATAAAAGGATCGAATTAGAAAACTCTCCGAAAAGATAACCTGCAAAAGATGCGATCGCTACTCTCGGCGTAGTTCCCATAACGATCTCATAAGCGCTCTGGTTTTCCCAGTAACCGGGATGAGGAAGAGCGATCGTAATAAGGTAGATAACGACTGCGAAAAAGCTGATCGCAAAGCCGAGCCAGATGATGGTTCTTGCCTTCTTAAATCCGTATACTTCAGTGAAAACGTCACCGATGATGTATGTCAGAGGGAACAGGATTACTGCCGCAGGAAGCGTGATGCTAGATGACACTGCCCACATCTTGCCGGCAATAAGGTTTGAGAGCAAAAGGCATGAAACAAAGATGATGCCGATGCACATGAATAATCTTGATACTGTTTTAGATTCACTCATAATCTTTTCTCCAAAATAAAAATGACTCCAAAACAGGAGTCACATTCAATCAAGCATGCATATCACTATGCGATAGAGAACTGATATAAATGATTGTCCTGGTTTTGTTTTTCGACAGGATGGCACAAACGAACTGTCGGCGCGTGTCTTTCGCGCGCTCAATAAAATATCATCTAAACCCGATAAGGTCAAGAAAGAATATTTAAGCCTGAGGCCTGGGGCAGCCGCAGTGGCCGCAGAAATTGAAAGCTGAAGGCGTAGCACACACAGGGCAATACCATGTGGTGGACATCGGACGTTGTTTGCCGCACTTCGGACAGAAGTTCAACTGGTTTACGCTGCCGCATGTGCATGTCCAGCCGCCGACGATAGCAGGTCTGTAAATTGTCTGGATCACAGCACCGCCCTCAACAGGCAAAGATATGATGCAGAAATCGTGTCTGGAAGATCTGATTACAAATATTATCGAAACGACAAACAATGCAATTACAAAGCCGATCCACAGAATGAGGCTCAAACCTGAGAGGATCGCTTCGTCTGAAGATCCGCCGCCCATTAAGATGGCATCGTAGATTCCATGGATAATAATCGGGAGGAGTATAGCGAGAGCAGTAAATCCCGTGCATGCTCCCTTTTTGTTCGTAAGGCTCGCATACTTCGCCTTGCTGTAGAAGAATCCCATAAATACACCAAAGCAGGCATGGCCGGGAACTGCCGTAAACATACGAAGGAAGGCTGTGCCGACTCCGCTTCCGAAAACATAAGTGATATTTTCAAGAGCTGCAAATCCCAATGAGACAAAGACCGCATAAACGATAGCGTCATAGCTGTAATTGAAGTGCTTGTTCTTCCATGTGATGGATCTTAAGACAATGAACTTTCCCAATTCCTCTGCAGGAGCAACTATCAGCATTGCATCCAATGTGCCCTTGATCACCGAATCCGTCGGGAAAACAGCACCCAATATCAAACCGCCGATAAGTTCCAGGACAATAGCAGATACAACGGATGCGGCTCCAACACCGAATAAGAGCAGCAAAAGCCAGATAGGCTCTTTTTCCTTCTTGTCATTGAAATAGATAAATATCAGAAGTCCGATTACGGGGATCAAAGCCAAAGCAAATAACATAAAGCGCTCCTAAATACTCGTATCAAAATAATTTTACGCGTAAAAGAATATCATTTTTATACTCTGATGTCACTTGTTCTGACCATAACGGACGTTTTCATACTCTTCCCTAAGTGAAGAGATGTCTTCGTCACCATAAGCACTAAGGACAGCCTCGATCTGGCCCGGAGTCGAAGTATCACCGACAGGAAGGCCCTTTTTCATTGCATTACGTGTCTTGTCGTAGAACTGTTTTCTGATAATGCGTTCGTGTCCTGATCCGAAATCATAATCCTTTTTGGAGAACATCTTCTTGAGAGGCCCTATGTTTTCGATGGTATCGATTACGGAATCGTCAGCTCCGGCATTATTCGCATCAGCATCCTTGATAACTTTCTTGAGAACCTTGATGCCTGTTATTGCAAGCAAAATCATTATAAGCGCCATTCCGACGAAAGCAATTATCGTAAGGACAAGAGCCGAGACAGGACTCTCTTCAACTACCATCTCCATGCTGACGGGGTCCTCTTGCAGATCATTACCTAAATCGCCCGTATCGATCTTTGAGATCAATTCTATTACCCAATAAACGATCTTCCAGAAGCCCTGGCTGATCTTTCCGAATAATGAAAATACAGATGAATACGGGAATACCAGAATGATACCGAAAGTAACAAGGACAAGTCCGAAATGGAATAATACCGTAAAGAAGTTCTGCTTTTTGAGCACTACGGTAGATTGGGACTTCTTTTGTATCGAGTGGTAATACTTCTTATCGAAAACCGCAAGCTGACGCATAACAAGGAAAAGGAAAGCGATGATTACGGCATTGATAACAAGGACTCTGACAAACATGAGCCTGTCAGTTTCAAGCTCATGGGTAACGTCCCATCTCCTGTAATAGTCATTGTTATATACGGCTGTCTGAGTGAATTTGTAGAATAACCATCCGACTACGTGAACAGCCGCCGGGAAAAAGATAATTTCCGTGTCTGCAGCCGAATGCGACGGCTTCAGATAGTAAATGAACGAGAACAAAGTCAATGCAGCCACAAATATGAACAGATAGATCTTAGTTCTGCTGTCTGCACCGAATCCGAGGAAGGATATATTGATAACCGTAAAATAGAACGCGACAGATACAGCCAGCTGGACAGCCAGATTGATAATAGACCTTTTTATTCCGCTTCTGCGGATAAAGGTGTGGATGAGCGCCAGAAGCAAAATGATATAAGGCGAAAGCATGCTGATGTTGATGGTAACTATATAGAGCTTGATTATCATCAGGACAGACATAATGGTGATAGTCACCATGAGCGAATACAGGCACTCGGCAAAGATGCTGTCACGAACGATTACAGCCTCATTAAGTTTGGCATGAGCTTTGGGAGCGACAAAGCGGGGATCGTCAGTCATGGCCCTTCACCTCCCATCTCATATAAGAAGACGCGATATCCGGTTCGAGCTCAACTTCAGGAGTGAGCTTATATGCCGGCATGATCCAGTTAAGAGCCGGACGGCGTCTTTTCGCATCAGACATAAGAAGGCAGAACCCTGCATTGGCCTGAGGCGAGATCACAACGATAAAATCATCGTGGTCAGTCAGTTCCAGGAAGTTTTCAAAAGACTCCGTAAAGGGTACTGCCGCCTGCTTAAGATCTATCCTGCCGAGTATTATCGCTTTCTTTTCGAGTTCTACTGAACTTGCAGCAGGATCAGCAGATAACGGCTCGCCGTTAACCGCATCATGTCCGTTGGAATGTAACGAAGTCTGAACACCCCATTCGGAAAGCTTGCAGAGATAAGTGTATGCCAGACTGATCGACTTTTCGAGAAGTGATGTCGAACGCTTCTGGTTATAGTATTCAAGATTCAGGAAAATATGTACCTTCGGCGCATTCGTGGAAGCACGCTGATTGACCATCAGTTCGCCGGTCTTGGCACTGGCCTTCCAGTTAACGCTGTTCATCGGGTCAGTAGTTACATATTCGCGGATGCCTGAAAGCGTGAAAGGATCTGTAAGAAGCGTCCTTCTTCTCTGAAGTTCGCTCAAAGTGACCGATGTAAGCATCTCGACGAAATCGCCTTCAGCGAGTTCAGGAAGGACCACGAGTTCAGACTGGTTATCAAAATTAGTGTTATAACGCGATGTCAGGAACAGATCTGATGTTGTTATTCCGACTCTTGGGAAAGTATAGTATCCGCGCTTTACACACTGTACCTTGATACGGCGCGTATGCTTTGACAAAGGCTTCATCGAAAGCATGTCTTCACGGTACATGTGGTCCGACGCAGAAACATTGGTCATGTCGTAAAACTCGAGCCCTCTCGGGGATTCGAACTTGAGGATGATGAACGGCAAAGGAAGCTTCTTCCTGTTCATCGCAACCTCGATGAGTTCCACGTCTTCGCCGTAGTTTGCAACATCTTTGGAGAAATAGACCGAAAGATCAAGATTATCGAGCGCATGATAACGATAGTAGAGACTCTCTACTATGAAAACAATGCCAATAACAACGATCAGTACGATTATTTCCATTTGGGAAAACTTACTTGCTGAAGTCCTCAGTCGGGCAGGAAACGGAATTCAATATCTTCGTAAGGATAGCTTCCGAGCTGTCACGCTTTAACATGAGCTTACCGTCAGAAGAAAGAGCTCTTTGTGAACGCAGTGTAAGACGGTGTGCAAGTACAGGAACTGCAAGTTCCTTGAAATCATCCGGTACGCAGTTCTTTCTGCCTCTGATAAATGCCAAAGCCTTTGCAGCAGCAACGAAAGCAAGGAGTGCTCTGGGGCTCGCACCGATAGCGATATCTGCTGATTCTCTGGTAGCTTCAACGATCCTTGTCGCATAATCGTAGAGAAGGTCAGATACAAAGATCTTCTTAACCTTATCCTGCATCTCCTTAATCTCTTCCCTGTTCGTTACTGAGGCAAGATCATTGAGCGGGTCTTCAGTTGCGAATCTCTTTAAGATCTCGATGCTCTCATCGTGAGTAGGATAATCCATCTTGATCATCATGAGGAAACGGTCAAGCTGTGCTTCAGGAAGCGGGAATGTTCCCTGTGATTCGACAGGGTTCTGTGTAGCGATTACGAGGAAAGGGAGATCCAATTTTCTTGTCTCACCGTCAACCGTTACCTGCTTTTCTTCCATACACTCGAGAAGGCTCGACTGTGTTCTTGCCGTAGCACGGTTGATCTCATCTGCAAGAAGGATATTTGTGAAAACAGGACCTTTGCGGAATACGAATTCATTTGCCTGACGGTCGAAATAGTTAATACCTGTAAGGTCAGACGGCAGGAGGTCGATCGTAAACTGGACTCTCTTAAAATCAAGACCCAAAGACTGTGCCAAAGCTCTTGCTGTCTTAGTCTTTCCCGTGCCGGGAACGTCTTCTAAAAGAACGTGTCCTCCGACAAGGAGTGATACGAGCAGAAGTTCTATCTGCTTATCTTTTCCGACGATGACTTTGTTGACATTACCGACGAGTTTCTCAGAAAATGAATTCATAAAAGGATCCTCTCATATCGCTAGTATTCTTAAGCATGTGCCCCTAGTTTGTAATTATACTATTTATTTTAGTGTGATAAAAAGGGACAAAATACAGTTGATTTAAAGGAGTTCAATAGTTTAACAGGTGCTTGATAGGACCTTCTTTAGCAATTACCCGTATAAACAAAATCCAGCTTTTCTCTTGCAAGTTCAGCCAGAGAATATATCTTTTCCACATCAGTAGGCTTTCTGTCGCTGAGCTTATATCTCGGAAAGAATCTTGAGATATGCAGAGGAATCTTGCTGCCAATCTTATTTCCTTCTGCATCAGTAAGACCGGATATCCATGAGACGAGTTCTCTCATCTCCTCTTCGCTGTCATTCATGCCTGGTACTATCAGCATAGTAAGTTCCACATGACAGGACTTTACAGCACGCTCGATAAAAGCCTTGGTCATGTTTAGATCGCCTTTTAAGAAATCCCTGTAAGTCTCATCGGACATACTCTTGATATCAACATTCATTGCATCGATATATGGCAAGATATCTTCTTCGATCTCAGGTGATACTGTGCCGTTTGTTACGAGCACATTCTTCATGCCCATTTTCTTTACGAGCTTTGCAGTGTCTCTAACGAACTCATAACTTACCAACGGCTCATTATAAGTAAAGGCCACACCGATGTTGCCTCTGTCTTTATATTTATCAGCCAGATATGCAAGCTCTTCAGGCGTTATCGTCTCATCGAATTCTTCACCTTTTGATCTCGATATATCGTAGTTCTGGCAGAAAGGACAGAATAAATTGCACCCGTAACTTCCGTAAGACAGGATCTTCGAACCGGGCATAAACCGCGACAACGGTTTCTTTTCAATCGGGTCTAATGCAAGTGCCGTAACACGTCCGTAGTTAGAGACAATGACTTTCCCGTCTTTGCAGGTTCTCGCACCGCACGCTCCGGTCATGCCTTCCTTGATATCACAATGCCTGAAGCAGACTTTACAAACGGTCATGTCACTTATACCTTACGACTTCAAACCTCTGGAGCTTATAATCGTCTGTTGGAGATATTCCGCCTTTTCTTCTTGCGATATCGATCTGATCTTCAACTGTATCAACACCCTCCAAGTCCGGCAGCAGAAGTCCTTTCCTTGCTCCGCACGAAACGATTACTCCGTACCTCTTAACATCAAGCTTATCAGGGCCGTCAATATATTCAGGCTTTCCTAAGATATCGACATTGATCTCCAATAGATCAAGCTCATCTTCCCTGACTCTTTCAAATCTCGGATCTCTCGATACCGCGCTTATAGAATTGCTGATTATCTCTTCAACGATCGAGTCCTGCACGGGACCTATTGTTCCTATGCAGCCTCTGAGCATGCCGTTCTCATGAACAGATACGAAAGCTCCTGCCCTGTCTTTAGTCGCTTCTTCAGGGAGGTCTTCCAGGAGTCCTTCCGGAAGATCATTCGGGAACTTGAGTCTTTTATTTGTCCTTACATATTTCTCGATCACGGCTCTTGCAAGTCTTACATATGGTGTCGATTCATTTGTCTTTATTTTATCTGCCATGACCTTAAGAAATCTCCTTGAATCATTCTCTCCAACAGGCTCGAAAATGCATATTCCATAACCGACGCCTGTTACATCCTGGTGAGATAAAACTTCTGATCTGACGTCTATGCCGTCAAAAGTTCCCGCCATGATCACAAAAGATCTGTGTCCGCATTCTGCTGCCTTATCAAGGAACTCTTCGTCAAATTCGAGCATTGCTCCGAAATCCGCTTCCGAAGCTGCTTCCATTATCTTCTCATCGTAAACGGGACCCTCTTTTGCAAAACCGTACGGGCCATAGTCTTTGAGTTTATGCGACAGATCGCCGCTTGCAACTATTACCGTTTTACGCCCGAGCTGTTCTGAAACCTGTTTAATGAATGTTCCGAATTTATAATGGTCAGCAAGAGGAAGACCTGATAAGCCGATCCTTATTATCTTCCCGCCCTTATAGTGTTTTCTGATGAAATAGAGCGGCACCATCGTTCCATGGTCGAGCTCTTTTTCGCGCTGTCCCTTTGTGCCTGCCGGAAATCCTGCCTGATCTAAAACATCTTCGAGCCTGTCTGTAAACTCAGTATCGTAATCGACGTCGAAGTTTACCTGCGGCGCGCCGAACCTTCCGAAATCACCTGCAGAACCGCTGCCTGGAGAGATATGAAAATAGTCAGCATACATAACCGAATGCGGACTTAAGATAACGATAGTTTCAGGTGCGTTTTTGGCTATGTGCTCGCCAACCCGTTCGTAGGCATTGGTAGTCTCAAGGATATCCTTTTCGCCGCCTCTTCCTACCTGCGGAATTATAAGCGGCGGGTGCGGTACCATGTATGCTGCAATGATTCCCATAGTCTTATCCTCTGCATGTGAGCCATAGCTTTTAATAGATTATAAAGCTGATCCGAAGACCAGCTCTAAACTTCAAGATATGTGGTTGGAATTAAAACCCGATATACAAGCCTAAATTAAGTGTGCTGTTAAGAAGATCAACTCCGTACTGACAAGTAAACTTGCCTGCAATAAACATGATAACGGCAATTATCAATGTGACTACGATAATTCCCTTTGACCAGTTCCTGAGTGTTTCTCTTCCGAGGATTATATGGATGATCGTAATTATCAGATAAACAACTGCGCCGCCGATAAAGATCATGCCGCCTTCTTTGTAATTGCCGGTCAATGAGAAATTGAAAGCGCCGCTTGCGGGATAGAAATACCAAACTACTGAAGAAACGATTATTGAAAGAAAAATTTGGAAAAAGAAATAAACCCCTTTACTCATACCTTCCCCCTGAAAACAAGTGATTTATATAACTAATTTTACATTATACCAATTTGTTTTAAACAATCAAAAATTCTTGCATCAAAAGTTTCTTGACAGGCTAATTCCGATTAGCTATACTTTGGCTAATTCAAATTAGCCAACTTTTCGAGAGGTCATTATGGATACAAAACAAAAGATATTAGATGAAGCGCTCACCCTCTTTTCCGAGAAAGGTTATGCCAATGTCTTTGTCGGCGACATCGCCCAGGCAGTCGGCATTAAAGCTCCTTCGCTCTATAAACACTACAAAAGCAAGAAGGCGATCTTCGATGCCATCATCGACAAGATGAATGCTAATTTCGCCGAGCAGGCCAAGGCAATGCAGATCAACGGTACTGATGCAGCCAAAGATGCAGGAATCTATAAGAGCCTTCCTGAAGACCAGCTCCTTAAGCTCGGCAGAGAATTCTTCCTCTACTATCTTCACGACGACTACAACAGGAAGTTCAGAAAGATGCTCACATTAGAGCAGTTCCACGACAATGATCTTGCGAAGATGTATTCGAAACTTTATGTCGATGACCCGCTCTCATATCAGGGAATGCTTTTCGGGTTCATGGTAACGGCTGGCGTGCTTAAAACTGATAACGTTCAGATAATGACACTCCACTTTTATGCGCCCATCTACTACCTTCTAACGATATGCGACAGAGAACCTGAAAGAGAACCTGAAGCTTTGAAATTGCTCGACGAGCACATCAAACAATTCGACAGAATATACGGGAGAGAAAACTAATGGTCATTACGGTAATCAACGGACAGAACCACAAAGGAAGCACATATAACATCGGTAAGATACTTGTAGATGATCTCGGCGAAAACGAAGTCCACGAATTCTTCCTTCCGAGAGATCTGAATCACTTCTGCACCGGTTGCTGCAGCTGCATCAAGGACGAATCTCTTTGTCCTTTTTTCGAAGAGAAAAAGCGCATCATGGATGCAGTCGAAAAGTCCGACCTGCTCATCTTTACGACACCGACATACTGCATGCGCGTTTCTGCTCCGATGAAGTCATTTATCGATCTCACATTCACTTACTGGATGTCGCACAAACCGCGTGCATCCATGTTCTCAAAAAAGGCAGTCGTCATATCGACAGCTGCAGGCGCAGGTGCAAAGTCCGCAGTTAAAGACGTTACGAATACTCTTCTTTACTGGGGCGTTCCATACGTAAAAAGTTACGGAAAAGCAATCCAGGCTGCAAACTGGGAACAGGTAAAACCTGAGTTAAAAGAAAAGATCAATAAAGATATGGCCGCTCTCGCAAAAAAGCTTAAGGATTCAAAAGTCCATGCAGGCATAAAGACGCGCTTCCTATTTTCGATGATGCGCATGATGCAGCAAAAAGGCATGGGAGCAGGTGAAGAAGAAAGAAAGTACTGGCAGGAACAGGGCTGGCTTGATAAGGCCAGACCGTGGAAGGCCGCATAATCTGTCGATTGTTCAGGAGACTAAAATGAAGATAACAGTCATTAACGGAACAGAATATAAAGGCGTAACTTACCGCTTAAAGGAAATGTTTTTGGAGCCCTTAAGAGACAAGGCAGAGATAACTGAATTCTATCTGCCAAGGGACTGCCCTGCTTTCTGCGCAGGCTGCAAAGTATGCTTCGGTAAGGACGCGGAAAAGTGCAAGGACGCACGGTATATCCAGCCGATTGCGAAGGCTTTGCTCGAAGCAGATCTTCTGGTATTCACTTCACCGGCCTACGTCTTCCACGCCACCGGCGCAATGAAAGCTATGCTCGACCACTTCGGTTACAGATGGATGCCTCACCGCCCCGCAAAAGAGATGTTCGGAAAGCGCGCGGTCATCATCACCCAGGCTCTTGGTGCAGGAGAAGGTTCCGCCGCCAAAGATATTAAGGACAGCCTCTCCTGGTGGGGCATAAGCTGCATCAGGACCTACCGCTACAAACTGATGGGCGACATCAAATGGGAGAACTTGCCGGAGAAGAAGCGCTCTTCAATAACAAAGAGCCTGACAGCCGCATCCAAAAAGTTCGCCACCATCGATTACAGCAAGCCTGCCCACACCAGTCTCATAACCAAGGCCAAGTTCTATGCTGTCCGCATACTTCAGAAAAACCTCGGCAAAAGGAATCCTGAGTATACGGATTTTAAGTATTGGAAAGCAAACGGCTGGTTAGATAAGGCAAGGCCGTGGAAAGGGTAAACATAGGGCTGCTTTTTTTCCTGAATCCAGACCTGACACTAAAAATCCCCGCAAAGTTCTCGACATACGGTGACTTTATCGAGAAAAATGGGCCAAATAAGGCTAAAATCCCTGCAAAGTTCTCGACGTACGGTAACTTTGTCGAGAAAAACGGCCCAAACACAGCAATAATCCCCGCAAAGTTCTCGACAAGCAGTGACCTTGCAGGGATTTTTTCTTAGTTAAAAATTTTGGCGTCACGCGTTTGCTGTACGGGCGCAGTTATTCAGTTTTATCTGACCCAAAGAACTAATATCACTTCCCCAATCCAATGCACTGTCAGGAATCATAATGTCGAAGGCTATCAACACCTGTGAAATAAAATATGATTCATCAAAATTTGACTTATCATACAGGAACACATAGATTACTTCCCTGCCTGGTCTATATCGGGATTTAGAATAACTATTGATTCTGGTACTAGTGTTAACAGCATAATTGTATTTGTCATTCATTCCTAAAACTTCAAGATAAGAGCATCTGTCAATCTCGAAAAAATCAAGAAGGAAGTCAGGATTAATTTTCTCATTGGTTCCTTCTAAATAAAGTTCAGTCTCATATTTAAAAGGAACTTTCAAACGGCTTAATGTATTAGCTGCCATCAACTCGTTTTTGGACTTAAAAACTCCAAACTCACTTACAGTCGGATTATCAGATGTGTATTTCCCGAGATTATCTGCCTGTCTGTTAAAGTAATCGTGATCCATGCCGTGAGGATCATAGAATTGTTTAATAGGGAACTTCACCTTGGGCGGTGCGGCTCTGTATGTCTTTTTCCATTCTTTTAAAAGCGCATCATATTCATTTTTAACAGCAAGATAATTATTCACTGCCTCGGCATATATTTTGCCGCGTTTTGAAGAGATCCTGTAGATCCAGGGTGTTTTAGGTGTGCATTTTTCATTGTCAGGGTCACGCGTAACGATGACAACATTACATCCTTTTCTCACACTAAAATAGCCTTGAACCATTGTTTCCAAAAGTTGTCTTCTGTAATCCAGTTTTACTGCATGAACTTTAATCGGAAGAATAATTCTATCCACGGTATGCTCCTCCTTCAAATGTCAGTGTTATCACTATTATTATCAACCCGTTTACCGGTCTCATACCACAGCCTAAAGTCTCAATTTCAGGGGGTAAAAAATGCGATCTGTGGGGTTTTGTCGGTTTTGTTCACATTTAAACCTGTTAAGAACCGTCATTATAGAATTGCAGATCCCAGCTCTTGATTGCCGCAACGCTCATCGAATAATTTTTAACGATTATCGTTAAATTCTTGTTGACAAAGATTAATTTGCCGAGTATAGTAAAGCCATCTTCGAAGGTGATAGATTAACATTTAAGGAGTATGGATTTATGAATGAAGAAAATGTAAAGATCGCTAAGATCAAAAAGAGCTGCCGTGCAGGCACGATCGTTTCCAGGATTCTGGCTGTAATATGCGGTATTTTTACCATCATCGGTATCGTTGGCGGTATCAAGGTACTGTCTATGGGCAAAGAGTTTGATAATAAGGTCACTACCGGAAGTCTTTCCGGCCTTATATCTACTTCTGATGAGATCGGCAGTGCTTCCGCTGTAACGATCAACCTCGGATCACTCCCTACAGAACTGCACTCTGACATTCCTGCTGTTCAGGCTGCCATAAACGATCATCCGCTGAGCGTTATGTATGGTTCTTATATCTTGTTCTTCAGCTTAGTATTTATATTGACCACAGCGATGTTCTTTATGATAAGTTCTATTTTTGCCATGATCGAAAAAGAGCCTAATCCCTTCACTGCAAAAGTTAAGAAGAGAATTACAACTGTCCTTGTTGTCACATGCATTATTCTTGCCTTAACTGCAGGCTCGGCATTTGCTGTTCTTTGTGTAATAATCACATGGGTGCTCAACGCCATCCTCGATTACGGCATTACCTTACAGACTCAGTCAGACGAGACATTGTAAGGAGGAATAAATATGGGACAGATAATACTGAGATTAGACAGAGTAATGGCGGATCGTAAGATCTCGCTCAATGAATTGTCCGAAAAGGTCGGCGTATCAAATGTAAATCTTTCCAAGATGAAAAATGGAAAGATATCTGCAATCCGCTTTTCAACATTAGAAGCCATCTGCGATGCATTGGACTGCCAGCCTGGCGACATTCTGGAATACAAAAAAGATTAATAGGAATAGTAAGGGATGATTAGAAAGGGCTTTCTCAAAAAGATGAGAAAGCCCTTTACATTATTTGCTGTCATTTGCGATCTTTGCATAGATACTTTCGATAAAAGAAGACTTGTATTCAATATATTTATCTATGTCATAAGGATACAGTTTAGCGCCCTCTTCTTTTATCCTGCCGTACTCTTTGACAGCATCAGGATCAGAAAGAAGATAGTCCCTGAATGATACATGTCTCTTCAATTCAGCAGCATCTTTTGAACACACATAAAGATGATGTTTTCTCAAATGATCTTTGCCTTCATACTTAAACGCTTCGCGTCCGGCAATGCCAAGATCACCCTCATGCCGGTAACCGATCGTTCCGAGTGCAGTTTTTACTTTTTCAAAACTTTCCGCACCATCTATAACAACATCAATATCTATTATGGGTTTTGCAGAAAGTCCCGGCACAGACGTGCTGCCCACATGTTCAATGCGCAGGATGAGGTCTGACAGAACCGTCATAAGCTCAGCCTTTATATCTTCGAAATCATTTTTCCACGCCTCATCATAAGGCAGAACCACTACATGCTTTGTACCCATATCTGTTCTTAAGCAGGAAAAACCTTAGTGCACTGATCCAGTTCGGCCTGTTCCAAAGTTGAGATGTAAATCTCAGCGGCCTCAGTAAGGTCATTATCGAGTATCATCTCTGAACTGATCAACTGAATGACATCACCGACATTCTTTTGGGCATCCTCTGTATCAAGCCAAATAACCATTCTCTCATCAGGAAGATAATCATAGGCGCTTTCTTTTACCTTACCGTCTGTATATTCTTCAATACGCTCAGGAAGATCATAACGTATATCAAGATCAGGATTACTCATTTTTCCGGGATCTAATACAATGCCTATTGTCTGCATAAAAACCTCCTAAGGAATAATAGTATTAATCGTGTTCATCATCCGTTTTTCCTGCACCTGAAAAAGATAAAGTCGGGCTGGTGGATCACGCCGCCGAATTTATCCGGGTGCGCTTTAAGTATCTCATCCGGCACTTTTGATTCCTGGCATTCTTCTATTACGAATCCTGCTTTTGCGATCGCATTTACGAGCGACGAAAACATTCTGTGATAGACTTCGTAATCGTCGACGACCCATTTAAAATGGCGCTCGCCTTCGATACCGTAGTTGTGAAGATTTGCATAGAGTCTTACGCCGTCTTTCGTTCTTGTGTATCTGTCGTATACTCCGTCGTATGCTGTTGAGATCGGATGCGACATCGAGAAGATAAGATATCCGCCATTGTTAAGGAGCGAATATACATCCTTCATAAGGCCTTCGAAATCCTGAGAATAATCGAATGCAAGAGAGCTTGTAATGATGTCGAATTTCTCATTGAGCTGTGCGATGTCTTCGAATGCCATACGCTTATAAGTGATGTTATCTGCCGCATTGTTTTCCATTGCAAATGAGAGCATCTTTTCAGATATATCCGTACCGAGAACTGATGCAGCGCCAGCCTTTGAATACTGCATTGCATGCTGGCCCATGCCGCAGCCGATATCAAGTATCTTCTTGCCCTTCAGATCAGGAAGCATCGCGGTGATGATCGGTGTTTCGATCACTTCGTTGAAGTTGATCTCATCACTTCGAAGCCCCTTAAAATTGTCGAAAAACACTTCGTTGTCGTAGATGTTCTGCTGTGCCATATTATCCCCCTTTGGCTTTCAGCTCTGCTTTAAAATATCTTCGTAACTTACTGCTCTTATCACGCGGAAATTCTTCTCTATCTCGCGCGTCCAGAGGTCTATCTCTCCTTCTATCTCAGACACTTCAGGAAGAATGAATCCCCATACCGTACAACCGGTCTTCTTAAGTTCAGGCAGGAAGTAATTGAAGCCCCAGTCGACATCTTCCTTAACGTCTTCAAAACCATTTCTGGCATCAACAATAAAGATACTGCCTTTATGTTCGCGGAGGAGATCCAATGAAGCTTTCACAGGATCTCTATAGTCATTAAAATGCGCTTCTTTTTTCCACACATGAAAGACTACATTATCTTTCTCAATATAATCAGTTTTTGCAAAATCACTCTCAAACATATATCCCCCTTATAACTCAAGCCTCATAAATACGTCAGCATAGATGTTGTCGTTAAATCTCTCAGTGTTCTTGAATCCGCACTTCTCGTAGAGCCTTACGGCTTCTTTGTATTTCGACATTGAATCAAGGACCATGCTCTTATAGCCAAGATTTTTTGCCTCGTCGATCGCTGCCTTTATCAGGCTGCTTCCTAAATGCTGTCCCCTGTAATCCTTATCAAGATATAAGGCTTTGAGCTCAACAGTATAATCGTCAATCTTTTTTAAAGCAACAGTGCCTATCAACTTTTCTCCGTCTAAAAGGCATAAGAAAGATACGAAAGAGCTTTCGATGTCGTTATAGAAATAATGGCGGCCTTCAGGCTCGAACTTCTTGCCGAGTTCTTCAAAACACCTGTCAGTAAAATCGAAAACAAGCTGCTTATATTCTTCTTTATATTGAACTAATTCCATATTCTCATTTTTTCTTCGGAGAAGGAAGTTCCGGATACATCGCATCGAAAAGCTCTCTTAAGAACTCTTTGTTTTCGACTTCGTCAACCATTATCATTTCCTTGGCGCCTTCATAGGGGAGCTCCAGTTCGGCATCAGGCATCTTTGCAAGAGATGACTTTGTCTGCTTTACAAGGAAGCGGTCATCATAGATTCCGCCTATTATCTTTCCTCTGTAGTAAATAATGTATTCGCCCATCATGGCGCGGTATGTAATATCGTCCAGTAACGAGAGCTGTTCCAGGATAAAATCCAGGTATTCTTTGCTTGATGCCATATTTTCCCTTTTAAATAAAACAGTCTAAGACGAACAATGCCGCCTTCTTTGCAAATGTACCAAAAGACTTCGGCCACTGGCCGTCGATCTTACCTGTCTGACCGTTTATGGCGATCATATAGAGTTGGTTGTCGTAGTAGAACGAATTGATCCATACGGGCACGATAAGGTATTTATACTTAAGATTGAAATAATCAGTTGCCATGTCGATTCCCATGAGGAACTTTGTCTCGTCCTGTTTATTCGCCTGATTCTTAAGATAGATCTCCATATCTTTTCCGACGCTGTTCCAGGCTTCATTTAAGCCAATAGAATAGTGCTCGCAGGGAAAGCCCGCCAGGGCGTCAGGTGTATACGGCTTTGCTTCTCTTGTCCTATAGTCTTTCATGACATTCAAAAGGAGTTTGTCAGAACATAGCTGCTTACTTGCAACGACCGGGAAGTCATCGACCTGGTGCTGGAATTTTCCGCACTTAAACAGCGTTCTGTTATTCTCCGTATAGTGTCCCGTGAAACGGTTTACGGTCAGCACATCAAATGTAAAGAGCGGAACATATATGCCGTAGAACTTATTGAGCTGTGCATCTTGCGCGAGGAGCTCGGGCGCAAGGAATCTGTCCTTGATCCATTCCTTGAAAATATAGAGGGCGCGGTCTTCAGTGATCTTAAACGGGATGATGCCGTTAGGTGCCATGATATCCTGTTCAGGATCAGCTGCTTCAACAGTGGTTGAACCGCAGAAAGGACACATGCCTGACAGCTGCAGTTTGTTCTGGATGGTTTCGGCACCGCACTGCTTGCAGGTAACGAGCTTTGCCTCCATGCCCCAGTCGTGGCTTGCGGTATTTTTGGCAGCAAGAAAATCCATCTCGTTTACCGGGATCTTTGATACCAGTTCCGGAATCGTTTCTTTACGTCCGCAGGACTGACAGAGCAGACTTTGTGAGCCCGGCTTGAAGAACATTGTACCGCCGCATGACGGGCACTTTTTGGTCTGTTCCATAACTATATCCTCCCTACCCTCTTGCTTTATCTTTTACCTGTATCGATAAACCTTATCAGGTCTTCCACATTATCGAACTCGTCGTAATCGCCCATGATGCCTTCACGGTGATATACGATGCCGTTCTTTTCGTTCTCTTCCAAACGGTCGAGGAGCTTTTCAACGCCGAATCTTCTCGCATATTCCGTAAATCCCAGTGCCTTTATCTTTTCTTTGAAAAGACCTTTTCTGCAGTCTGTTTCACCACAGGTCCAGCACGCCGGGATATTCTTTTCGATACAGCATTTTCTGTTCACACACCACTCAGCATCTTTACACCAGGAAAGATCCTTAAATCCGTCTAATCTGCAACCTTTGCACAGGACGTTTTCGGAACAAAGACAGCATGCCAGACCGCATCTTGCCAAACCCAATTCGCGTTTCATAAATTTCCCCTTCTGTTTAAAACATCATGCAATACAATTATATGCCATATTGCGAAAATTTTTCTTTTCCGCTGCAACATTTCCTTCTGCCTGTCTGTATATAGGTTAGACAGCACTTAATTTGGCGCATGAATGCGACCTGTGTGTTATCTAAGGAGGATAATTATATGAAGAGAAAGGTAATAGCAGCAATACTTACAGGAACAATGGTATTGTCAGCAACTGCTTGCTCCAATGCAAAGTCAGCAAGCACAACAGTAGCAGCTCACAATGATTCACCAATGGCACAAGTAGATTCCTATTTAGGAGGCGATGTCTACTACGAGCCTACAGAAGCAGGCTACGAAGAAACCACTGTGGCTAACGGTGAATCAGGCAAGGATTTCAACACAGAAGAATACAACATCATTAAAGAGAATGGTTTTGTAAAAGTTTCCCAGAGCCCTCTGTCGACTTTTGCGGCAGATGTTGATACCGGTTCTTACTGCAACTTAAGAAGAATCATCAACCAGGGCTATAACTTAAGCAATGTAGCTTCAGCGATCAGAACTGAAGAGATGGTCAATTATTTCGATTATAAGGTAGATAACAAAGACGATGTATTCAGCGTTCAGTATTCTGTCGGTGAATGTCCCTGGAATAAGGAAAACAAGCTCCTTGTAATGACGATGCAGGCTAACAGCGAAGTTAAAGTCACTAGCGAGGGCAATAACTTTGTATTCCTTATCGACTCATCCGGTTCCATGAACAGCCAAGATAAGCTTCCTCTCGTAAAAGAGAGCTTCAAGCTCCTTGCAGGAAACTTAGGACCTAATGACAGAGTATCAATCGTTACTTATTCCGGAAGCTCGGATACACTTCTTGAAGGTTCCAACGATTACAATAAGATCTGCAAAGCTTTAGACAAGATCTCCGCATCAGGCGGCACCAACGGTTCAGGCGGAATCAATGCAGCTTACAAGTGTGCTGAAAAGAATTTCGTTAAGGGCGGAAACAACAGAGTCATAATCGCATCTGACGGCGACATGAATCTCGGAATCACATCCCAGAGCGGCCTCGTAGACCTTATCAAGGAAAAGAAGGAAACAGGCGTATTCCTTACAGTATTGGGTTATGGCACAGGCAACTACAGCGATGCAAATATGGAATCCATTGCTGACGCAGGAAACGGCAATTACTTCTACATCGATTCTATCGACGAAGCTGAAAGAGTCCTTTGCGAAAAGCTCATGCAGACAACTGTAACAGTAGCCAAAGATGTTAAGTTCCAGGTAGAGTTTAATCCCTATGAAGTAGCTGAATACAGACAGATCGGCTACGAGAACAGACAGATGTCCGCAAAGGATTTCGATGACGATAAGAAAGACGGCGGCGAGATCGGTGCAGGCGCACAGGTAACAGTATGCTACGAGCTCAAGCTCAGAGATCCTAACGAAAAGCCTGAAGACGACCTCAAGTATCAGGATACTGTTCTTTCCGACAACGCCAAGAACGGCGAACTCTGCACAGTATCTGTCAGATATAAGGCACCCGACGAAGACGAGAGCAGGCTTATCAAGTATCCTCTCAAGGACAACGGAATCAGCAATAAGGATGACTTCAATTTCATCTGCGGCATCATCGAAACTTCAATGGTAATGAGAGACAGCGAATACAAGGGTAATGCGACCTACGATTCAGCTTATGAACTCGCTAAATCAGGTACAGGAAATAACAAGTACAGAGAAGAATTCTGCAGACTTATCAAGAAGCTCGGATGATAATAAATTACAACACTCCCGGATAAATTAATTGGGCTGTCACTTTTTAAGTGGCAGCCCATACTTTTAGTAATAAGCAACGAGTAAATTAATAAGATATGATCCTTCTATTCCGATGAAGAAAGTAACTATATTTATTCCGGCAGAAATGAGTATGCACCACCATCTCCACTCATCAACTTTCCTCCATCCGAAAAGGATATAGATTACCGTTAGAACGACATGGACCAATATTCCTCCGAGCAGGTAAAACAATGGCGTAAAGGACATTTCAACTTCATTCATTCCGATAACAACAAACAGATACCAGACGATCGATGTGACAATACATGACACTATAAATTGAATAATGAAGTATGCCCACTTATTAATGCCATCAAACATCGCCCTTGTCCTTCTTATCTTCCTGGTCCTTCGACTCATTTTCGAGTCTCTTGTGAATGTTATCGATATCTTCAGTCGTTCCACCGCCGATATCATCAGGTGCTCTGAATCCGCCGCGCTCGACGATCCTTAAGAATGCATCGACTACATCTGCTGTCATCTGTGTTCCTCTTGCGCCGGATATTATCGATACTACCTTTTCAAAGTTCATACGATTTCTGTACGGACGGTTGGAATACATCGCATCGAAAGCATCTGCAACGGCAATGATCTGTGCGACTCTCGGTATCTCATCTTCCTTAAGTCCCTGCGGATAACCCTTACCGTCAGGTCTCTCGTGATGCGATTCCGCACCGACAGAGAGTTCCGGCATGATGCTGATATCTTTCAAAACATTATAACCCAATACAGTGTGCGACTGTATCGTGTGATATTCATCGTCAGTGAGTCTTCCCTCTTTATTAAGGACTTCACCGGGAACGCCGATCTTACCGATGTCGTGGAGAAGAGCGATGTTGTAATACTTTTCGACTGTCTCTTCATCGTATCCCAATTCGCGGGCAAGAAGCACAGTGTAGTCCGCCACTCTCTTCGAGTGACCATTTGTATACTTGTCCTTCATATCGATCGTCTTCGCAAATGCTTCTACGATCTCTCTGATGAGGGTCTTATTCTCTTCCTGCTTCTTCAAGAGCGCTTTGGTCTTTCTTCTCACATAGAGATAGAACATCAGTGCGATTAAAGAGATACCCAGTAAAAGAGTCAGGATCATGAACCACCAGTATTCATAGAATGCTTTCTGCTTAACGATCACTATCGAGAAAACATCTTCGCCACTGCTGTGGCCCATGGCATCTGCCAGAGTCATTCTAAAAGCGTATGTGCCGCCCCTTAAGTTCGTATAGTCGATTGATGAGAGCTCGCTTCTCTTTACCGTGGACTCATAAGAACCGAAGCCTTCGAGTTTGTATGTGACCTTGGGGTTCATAAGATTATACGAACATATATAAGGATAAATGGTTATCTTCTTTGCGCTGCTCGGAACAACGAACTTTCCTTCAGAATCCGGATAGAACTTTACACCGTCAGCTTCAACATAAGGAACGCTCATCTTTACATCGTTAACATCCTCGAAAACGCCCTCGATATTTACCTTTGCTACACCGGTGGTACCTGCGACATAAAGTATGCCGTCATCAGTTACACAGCTGTATGAGTTTGCATTGGCGATTATCGGAAGTCCGTTATCGATTCCATAAAAAACCGGTGAGATATTCTGGTTTTCTATAAGTGCATCTGCACTGATCACATAAATACCGTTACTGCTCAATACCCAGACATCACCCTGCGAATCCTCATACATGTCGAAGTTATTGGAATACGGGAAATCCTTTATGGTGTGGACTTCATAATCCGATGTCATATAAGCGATCGAGTTGCTGGTTACTATCCAGTAAACATCCTTATTCTGAGACTTCTTGATCCTCATGACTACGTCAGACATCAATCCGTTATCGGTATTGATATGCTTGATCCCTGAATCTCCGATTATATAGATTCCGTCACCGTCAGAACCGGCAATTATCTCGCCGTCAGAGCCTTCTGCAACAGTCAGTATCTCGATATTGCTTACACCTGATTCCGTGCCGTATACCTTTTCTACTTTATCGTCCCTGATGACAGCAACGCCGCCTGTACAAGCCACAAGATACGAACCGTCCCTGCACTCATAAACTGTTCTGATTCTCTGGCTTTCAGGAAGACCTTCTGCTTTTCCGAAAGTAACGACGTTTCCGTTATCGTATCTTACAAGGCCCAGATCTCCGAAAGTCGAGATCCACAATCTGTCCTTGCTGTCCTTTATGATCGATCTGATCTTAACCTTTTCGAGCATCGAGATGAGATCGAGATATCCTAAATGTTCTCCTGATGCAGTCTTTACTTCATTCAATTTCAAGCGGTCGACTTTGCCGTCTGTGTTTACTACAGTCAATCCGGAATCCTTACCGATAAAGAGCATATCGTTGTAATTGCAAGTCGAATTAACTACCGCTCTGTCGATATCATACTTATCGAAAACATCGGTGAAATGATTCTTTACCACCTTCATGACACCCTGCTTTGAAGACGCGAACCAGAAGTTACCCTGGTAATCAATGATCATGTCTTCAATGCTTGCAGTCAATGGGATATCTTTCAGGACAGCGATCTCATCGCCGCCATTGTATCTTCCGATACCGTTATTGGCACATACCCAGAGATCATCCCCGACAAACTCAAAATAGTTAATGTAGATCAAGGGATTAACATTGATCTTCTTTGCAGATTTGAATCCGTCAGCCTCGAACTTACCATACCAGATCTTCGAACCGGTCTGCCTGTCGGAATCCTTATAAACACCAACATAAAGATATCCGGGATTCTTCGGATCTGATGCCATGGCACGAAGAACGCCGTCATCGATGCCGAGCTTTTCCGAATCATAGAACTTGCCGACACTGCCGTTTTCAAGCGTGAAAATGACATTCTCTTTTGTCAGGCAGTAAATAACTCCGTCCGCACTGAGTTCAAGCTGCATTATGTATGAATTATTGATAAGGGAATCATCGATCCAGATAAGGCTGCCATTAGTATCAACATATGCCACGCCCGAAGTCGTTCCGATATAGATCTTTCCGTCAAGACCTTCTGCAAAGGCTCTTATGGAAGCGCTCGGCAGGCCGTCCCGCTTGTTATACATCTTTATGTTTCCGAACCTGTCTATGACGCCTACGCCGCTGTCGTTTGTTCCTACCCACAGATTACCGTTGCTGTCGACGAAAAGTTCGTTAACGCTCGCGATACCGGATCTGGAATCGAATCTCTCAAAAGTGTTGCCGTCATATCTTATAAGTCCGCCATAACTTCCGATCCAGATAAATCCGTCGGGAGTCTCAACTATCGCATTTGCTTCAGGTGTAGGAAGGCCGGTCGTATTGTCATAAAGATATGCCGCAAAACCTTCACGGTTCTCGGTAGGGTCATCTGACTTTTTATCGGCATTTACGATTTGGGGAACACAGGCAAAAAGAACACAAACTGCCATGACCGCACAAACAACGGTCTTCAAAAGCTTAACCGAAATGTTTCTTTTGTCTACCATAAAAATATTTTAACACTTTGCAATTTTCTTTGACCGTTTCTTATTTAAATAAATGTAAACAAATTAAGCTTTTCAAGACCGCATCCGCGGGTTCCGTCGCCTTGCAGTTTTTGTGCTATTCGGAAAATATATATCGATATTCAATAAATTATCATTGACTTTCAATATTCAGCGTGGTAATCTGACAGCAAGAGGGGAAGTTGTCATAAGGAGGACATGAAAATGGATAAGACATCAAAAACGATCCTGATCACGGCAATAGTTGTTTCAGTAGTTCTTTTCATAGGCTATTGTCTGGCATGCCTGAACAATATCTATCAAAGCTCCAGATGGGAAGTTTACGAGGAAACAAAACATAATACAGACGTAAGCATCGTGACAGATGATATCTTTGACGATTATTTCGTGGATTATTCACCTTCTACCGTCCAGACATACACAGCTGCAGGCTGGAAAGAAGAATATGCCGCTGTCGCATTGAAGCCTGAGCTTTCCTCCTGCTTTGAACTCTATGCCGAAAAGACTATCAATTACCACACTAAGCGCATAGCCGTCGAATCCTACAATTACAAAAGCTTAAATGAACTGTGTGCTGCCCTGCCGTCTGAATGGAGCGATGAGATAAAAGCCGCTGTTGGAAGCGGAGACAGTTTTACGACATATGATCTTAAAGACGATTATGTAACTGTATACACATTAAGTTCTGATCTTGAGCTCGCAAAATCGAGCGATATAGGTTCACAATACAGAGCGCTCGCCGGCAGCGTCAGCACTAAATACTACCAGATAATCGAATATTATGACGGTTCATACCGCTTCGGATTCTGGTTCGAATACTAAACTTTGAAAATTACATTGACCTCATTTTTCAGACTTCTTGAGGATAAGGCGGCAGAGATGCCGTCTTATTTATGCAAGGTCTGCTATAGCCCTTTTGCACTCTTCTATAACGATGGCCTTTTCCGTAATATCCATCTTGCAGTTGGAAGAAGCGCGCTTCATTATGCTCTCGATCCCTGCTCTGTCTTCATGAACAAAGCAGTCGTTAATATTGTTGATCTGAGCCATTATATTCTGTTTAAGGAGTGTGAAGTAATTCTCTTCTTCCTTTATCACAGTCTCCCTTTTCTTCTCAAAATGCCTTCTCCATTTATCGACGTTGCCGTCTTTTAAGGTCGTATCACCGGCATAGATTCCAAACTCGATGAGCCTGTCCCAAGATTCAATGGGAGTATTTGAAGATTCCCTTATCATCCTTCTGAATTTGGATTTGATAAGAGATGTGCCCTTCATATAAACGGCATATTTATCGAACTTCGAAGGATCTTCAAAGAACAGATATATCCAGATTCCTTCCAGGATAAATTTTTTCTCTTTATGTGATGAAGCATACTTTTTCGCAAACTTGATAAACTCGACAAAGACTTCGCTCCTGTCGGAAAACAGATCGCGTTCCTTTTTGGAGATATAGTATTTTGCGCCTGTACCAGTAAAAAAGGCATAGAGCATATCACTTAAGCTTTTTAATTCATCAAGTGTGTAGTGATCCTTAACGCAGACCAGGTCATCTAATGAAACTTTTTCAATATCAGTTCCTTCGTATTCCTGCGTGAGAACGGATTTTCCGGAACCTGAATAACCTATGACAAAACAGAGGTTGATATCACCTTCATCAAAAGCTTTTTTGTTGTAATAGAGATCAGGCTCTGAGATAAGGAGCGTCTCGTTTACGGGGATAGGAGATTCGAACTTGAACCTGTAGCACAGAGTAAAGAACATGTCTGATACATTGCAGCCGAATATCTTGACCGAATAATAATCAGAATATCTTCTCTGCTTTCTTGAAAGCTTCAGATACTTCATCAGAGATTCGATAAGCTCTTCTCTGGAACTTACGTCATCGCTTATCAAAGCGATATCAGACCTGTTCTGAAGCGCTTTGTAAGTTATCATATTGTCTGCTATCAGTTCGTTCATCTTTCAGATCAGTTTATCAAGTTCATCACGAAGCTTATTCCTTTGTTACTTCCATGAAGATATCGACTTCATCACGGTCGTATTCTTTGAACCCGCAATCCTCATAAACATGTATAGCGCGGGGATTATCGGCATAAACGCTGAGATAGATCCTGGTAAGGCCGAGCTCATTAAAACCGTACTCAACAGACCTTTTCAGAGCTTCTTTTCCGTACCCTTTATTCTGCATTACGGCAGTGATCACAATGCCCCATTCAGCCTCTTCGAAAACACGGTTAAAGAACTCGATATTGCCTATGAATTCACCCGTCTTTTTCTCGATCATTGAAAACATCGTTGCATTGTTATCCATCTTATCTTTGATGTAATCGATCTCATCTTTTTCCGTTAACGGCTCTCTCCTGTCGCCAATGAATCTGGCAACATTTTCAATGTCGTTGACCATCTCAAGATACTGAGGCACAAGGTCGAACGACGGTCTTACATAAATTATATTTTCTGACTCAAAAATCGTGTCCATAATAATCTTTTATATCACAAAGAGATCTTCATATAACCGCATGTAAACGGGAAGAAATCGAACTTCTTGGTATAGAGGTGCTTGGCACCGTTATCTTCGTACCATTTACGAAGGACTTGATTTTCTTCAACGATACTGAGGTTAAGAGTATGGCATCCTGCTTTTCTTGCCTCATCAAGAGAATGCAAGAGCAGTTCTTTTCCTATACCCTTGTGTCTGTATTCCGGGAGCACTGAAAGGCTACCCAATTCACATTCGTTATTATCCTGCATGAGGAGATTGTAGTAGCCGCAGAGGACTCCGTTATCTTCATAGACAAACATCAGTCTTTTCTGTTCATCAAGCTGATTAATGAGCCTTTCATCCGAAGCTGCAAATGCAACAAACGCCGGTGCATTCTCACGGGTAAACCCGAATTCGTCTGCAACTGTCTGAAAGCTTTTTCTGATTATTTCCACACAGGAAGGGATCTCTTCCCTACGCATTTCTCTTATCATATTACTCAGCCTTCTGGCCCTTAGGCTCTTTCTTCAAAAGTTTACGGACTGCATCGATACAGCATTTAGGATTAAGGCTGCTTACCATGAGCTGGATGCTCGGACGGTAAGGCTTAAAGATGTAGCAAACGACAATGTTTGCAATGAACTGTGTAACAAGCGAAGCAATAGCCGCACCATATACGCCGCAGATGGGGATAAGGATAAGGTTGAGGATAACATTTGCGAGCGCTCCGGAGAGGTTAATGATCCACAGATATTTCTGCTGTTCATTTGCAAGTACCCAGATATTTCTGGCTGAACCGAGGAATGAAAACAGTGTATACCATACGAGGATCTGCAAAGTGCCTGCGGCAGGCATGTACTCATCACCGTATATGAGATGGATTATTAGGTAGGCAAATACGGTCAGCACGACGCACTGCAGGAGTGCGAGATAAGTAATTATGGAATAGAGCATCTTCATTCTGTGCTTGAAGACTTCTTCGTTGGTCTTCTTGCCTTCAAGTATCCACGGTCTGAATGAATCAATGATCGCGGCGAATACAAACTGGGCCATAACTGCCCACTGGGTTGCGATGCCGTAAAATCCTGTCGCAGATGAATCGATCATGGCCTTGAGCATGAGCTTATCGGTCTGTGTAAAGACAGTGATCATCATCTCAGAGAGAATGTAATGCTTGCTGCTCTTGAACAGTTCTTTGCCGAGAGCAAATGATATCTGGAGTTTCTGCGTTTTCTTGACCTGGTAAACAATATAGATACCGATTGCGACCATAGCATAATCAAGTGCGCTGATTATGGAAAACCAGTAAACGCTCTTATTTGTTGCAAGAAGAAATATCTTATATCCGGTTACAATAAAGTACGAAATCAAACTGATTACCGAAGTGTATTTGGACATGTATTTTGCCTGATACCAGTAGTGCAGCATCTCAGCCGCCTGGAATATCAGCCTTAAGCTGAATAATCCGCAGACGATCACGGTCTCAGGCTCGCCCGGATTTGCAACAAATGCAAAAGCGGTGACGCCGATGATGCAAAAGATCGAAGACAGGATATTAAAGAATATCGCTGTTCCTAAGACCTTACCTTCCCTCTCAGGGTTGTTGACGATCTCGCGGACGAGAATATTGCCGAATCCGAGCTTCATCAACGGCAAGATGAATGTGACAAGTGACGTCGCGTATGTGATTACACCGAATTTATCTGAGCCTAAGTATCTGGCAACTAAAGCGCCGATTACCAGCGACAAAATCGACTGAACGATATGTGTTCCTACTATCCATGCTGCATTCTTTGCAACTTTATTACTCATTTCCTGCCTCTTACTTTTATATTCTCTCAAACAGACTCAAGTATTCTTCATACTTTAGTCCTGAATCAAAATATTTTGCACGCTCAATGCAGGCATCTTTGCTGTATTTATCACTCTCACACATGGAAATGACCGCCTGCTCAACACTGCCGATATCTTCGTCCCTTAAAACGATGCCCGTTGCTTCATCAATGACTTCAGGGCATCCGCCTGTATTAAAGGTCAGCACGGGAGTGCCGCATGCCAGGGCTTCTGCATTTACGAGCCCGAATACTTCTTCTCTCGTGGGATTTACAAACAGATCTGCAGCAGTGTAGATCTCTGCAAGTTCCTTCTGGTTGGAAGTCCTGTGAATAGAGATTATATTTTCCGGCAGCATCTTATCGTCTTCGTCATTGGTACCGACAAGAACGATCTTGTATCTGTCATCAAGGCGCCCCGCAAGCTCGATGAACACATCTATTCCCTTCCGGACTTCCCAGACAGAAGCAACACCTAAAAGGATCTTCTTATCTTCAAGATTGTGTTTTGCCCTGAAATCACTTTCCGTGGGCTTGAACACATCAAGATCGATTCCGTTGTAGATCACCTTAACGGGATAGTCTTTAAGGTAAGACTGCTTTGCAAGATCAGCAAGCCACTGTGAAGGTGTAACTATCGTGAGGTTCGGTACTCCTGTAAACCATTCTTTCTTGCGCTTCCACATTTTATCCGTGCGGTCGACACTGCATGAAGGATATCTGTTTATCTGTTCGCAGTCGTGGCAGCCCGTCTTCCACTTCTCGCAGCCGACGGCAGTAAAGTAAGGACACTGGCCTGTAAATGACCAGCAGTCGTGAAGCGTCCAGACGACCCTTTTGTTGTTCTTCTTGATGTAGTTAAAGAGCATCGGAAGATTTATATAGCAGTTGTGAAGGTTGTGAATATGGATAAGATCCGGATCGAACTTTTTAACCTTGCGCAGGAAATTCCATGTTGAAAGCTTTGAATAACAGCCGTTGTTGCCTGTCTTGTAGTAAAGCTTTTTATGGATGTTATGAGATACCTTGTTGCCGATGTAAATGCAGTTTTGGTCCTTGTCCTTATTTCTGCGCGCATAGAAACCGCAGATCACTTCGTGACCTTTCTTTGACGCAAGATCTGCAATCTGAAGCATTATATGACCGGTGCTTCCGAAATTGACTGTGTTGATCTCCAGAATCCTCATATCCTTGCGTTCCCCGTTCAATATCCTTCTTTCCAGTTTATATCAGGTTTGTGGCAGCGGCGCTGATCTTCCGGAGGAAGCTGCATATAGTCACCGAATAAGTTTCTTAAGCATTCATCCGTTGCGGGTGCCTTGAATTCGGCATCTTCGAACTGAATCATTCTCGGCGGGAAAAGTGACTCCCTGCGGAACACTTCCTTCATGCCGTCACCCCATACTAGACATGCAACATATTCAGACGTGTCGAAGTCGTATTTCTTCGCATGCTTTTCGGTCCTGCCCGTAAGATAATGCTTTACAGGGAAGACTTTGTAGAAAGCCTTCATGAGCGCTAACTGAGTTCTCTTCTTTTTCGATCTTTTTGAATAATCAACGATCGTTGCAGCTACCTGCATACCCCAGCAAAAACGCATATACTCGACTCTGCGCTTGATCTGACTCTGCTTTTTAGGAAGTCCGTCTAAAGGGAAGATATCGATATTAACACCGAACGTTTCTCCGAAATCAGCATTCTCGTGAACTTCAGTCCTCGTGTCGTAAACTTTCGCAAACGGCAGAAGATATTTATTGTCCTTGCGCCATGTCCAGACAGCGAGGTTTTCGGCATGGAAGATCTCCATAAACTTTTCGTAGTCGGGCCTGGGCATTGCGATATCGATATCATCATCCCACGGGATATATCCCTTGTGTCTTAAGGCACCTAAATATGTTCCGTAAAAAATAAAGTAACGGAGGTTATTCTCGTCACAGAATTTTGCAACGGTCTTAAGTATGTCGAGCATCATCTTTTTTGCTTCAACAATATCTATCTTTTTCATCTCTTTGTTAACCCCTCTTACCCTTATCCAGGATGTCGATCGAAGTATCTACGACCATGTCAGGTGTAGCATCGTCATAGGCTTTGCCGACGATGTCAAAATCAACCCGCTTTTCGCAGTTTGCATACATCCATTCACGGATCTTGTCTGCTTCTTCTTCTGCCTTATCCTGGCGGACAAATAGCACCAGAGGATATTTCTTCAAAAGGCCGTAGGACAATTCATCTTCCGAGAAATAGAAATATACGATCGGATAACCTGATGCTACACTCTCGAAGATCTTACTTGATACGATCTCCTTATCCCTGTTTGCAAGGATTATCTGGATATTTGCAGATGCATAATATCCGTCAGCTTCGGCCTTGCCGACTTTACCGTAGAACTTGATCACATTGGGGTCAGCTGCCTGAGCCTTCTCAACATCTTCAACGCCGTTGCCTCTGGCAAAGATATGCAGGCGCACATCAGGATCGGTCTTGCCGATCTTAGAAAACGCCGTAAGCATTGCTTGAGGAGGTCTCATCTGGTGGTTGATCTCGCCCTGATAGATCGCATTTATCTTAGCCGCATCTTTTAAAGGCAGAGGTTCTGCCAAAGGCTTTTTAACAACCAGAGGGTGCTCAACTCTTAACGCATTATCTCTTTTAAACTTCTCGAAATAAGGCTTCCAGTTATCGATGTAATAGACCATTGAAGAATAGTCGAACATCTTCTTTTCGTATTTTTCCGCATAGCCTTTTTTGAGTTTGTGAGTCCATGTAAAACGGAAAAAATCCCTGTTGTCGCTGTATCTGTCATAAAGGAGCGGGAACAGAGGAATATTATATTTGCTGCAGAAACGGTAACCGCCCTTAACGCCTTCTACAGGCATGCAGCAAGGTACCACGCAGTCTATCTTAAGGCCTTGTGCGTGCAGTTCTTCGAGCTTGTTATAGAATGCATCAGCTAAGCCTTCTTCCATTCCGCTGGGGGTAAAAAGCTTAACTAATGCCCAGTAGACCTTGTTCAAGATGATCCTGAATTTGCCATAAGACTTACGCTTTTCAAGGTCTTTGAGTCTCTTGCTTGTTACGCGGTAGATCTTCTGTCCTTCGTGTTCTACTGTGGTTTCCCTGCCGTCAGGGCTCTCACTTAACATGTAAACATTATGGCCCTTGTTTACATAGCATCTTGCGATCTGATATATGCAGTTTCCCGTCGCGGAAAAGTTAGGATAATAACTTCCGGCAATCAAGACGATATTGTAGGCCATTATTTCTTCTCCTCTTCAGACAGCGCCTTTAAATAAAACTCTGTCAGCACGTTCCCTGAACCTGCCTTTGAATATCTGCTGTCTCTTAATATCTTATTTGCGGCAATACGGTCAGTATGCTTTTCGAGAGATCTGATTACTGTATCAGCCCAAATGCCGATCTCTTTATCAAGCGGTACAAACTCAACGTTTCCGGTAATATTTACTTCTGCGGGGAAATTTGAAGAAACCACACAGGGGAGCCCTGCTGCTTCCGCTTCAACGCAGGCCATACCGAAGCCTTCGCCTTTGCTCGGAAGGAAAAACACATCCATTCCCATGTAAAGACCGCTCGTGTCTTCTCTGCTGCCTAAAAGCTTTATCCTGTCAGACAAGCCTTTATCCTCAACATACTGTTTGATCTTTTCATCGAGAGGACCGCTTCCTACCCACCAGTATTCAATGTCAGAGCGTCTTTTTAAGACTTCTTCCATAACATCGATCGCAAAGAACGGATTCTTTAAATCCGCTAGCCTTCCGACAGAGCCTACGATAAGCTTGTCTCCCGCGTTTTCATTAGCGCGCACGGCTTCCCTTTTCGCACTATCGAAAAGGAACTTATCGGAATCGATAATGTTAGGAATAACAGTGAACTCTTTGTCGCCGAACATTGCTCTTCCGGCATTAGAAGAACATGCTGCAAAATGAGTCATCTTGCTCTTTAAGAGCGGCAGCAGGAGTTTATTTACGAACCCGCTGAACTTCGACTCGCCGCTCATGATAGCGTGAGAATGAAGTATCCTTACAGGAACCTTTTTCTTCGCGTGTTTCATGATGGGCAAAGACATAAGAACGACATTGTCATGGATGACATCGTAATCGTGTTCTTTAATGATCTTCTTCGCTGTCTTAATAAACTTTACAGGATGTCTGAAAAGCCTTCCCAGAACAAAGAACTCAGAACCGTTCGCTTTTACTTCTTCGATGCAGGGAGATTCCCTGAAATTCAAAGTGGCAAAATCGATCTTTACCTTATCGTGATCGACAGTTCTGTAGTAATTCATGGCAAAGTTCGCAACGCCGCTTGAAACGCGGAGGTTCGGAACTATCATGAGCACTTTGATCTGTCTGTCATCCATATATTCCGAAGTTATCCTTTATACCTTCTCGAAAAAAGTATCCGGCCTGTCAGGATTAAAGATCTCGTTGCAGGTCATGACAGTAACAAGGTCTTCTGTATCGGACAGATTGATTATATTATGGGTCCAGCCGGGGATCATGTGAACTGCTTCGATCTTGTCACCGGACACGTCAAACTCAACCGTCTCGCCGGTGTTGATATTGCGTTCCTGGATAAGAGCGTGGCCCTTAACGACAATGAATAATTCCCACTTTGAATTATGCCAGTGCTGGCCCTTTGTAATGCCGGGCTTGCTGATATTTATCGATACCTGGCCGCAGTCTTCGGTATGCACGAGTTCTGTAAATGAACCTCTGTCATCCACATTCATCTTTAACGCATACTTAAACTTATCTGCAGGAAGATATGAAAGATAAAGGCTGTAGAGCTTCTTCGCAAAAGATCCTTCCGGCATCTTAGGCATCATGAGTGTCTTAGGCTGTGACTTGAACTGCTCTAACAGATCCACGATCTCACCTAATGTAACCTTATGTGTTACGGGCACACAGCAGAAACGTCCGTCATCTTTAAGGACCGTCTCAACGCCGTCAAACTCGCAGTGCTGTTCTTTTCCTTCGAGAAGGTCATACATGCCCTCTACGAGGTCATCGATATAAAGGAGCTCTAATTCTGTCGAGCGGTCGTTTACAGTGAATTCCTCATCGTTTGCAACAGCCCAGCAGAATGTAGATACTGCTGAATTGTACTTAGGTCTTGAGTGACCCATGAGATTAGGGAATCTATATACAGCGACCTTAGCGCCGGTCTCTTCGCCGTAGAAAAAGAACAGGTCCTCGCCTGCCTTCTTGCTGCGGCCATACTCGGAATCGCCGAAGCGTCCTGAAAGTGTAGCCTGTATAGAAGAACTCAGCATAATAGTTGCTTTGTTGCTATGTGCTTTTAAGCAATCCAAAAGCTCGCTTGCAAAACCGAAATTGCCCTTCATGAATTCCTCAGGATCCTTCGGGCGGTTAACGCCTGCGAGGTTAAATACGAAGTCGCAGTCTCTGCAGTAATTGTCGAGATCTGCAGGCGTTGAATCGATATCATATTCGTAGATTTCATCGATCTGGATAGCAGGTCTCGTCTTATTCTTGCCGTCTTTGATGTTCTTGAGATTATTTACAAGGGCAGTACCTACCATGCCCTTTGCGCCTGTTACGAGGATCTTCATGAATCCTTCCTCCAGACCATCTTATTTACTACGCCGACATAAGACTGGATTATCTTAACTACCTTGTCAGATACGTTCTCGTCAACATAGTCGGGTACCGGGATACCGTTATCGCCGTTTGCAACCATCTCTACAGCCGTATCAACAGCCTGGAGAAGTCCTGTTGTGTCGATGCCTGAGAGAATGAAGCATCCCTTGTCGAGCGCCTCAGGACGTTCTGTGGAAGTTCTGATGCATACTGCAGGGAACGGATTTCCGATAGATGTGAAGAAGCTGCTCTCTTCAGGAAGCGTGCCGCTGTCAGATACTACTGCAAACGCATTCATCTGCAGGCAGTTATAATCGTGGAATCCCAAAGGCTCATGCTGGATGACTCGTCGGTCGAGTTCGAAGCCTGAAGCCTCAAGTCTCTTTCTTGATCTCGGGTGGCATGAATAAAGGATAGGCATATCGTACTTTTCTGCCATCTTGTTGATAGCCGTGAAAAGAGACAGGAAGTTCTTCTCTGTATCGATGTTCTCTTCTCTGTGAGCAGAAAGGAGAATATACTTGCCCTTTTCAAGGCCGAGCTTTGCGTGTACGTCTGAAGCCTTGATCTTATCCAGGTTCATTCGGAGAACTTCTGCCATAGGAGAACCTGTTACATAAGTTCTCTCCTTGGGAAGACCGCAGTCAGCAAGATATCTTCTGGCGTGCTCGCTGTATGCGAGGTTGACGTCAGAGATGATATCTACAATACGGCGGTTAGTCTCTTCAGGAAGGCACTCGTCCTTACATCTGTTGCCTGCTTCCATGTGGAAGATCGGGATATGAAGTCGTTTCGCACCGATTACGGAAAGACAAGAATTCGTATCGCCTAAAACGAGTACTGCATCAGGCTTAAGTTCGACCATTGCCTTGTAGCTTTCAGCGATGATGTTGCCCATTGTCTCGCCGAGATCCGCTCCAACCGCATTAAGATAAAGCTCAGGATCTTCAAGCTCTAAGTCCTTGAAGAATACGCCGTTCAGGTTATAGTCGTAGTTCTGGCCTGTATGTACGAGAAGCGTATCAAAGTACTTTCTGCACTTCTTGATAACAGCAGCCAGACGAATGATCTCAGGTCTTGTGCCTACAATTATCATCAGCTTTATCTTTCCGTTATTCTTCCAGCCCGCATTTTCCATAATCAATTCTCCATTCTGATTATTCTCTTTTAGGTTAATTCTTTTTCACAACAGAACCGTCTTCGATATCCGCATCGTCTTCTACGGTTGCACCGGTCGATATAGATACGGTCGATCCGATCCTAACGCGCTTTCCCACGTGAGTTAATGCCCTTACTACTGAATTTGCATAGATCAAACAGTAATCGTCTATAACTGAATCGTGATGCGCTTCAACACCTGAATTGAGGATACAGCCGTCGCCGATCTTCGCATTATTCTGGACTACTGCGTTATTTAAGATCACGCAGCCTTTTCCAATCGTTGAAAAGGGACTTATATAAGCCGAAGGATCAATGATATTAGGGAACTCAAATCCAATCGTTTCAGCCTTCTTATAAAGCTCTTCACGCAGCTTGTTATTGCCTATGGCAACGATAAGAAGCTTGTATTCAGAGATAAACTTTTGAAGTTCAGATGTCCTGCCGATCACGGGTGTTCCGTTAACGACAGTTCCTATTTCAGGACCGTCGTCGATGAAAGCACAATCGTATTCCAAAACAGCATGTTCCAGAACTACCCGGCCAAAACCACCGGCACCGACTATAAGAAGCTTATCTCTCATACACTTCCCCTGCGATCAGTTGTGGCTGATGCCGTTAAGTTCCTCTTGGACGTAATCCGTTGTCAGGATCTTCTTTACTACTCCGTCTACATCGAGTCTCTCTGTGTTGTGAGATGTGTAGCTGTCTTCAGCCTCTGTCTCGACCTTGCCCTGTACGAAGAACTTGTCGTAGTTGAGGTCTCTGTTATCGGCAGCAACTCTGAAGTAATGACCCATATCTTCGGATCTGAGTCTCTCTTCTCTTGTCATCAAAGTCTCATAGAGCTTCTCGCCGTGACGTGTTCCGATGATATTAGTACCTGTATCGCCGAAGAGCTGCTGTACGCCCTTTGCAAGATCGCCGATCGTGGAAGCATCTGCCTTCTGGATGAAAAGGTCTCCCGGATTTGCGTGATTAAATGCGAAACGGACAAGATCAACAGCCTCGTCAAGATTCATAAGGAATCTGGTCATTTCGGGATTTGTGATCGTGATGGGGTTGCCTGCCTTGATCTGGTCGATAAAGAGCGGGATAACTGAGCCTCTGGAGCACATAACATTACCGTAACGTGTGCAGCAGATGACCGTTCCGCCGCGCTCGGCAGCAACACGGGCATTTGCATAGATAACATGCTCCATCATTGCCTTGGATATGCCCATCGCATTGATCGGGTAAGCAGCCTTATCGGTTGAGAGGCATACGATCCTCTTAACGCCTGCATCGATAGCAGCATGGAGAACGTTGTCTGTACCCTCTACATTAGTCTTAACAGCCTGCATCGGGAAGAATTCGCAGGAAGGAACCTGCTTGAGCGCTGCTGCATGGAATATATAATCAACGCCGGGCATAGCATCAGCAACAGATCTGGGATCTCTTACGTCACCGATATAAAACTTAACTTTGCCGGCTGAATCAGGATGCTTAGCCTGCAATTCATGCCTCATATCATCCTGCTTCTTCTCATCTCGGGAGAAAATACGGATCTGACCGATGTCAGTATCCAGGAAATGCTTCAGTACGGTAGAACCGAAAGAACCTGTTCCACCTGTTATCATTAAAGTTGCTCCATTAAATTCAGACACAATAATACTTCCTTTGCTTAATTTTGAAGTATTATTATATAACATAAGTGGCGATTATACAAAATGCCCATAATTTACGCCTTTAATCTGTGGAATAAGCCTATTTTATGGGCCTGAACAGCGCTACGGCTCCAAGTCAAATTCAGCAGCAAGGCAATAACTTTCGTATTTATCTTCATCTAAAACAGAGAGCTCTTTAATTATCCTGTAATGACCTTGAGGAAACTTTCCGGCCACATTGAGATCGACCGTCATAGATCCCGTGTCAGATATCTTTACCCCATCAGGATTGCCTGATTGAAACTCCTCAGCGGGACCCAGCATATGTCCTTCCATGGTAAACACAAGATCCAGCGGAACCTCATACCAATCCCCGTCCATATAATATTCCAGTGAATAAGCACTGCCGTATATGTATTGAAACCGGCTTTTATTCTCGAAATTGACTTCGATCTCGCGGTTGCCTTTTACCACGACATACATGTTGACTCCGCAATCTTCAGAACTGCTGATGACTTTTGCGGACTTCTTTGTAAATTTGCTCACGGCACTGCATGAAGCTGTTCCAAACACTACCACAAAAGCAATAATGACGGGAATAAATTTATATATAGATGAACGTCTATTCATTTCAGTCTTCCCGCTTTATATAGTACAAAACAGTCGTAACCAGGATAACCACAACAGAAAAGATCACAAAGAAAAATGCAGGGCCCTTGGAAATATCTTTTATCACAATAGCTTCCATTGAGCTGAATGAAAAATCCAAACGGCGCAGAACTTCCAGATCCATATCCGGAGTAACTGTGGTCTCTGCGATAACAAAAAGTCCCCAGATCGAGCAGGCAACATTTAAGAATGCTGCTAATACAAATCCGATCTTACTCTTTATGAATAACACTGCGATGATGAGAAAGACCGCCGTTACGAGCATTGCTATTCCGCTTATGTTTTTAATGAGCATTAATGCCGAAGAACCTTCTACGACAACGCCGTTAACTATGCCTTCGCAGTCGACAACATAATACGGAATAAAGGTACTGATGCATGAAAATACTGCTGCAAGAATCAGAAAGAGTTTTCGCTTATCCATTTTATTGATCCCCCGATTATCCTATGCGGAAAAGCCTGACTTTCTCTATATTATAAGCCAATTTTGAAGAGATTATTTCTTGAAATAACCTACATTCATATCGCCTTCTTTAAATCGAACACCACTCTTATCGATCTCATAAGTCCATGTTTTCTCAGTGCCGTCCTTATATGTGATCCTGACGATACCTTTAGTGAGGATCACATAGGTGAATTCGGTCTCGGATTTCCTCACCGTATCCGTCTTTTTGTCTGTGTTCACATCATAGCTCGTGCCTTTGAGCGAACCTGAATATAAGCCGGTTCCGTCCTCGTTGAACTTGAATGTTTGTGTGAGAGCACTGGATTTCATTGTCCAGCTTCCGACAAGAGCCTTGTCGATCTCAAAGACCTTGTCATAGTAGTTTGCTCTGTCGGCAACGGCGCCGGGGATGTAAGAAAGATCTATAGGGTCCGACTCAAACATCTTGATGTACTGTTCTTTGGTGATGACATCGCCTATCTTCGGAGCATTGTCACCGTAATATTCTTTGAGGCAGCCGTTTACGAATTCCTGATACTCACTGTTGCGGTCCATCGCGAAAATACTGACATTATAGATTGCAAGTATCGTGAAAAGATCATCAACGCTGTATTTTTCGGATCCGTCAAATTTGGTTTTCGCGAGATTCTTCTCTTCGTACGTCAAAAAATCAAAACTGTAAGCTTTTCCACCAACAAGAGCCTTAAGATTCTCTTCCGAGATCTTTATTCCAAACGGGAGTTTGTTTTGGACGAGATAACTGATCATGACCTTGTTGATCAATATTCCCGACGCAGAGCCGTTGTCGCTCAAGCAGTACTTGGAAAAATCTTCAGGGTGCTCCTTATACCAGTTATAATTGCCGTTGTTATAATGATTCTCATCTATATATCCGACTTCAGAGAAAGGAACAGTCTTATAGTCCTTCTGGAAGTAGAGATTAATAAAATCCGTCAGATAAATATTCAGCTCTTCCGTATAACCGAACAGGTATATATAAACAGCGCTGTCGCATCCAAGGGTATTCTTCAGATACTTGTCGAAAAGTTCCCGCTCAGTAAAACCCCATTCAAAGTCATATACGACAGGAGGTTCGGTAGTCTCGGTCGTTGTCGTCACAGTCGTCTCTGGCCGGGTCTCAGAGCTTGCCGCAACAGAAGATTCCGGAGTATCTCCGAGTGAACATCCGCTGATAAGAACCGTTGCAGCAAGCAATCCCGAGAGAAGGGATCTTCCCATAATATGAGCTCTATTCATTTCCGCGCCTCACTTCCCTAACTATGTGAAAAAGCACTCCATAACAGTATAAAGATATTTTAACATTTCATTGTTGAAAGAACGCGAAAATATTCGTCGAAGCAAACATTTGTTCTTGACTGAGCGACTCCTCCGAATTACTATCTTTATAGAACACAGAATTTAAGCGGGGTGCGAATGGACAGGATCTACGTAGCGATCGATCTTAAATCTTTTTACGCAAGCGTTGAGTGCGTAGAGCGTAAGCTTGACCCGCTGCAGACGAATCTTGTGGTGGCAGATCCCACCAGGACCGAAAAGACCATTTGTCTTGCTGTCTCCCCTTCGCTGAAGAAATACGGCATTCCGGGAAGGGCGAGGCTCTTTGAGGTTGTACAGAAGGTCGAACAGATCAATAACGACAGGCGCTATAAGGCGCCGGGCAGAAAGCTTATCGGAAAGAGCATCTGGAGTTCTGAGTTAGAACGCCACCCGGAAATGGAAGTCGATTATGTTGTTGCACCGCCTCAGATGGCCCACTACATGAAGGTCAGCTCACAGATCTACGGAATCTACTTAAAGTATGTTGCGCCTGAGGATATTTTCGCGTACTCGATCGATGAGGTGTTTATTGACGCGACGAGTTATCTGGACATTTATCACATGAATGCGCACGATTTTACGAGGATGCTGATCCAGGACGTTCTGCATAAGACTGGCATTACGGCGACGGCAGGGATCGGGCCGAACATGTTTCTCTGCAAGGTTGCGATGGATATCGTGGCCAAGCACATTCCCGCGGACAACGACGGAGTTAGGATCGCTGAACTCACGGAGGAAAAATACAGGGAGCTTTTGTGGGAGCACACTCCCCTCACCGATTTCTGGCGCGTCGGCAGGGGCACGGCTTCAAGGATCGCGAAGATCGGGCTCTACACGATGGGCGACATCGCGAGATGCTCACTTAACAGGCAGAGCCTGGGCCAGCTTTATAAACTGCTGGGCAAGAATACCGAGCTTCTGGTTGACCACGCTTGGGGTATAGAACCGACGACGATAAAGGACGTTAAGGCTTACGAGCCGGACAACAACAGCACGTCGACGGGCCAGGTCTTAAAGGAGCCTACGGATTATGAGACGACAAGGCTCATCGTGTGGGAGATGGCAGACACGCTGTCGCTGGATCTCGTTGAAAAAGGTGTTGTCACGAACCAGATAGTTCTCACGATCGGTTACGACAGAGAGAGCCTTGCAAGCGGCAAATACACGGGCGAGGTCGTCACGGATTACTACGGCAGAGAGTGCCCCAAACATGCGCACGGCACCATCAATCTTGAAAAGCACACATCATCAACCAAGCTAATCACGGAAGCGGTCATGAAGCTTTTTGACGCGATTGCCGACCCGGCTCTCTTAAGCCGGCGCTTAGGGATCGCAGCATGCAATGTCATCAGCGAAGACGATGCTTCCAAAATTGAAAAACACGAGCAGATGAGCATCTTCGATCTCGGCCGCGAGGAAGAAAACACTACTGAAGACGATGAAAAGCTCGCGAAGGAACGCGCGCTGCAGGAAGCGATGCTCGAGTTAAAACACAAGTACGGAAAGAACGCGGTCGTCAAAGCCAAGAACCTCAACAAGGGCGGCACGGCAATGGAGCGCAACGGCCAGATAGGCGGACACAAAGCATGAGCAAATACGAGGACATAATAAACCTGGAAAGGCCTCAATATATTGATCTTCCGCCCATGTCCATGCACGACAGGGCAGCGCAGTTCTCACCTTTCGCAGCACTCGTCGGATATGAGGACGCGGTCAAAGAGACAGCGCGCTTAACTGATGCAAGGCGCGAGATGTTGGAAGACGAGATCGCTGAATTGAACAGGCAGTTAGGAGAGCTCACAGAAAGGCTTCCCGAACGCCCTAAGATACGTGTCACCTACTTTATTCCTGACAAGAAAAAAGACGGCGGCAGATATGCATCCAAGATCGGCAATGCAAGGACGATCGACCAGTATAAAAACGCTATCGTTTTCACCGACGGAGAAGCGGTTGCGATCAAGGATATGTACAGCGTGGTGTTTATTGAGGAGGGGAATTAGGCGCGGCAGAACGTTGACTGCATAAGGCCGTGATGCTAAAATCAGTTCAAGAAAGCATGGTCTGCAAAGACGGTTGCTTCCGAGATTTAGTTTATTTAAAACCTCACTTCAGATTGCAGCCTTGGGTGAGGTTTTTCATTTGCGACGATATCTGGAATCCAGATACTCAAATGCCTTGAGCAACAGCGAGACAACACCAATCAGCAAGCCGATCAAAGTTATCACAAGAGATAAAATCTCATAGTCTGTCACTTTCGGAACCTCCTTTCCTTTTACCTCTTTGGACGAATCCAAAAAAAGCATGTAGTACTCGGAAGGTAACCGCCCCAATTTAGCAGGCCATGCCACTAATATTGTATCGGCAAATGATTCAGTTGTCCTTCTATTAATGGGACAGAATATTGTGTGTCAGACTTATTTAGAAACTGTTTTTTGAAGTGTCTTTTGAAGAAGTAATAACGATGTATTTTGAAGGTCTGAAATGCGTTGACCATCAACAGCCGTGATGCTAAAATCGTTTCAAGAAAGCATGGTCTGCAAAGACGGTTGTTTCCGAGTAGAAGTAATAGATTTCCTCACCCTAGAATGCCTTAAGTCCTTGGGTGAGGTTTTTCATTTGCGACGATATCTGGAATCCAGATACTCAAATGCCTTGAAGTGAGTTTTTTTTATTTGATCAGCCACGCAATTCCCTTCGCGGTGCGAAGCTCCGGATCGTTGAAGTGTCCGCCCTGATTCATCTCAAAAAACACGTCGTATCCCTTGGCTTTATAGCATTCAGATATGCCCCGCGTTTTATCTTCCACAGTTGCCATTACAGGATTCTTAGTCTTTGCTTCGCGGTCGCCTAATGAGAGATATAACTTCGAAGGAGCAGAAGCAAATTCATGTTCAGAAGCAAACTCGTAAAAGCCTGGAAACCACAGTGAACCGGAGCATGAAGCGCAGCCTGCAAAGAAGTCAGTCTTATAAAGAGAATAAAGCGCGAACAACCCTGCCATAGAATAGCCGGCGATGTATACAGCGCTCGGCTTAAGACCTGCCTCAGAACACGTAGCAGGCACGATCTCATCAACAAGCTCATTGATATATTCATCCGCACCATCACCAAAATCAGGCTCGCCTTTGAATACTGAAGGAGCAGTCCATGGTGATAGAGAGATGTTCCAGTCAGAGACAGTTACCGCGAGCAATGAATAAGGAACACAAACGAGTTTATCAAGCTCAGATGCAACCATCTCTCCCTCATCGCCAAAACAGTTCAGCACAACGAGTGGAGCGTCCTCCGAAGATGCACAGCGAACAAGTTTTATACTCCTGCTCATAAAACTTTCCTCAGCGATTTCTCATCGCACTCGAAGTGTTTGCCGACCTGGGAAGCGATCTTCTTAAAAGATTCCGAAGGCGTTTCCTTATAGCGCGAGGCCACGAATTTATAGCCCCACAAGTATTCGGGCGGTGTCATTATCGCGACGGCCCAACCGTACTCTTCGCCGCGCTTATTCAAACGCGGCCTGAAGTCCTTTACGATCAGGTATGTCTGCATCTGCAGTTTAGTGAGAGTTCCTTCGAAATTCTTTTCGCCGCCTTTACCAAAGCCGCCCTTCTCCTTCATCTCGTTGGTATAGAGAGACGAAGCAAGCCCCATACTCTCAAGAGATGAGGTTTTCACGTCCCACATATCCACACCTGAGGGTACGAAAAGATCCATCAGGAGTTTTTCACGGTAACCTGCCTTGCCGTCTTCATAGAGAGCGTCGAAGTCGTAGCCGTCGCGCCTGTAATTTGCAAAATACGGGAACCATTTCTTGGAGATGAACCCGGCACGGCCGCCATAGAATTTACCGTAGGCGACCTTACCTGTCCTGGCGAGCACTGCTCTCCACTCCCACGGGTCAACGGAAGGATCACCGCACCACCAACAGGAAGTGTCGGTCATCTCCTCAACAGAAAAGCCCGGAACACCGCTGCTGAACAGCGGCATGAAACCGACAGACTCTATCACTGACAGCAGTTCACTACTACTGTGGATACAGCCTTCATCGTCCCCGTCAAGGCCTTCCATATACCATTGTCCATCGAGCACGTACATGCAAAATCCTCTTTATTTCTCTTTCAGACGCTCAGCGTTGATGATCAGATAGAATCTGTTGTAGTTGGCAGAATATGAGCCTCCGATTATGCAGAAATTGTAATCGCTGAGCATACGCATGACGCCTGCGTATTCAGAAGAATTCGTCGGAATGAAGTTGTCAGAGTAACTCTCTGCAAGCTTTTTCTTAAATGTTTCAAGATAGCCTTCGCACTCTTTTGTGCTTGACGTATCGTTAACAAAGTAGATCTCGTAAGTCTTGCCGTCACCCTTGTTCGTCTTGATTATCACCTGATTAAACTCAATGCCTTCAATGGTGATATTGCTTGAGTAGTAGTAATTATTCTTATCTGCCTGCTCATTGTTCAGCTTCACGCCAAAGAGTTCTTCCACCATGCCCTTAACGGTATCCTTATCAAGGCCCATGCAGTTGCCGAGCTTTGTCAATGTAACCTTAAATTCATCGCTTGCTGTATCGGCAGAGCCCTCAGCGCCTGAGGAATACACTTCGATCTTGAACTCGTTGTTGCCGGTGATCCCGTAGCAGTCCACAGCATAAGTTACGGCAATATCCCTACCGTTGTGCTCCCACACGCGGCACTCGCTCTTAGCGGCTTTAAGATCAGCCGTATCGATCGTTTTTGCGGACTCGCCGAACACGGCAACAAGCTGGGATGTTATCTTTGCATACGCGCCTTCGGCATCGTAATTCATGTCGGATGCTGCGCCCTTTGCCTCAGACTCGGTCGAAGGGATCAGCTCTTTTTCTCTCACGGCGAAAGTGATCTTCTTCACGATATCGTTCTCCGTCCAGAGATAGATCCTGTTGAATTCACAGCCTTCGATCTTATAGCCATCGTCGGGTATCATGATGCGGTGGCTCTTATCACCTGTAAAAGCGGCCCCCTTATGCATAAACTCATGAATATCCTGCCCGTACAAGACTTCATCGGTCGTCTTATCAAGGACCTTATCAGCAATCGCCGTTGCACCGACGATTTCAGTAGCAACATAGATTTTTCCCCACGGATCAACAGTTGGCTTGGTTGTTGCCTCTGTCTCGATCTCTGTCGGCTCCACGATCTCGGTTATGACTGTAGGTGACTCATAGGTAGTATATTCGGTAGTGCTCTCACCTGCCCCGTTGCACGAAGCAACTGATAAGCAGATCGCAAAAACCAACCCTGCAGATACAATACTTCTTAGCTTCTTCATCTTTCTATCCTCCCTTATTCCTTTTGGCGCGGTATGTGCGCTTCATTTATAGAATATCAGAAAGACAAATCAGAATGGGCAGAACTGTAAGAAATAACAAGGAATTTGAACATTAACCGACTTGTAAGCCGAATATATTCTAAATGACACGAAAATCACGCACAATTTTCGATTGCCATGATAGACTTGTCAGCGGGTTTAATAGGAAATTAACAGAAAGGCATTAGCAATGAATAAGAAACTTATTATTGGCATAGTCTTAGGACTTGCCGCGCTTTTGGTGGCAGGATTTGCAGCTTACGAGGTGTTCTTTGTAAAAAGAGGACTGGTTGAGACACAAGAAGGTACTTACTATTACGATTTTACAGGTAAGCCCATGACCGGCATGCAGCACATGGAGAATAATGCTGTCAGGTATTTCGATCCTGAAACAAAACTCATGGCTACAGGCGAAAAGCAGATTGAAGGAAGCAATTATCTTTTCGACGGCGACGGAGTCATGTTGTACGGCTACCAGCAGATCAATAATGTACATAAGTATTTCGATCCTAAGACAGGCAAGATGCTCACCGGCTGGATCGAAACTTCAGAAGGCATGTACTACTCCGGAAAAGACGGTGTAGCTGCTTCAGGCCTTACGACTGTTGAAGGCAAGGATTATTTTTTCGCCAAGGATACAGGTCTCATGGTCAAAGGAATGGTAGAAGACGGCGATGACACATACTGCTTCGATCAGGAAACTGGTGTTGCTTTAGACGGCATCATTGAAGATACTGATGGCTCCAAGAGGGGCTTTATCGGCGGCAAGATGCTCAAGAACTGCAGAGCCTACGAAAAGAACCACCTCTACTATTTCGACGATGAAGGCAATGTATGCCGCGAGGTAGACGGTACCAAGAAAATGGTAGCTCTGACTTACGACGACGGCCCTTCCGTCTACACGGATCAGATCCTCGACGTTTTCGAAAAGTACAACCAGAAAGCAACTTTCTTCATTGTAGGCGACCGTATCTCCTGGAATGAAGACCAGGCAAAGCGCGAGGCGGCACTCGGCTGCCAGCAGGGCAACCACACATATAACCACAACGTTTTGACCAAGCTCTCCGAGGAAAAGATCAAGGAGAAGCTCAAAGGCACAGATGACGAACTTATTAGGATCTCCGGCAAGCCTTCCGTATATTTGAGACCTCCGGAAGGAAGATATAACGATACACTTAAGAAGACTTGCGGCTGCCCTATCATTCTCTGGAGCGTCGACTCCCGTGACTGGGAGAGCAAGGACTGCACCAAAGTCTGCAATGCGGTAATAGGCAAGGTCAAAGACGGCGACATCGTACTGATGCATGACCTCTACAAGTCAACTGCAGATGCCACGGAGAAGATCGTCCCTGCCCTTATCAACGAAGGTTTTCAACTCGTTACAGTTGAAGAGATGGCTATCATAAAGACTGACGGCAAGGGCCTTGAAAACGGAGTAGTATACACAAGGATATCCGGAAATAAAAAATGAATAAAAGACTGATAATATCAGCAGGTACTATAGCCGCCCTCGTAGCTTTCACATCATGTTCCTGGGCGGTTAAACCAATTAACAGTGAAGTTTCTTTGGAGAGTTCTTCATCTGTATCTGAGTCCGCTTCGGAGTCTTCGTCTTCAGCTGTTGAGACGGCTTCGAATGCATACGATCACACATTCAACCCTCACGTCATCTCGCAAATGTTTGTCGACAAGTACGGCGAGCAGTTTAAGGAAGACTACTTCAAATACTGCGACGCAATTCTCGCCGGCGCTGATTCCGTGGAGTGCAGCAAGGGGGAATGGCTGCTTAAGTTCCAGGACATAGCAAGGTCATGCCTGCCCATTGTCAGTGAGTACTGCTACAATTCAGAGGACTCTTTCCCTGTAGTCAGCGAAGGCGTATATAAGCTGTATTACAGTATTCCCAAGGATGAATATCTTAAGAAGGTCGACGAGTTCAAAGCGCGCGTCGAGACGCTGATCGAGAATTGTATTTTGTCAGACGACAGCGAGCTCGAGAAGGCTCTCGCGCTATACCTCTCTGAATCTGCAAGGATCGACTACGATTACGACGCGGTTGGCGCTGACAACTACCGTTCGGCTGAAGGCTACGGCGTCTCCCCTTACCGCTCTCTCATGACCGACAAGGGCATCTGCCAAGAGATCGCCGGCACTTATGCTTATCTCCTTCTTCAGGTCGGAGTCGATGCGATATCAGTCAGTGGTCTTACTAAGGATTGCACTACAGCTCACGAATGGACCATCGTAAGGCTTGACGGCAAGTTATATCACTGCGATGTGACCTTCCAGTGCACCAATAAGTTCTCAGTCCAATACTTCGGCATGACCGATGCCGAGCGCGAGAAGCAGGGCGACTGGGACATGCCTTATAACAACATCGGCGGCACCAATGACCTCTGGGCAAGAGACTATCCTGCTCTTGACGATACCAAATTCGAACAGTTCTGGACTTGCTATAACTGTCTTTTAGACCGCGAAGAGAACAAGATCTTCTGTTACGACAAGAGCGGAACAGAAGATGCGAATTACTATACGATGGATGTGTAATTAGGGCGCTGTTTTAGTTAAAGTTATATTTTTCGAGTACTGCGCTATAAGGCTGGCGAAGCTTTACTTACCCGTTTCTCACAGGCGTTGTCGCGCCGATTTCCTCATTCTCAACAAAGACGAGATTGTCGTCTTCGATCGCGAGCACGCCATATGTTTTCGCATCTTTGCCATACTGAGTCCTGCAAACTGCAACAAGATCTTTATCGGCACCTAAGATCTCATAATCGCAGGTCATGCGCTCATCCAGGATGTATCCCTTATCGTTCTTAACGTCATAGACCACGATGGCGCTCGAAATCATTCCGCTTCCATATGTAACGGTAACGCACAGATCCGGATTGCCGTCCTGATTTACGTCGCTCTCGTAGACCTTTCCTAACAGCCTGCCCATTGAAGATGTGTTCGCACTGATATAATCCAAAAGCGGCTGATAGATTGAGGGCTCAGTCGGTTCAGTTGTGGTGGTCGTGTCCGTTGCCGCTTCTGTCTCCAGGACAACAGGGTTTTCCGTCAACGTCTTTAAACCGTTCTTTGGAGCGGTGAGCTTGCATTCGCCTGTCCCGCCGCCGTGAGCTTCCCAGTGACCGTCGATCGTAAAAGTTCCGGTGTATAACTCATCCTTATCGGCGACGACCGTATAAGAACCCGTGGCTGTAAATAAGATCTGGTAATAATCATTTACCGAAGCATCGCGGGCGTCGATCTTGTCGACAGTTATGCCGGGCTCAAGCCCGTATTTTGTATAGACTTCGTGGTAGACGCCCATTTTTACTATGCCTTTGAGGTTGGCTTCCAGTTGCGGGTCCAGCTCCATCGTTTTTTTCGAGCACCCGAAAACAGATACCAACAAAGCCAAAACCACTGCAATACACGCTATCTTCTTACCCATGGACGCTTACCTCTTTCCTTGATCTTAACCCGTTCCATTTGTATCAGGATACTATAAATACAGATTAATGAGGATTGATGTTGCAGTTTGTTAACAAGCAGCTCTATACTTTCGGAGACCCTGGAAGAGATCCGAGAACGACAGTACTTTCAGTTGCCTACACTTCACTTGTTCCGAAGCATAAACTCAACATCAGGACCGGTGATGACGCCAAGGAAGCAAAACTTTTCTCTATTAAATATGACGTTACTAAGGATTGAATTTACACAAAACTTTGGACTTGACTACACTCGATTTTGCAAGCCTTCAAATCCCGCTTTTTCGCTGTCTAAAAGGTGCGCCAGCGCAAATAAAAGCCGGAGCCCACAGGACTCCGGCCATTTAGTTTTAACTTTATCCGTTAATCTTACTTGTTGACCTTTACAGTCTTGATCTCTTTGCTTCCATCCAAAGCCAGGAGCGATTGCGCACCATTACCGTTGAAAGGTGCGTAAAAGCCTTCGCAAATACCACCAACATACTGTCTGTAGATACCATAAGTATACACATTTTGCTGAGCGAAAATATAATCAGCATTGAACTTGAAACCTGAAGGAAGCTTATCATATGTTACTGCCTCACCGGTAGTTAATATAACGCCGCTGTAGCAGACCATATTGCCGTTATCAATGTAAACAGGTGCAAAGCCACTGTCATAGGGCTTGGGTTCATAAAGCGGCTTACCGTCAGTGTCCGCAACAACATAATAGTCCTTGTTGTCAGCACCCAACATTGTGTAATAGGCATATCCGTTGTCTAATTTTGCACTGGTCATAGAAACACCGGAAGGGTATTCAGGGAACTTGACCCACTTCGAATTCTTAAGATCGTAGATCTTGGTGTTAGACCAGCCGAACTCTCCATTACTAAGGAAGTAAATATAACCTCTATCGCAATATGCAAACGTAAACCTATCTTTGGGATCGATATCCTGCACGCTCTGTACGTCTTTTAATGCCTGTGCCAGATCGGCATCGCTTGAATATGTCTTGATCGGTGTTACTCGGGTGAAATACTCATTGTTTTCGATATAGTTGGCAATAAGGTTGCCTTCAACAAAATAGAAATTCTTGCCGGGTTCATATTCTGCACATACAACTTGCGATACGCCGGTCTGGAAAACATAGATCTTACGATTTTGCAGATCCTTATACCATAATACGCCGTCAGTTGCCTTAAATACGTATCTGGAATCAGGACGGTTTTGTCCGAAATCATAAGATGCCGTGATCTCGCCCTTGGCATTTACGACATTGATCTTATTGGAAACTCCGCCGAAACCGGAATTATTCTCATAAATAAGGAAAATACCTTTGTCAGCACCAAAGATCTTATATTTTGCTTCTTCAGTACTTGTGAATCTCTTGATCTCGGTGCCGTCTGCACCAACGATAATGATGTCTTGTGAATCACTGACTGTCAGACTGTTTAATACAAGACATGCGGCACCGCCCTTCATATCAGAGCAGATTGTATCATATGAACTATCCTGTTCAGAAAACAGAATGTTGCCATCCACATCAGCAAGGCCCTTATAAACCTTATCTTCATTTGCATAAGTAACCCAGAATCTGCCTTCCGAAACAGAACTGCAAATGCCTCCGAGCGGTAACTCCTTATCAGACTTAGCAGGCTCTGTCTCATCGATGACGATCGGAGTATCCTCTGTCGTCTCATCAGTGATCACGGTCTCATAATTCTCATCTTCGTCGCGGTCCCTGTCGCGGTCTTTCTTTTTCTTCTTTTCTTCCTTCTTGCCGCAGGCTGCAAACGAAAGGCACATAGCAGCAATAAGAAGAACCGAAACAACCTTCTTCATAAAAACGCCTCCACGTATTTTAGATTCACCTCATACTAAAAAAGTAAAAGCAATTTGTAAATACGAGTTATTGCGCACTTTTGGGCATATGTGTTCGAACAGTTTTCGAGAGGTTTGGCCGGACGCTTTCCGCGACGTTATTTATTAACTTTCAAGCGCTTTTAACTTCTCTTCTATCTCATGTAACTGTGCATAGAGCTCTTTGTTCTCGGTGTCTATTTTTCTCATCTTTCTGACTCTCGGTAAGTACACTAAAAGATTCAATAAAGTGACACCGATAGTCATTGGTACGCCAAAACCCAAATCCAATAATAGCGAACCATGGTTAACTATAGCAAAAACCGTAATCGTTACGATCAACGCACAGAGAACCCAAAGCATAATGAATGATGGCATCGGAGGTTGTCTGATACCGTATTTGTTCTCGGACATCAGTTCCTCACGTGCTTTTTATTGCTCAGGATCGTGCGATTGATCTTTCTCAGTTCTTCTCTCAGAGCTTCTGTATCATAAATGTTGTCCATATTTTTATCCCCTTATTTTCAATGCTCCTAATACTCTATTAGAAATAGAATATGTCTTCAAATTTCTTATCAAGTGCTATACAGATTACCAACGCAAGTTTGGCTGTTGGACAGAATTGCCCTGTCTCGATTGAGCTTATTGTGTTTCTTGACACGCCGACCATTTTCGCCAGCTCATCCTGTGACAGATTCAGCTCCTTGCGGTATTCCTTTAATCTGTTCTTTAATACCAGTGAATCATCCATTGCTCTTACCTCATGGATAGACATTAAAGATCTCACAGACCGTCATAAACGTGAAAATACCAAACGGTATGGCGTTCGTGAGTGTCATGATGATGTATTTGCGTTCTTTCTTCTTGATGGCATTGTAGAGACTCATTGCGAAAACAATACAAAACTCTGTAGCCACAATACCATAGATCATCTTACTGTGTGCGATAAGGCTCAAGAATGCCATGATAAGTATGAAGCCAAATCCGATTATTATCGCAAATCTCGCCGAATTCTTGCCCTCTTCTATCTTGGGCATATCACGCCCCTTGTTCTCCATACGGCTCTTCATTAAAATCTCATCTTTATCCATTTCCTATTTCTCCTGTTGTAAGTTTTATGACAAGTATACTTGGCAATTTGAATAATAGCATTGCGAAGTTTACTTGTCAAGAAATTGATCATTGTGCAGAGAGTGTGAAAATGACAGTGGGAGCAGAAGATATAAAAAGCGTGATGCTGTATCGAAAACGCTTGTTTTTTATGTGTTTTCGATACAACGGAGTGAGATGCTGTATCGAAAAGGGGGATTTTTATGAGGTTTTCGATACAAAAACGCGAATTTGTATCGAAAACGGGGTATTCTGAAGTGGTTTTCGATACACCAAAGTGCAAGCTTGTATCGAAAGAGGTGTATTTTTCGAGCTTTTCGATACAGTTAAACGCGATTTAAATGATGATTATACCACCCTCGGCACAAACCCTTCCCAATACGACAGCCCGTACCCTCTCTCGAATAAAGGTTCCACATCAGGTGGCACTGCTTGGCTTCATTAGCCGTGATGAGTCCCATCTGATAAGCGAGCTTCTCGTCATTTGCAGCGCCTATGCCGATATTATGAGGAAAGTAGACCGCATCTCTGCAATATCCGACACCATGAACATCATCCTGGGCAAGCAGCATCGGTATTCCAGCTTCAGACTCTATCGCGGCTTTCTCAAAGTTGAAACCATTCGATCAAGTTTTCCACATTGTTTAAAGGTTAATCTATGTAAAGGGCGTGTCGTAAATGAAATGAACCCTCGAAGTTGGACAAATTTCGAGACTTCACTTCACAAAAGACACGCCCTTAACTAATTGCTTAATACCTGATATCAGAAAGCCTGATGATACAGACTCAGGATATCTTCCGTGGTTGTTTTTCTGGGATTGACTGCTATATTGCCGCTCTTCATAGCATCTTCAGCCATTGCTTCGAATCTGCTGCTGTCGACTCCGACTTCTTTCAGTGAACCCGGTATGCCGAGTGATGTGTTCAGGAAGCGTAATTCATTAGCAAGATACTCGGATCTGAATTCTGTTTTTGCAACAGGATCTGTTGCAACACGGCAGTATATCTCGTAGTATTTTCCGGTGTCAGTTTGCGCGTTGAACTCAACGACTACCGGGAGCAATACTGCATTTGCAAGTCCGTGTGCCACATCGAAATATGCACTGACCGGATGGCTCATTGCGTGAACGTCACCGAGTCTCGCGTGAGAGAAAGCGATGCCGGCAAAGAGTGAGCCTAGCAGCATTCCTTCAGCAGCGTTACGGTCCTTCCGGTCTGCAACGTAGTCTCTGATATTAGAACCGATTAACTCTAATGCCTGAAGCGCCATCATATCTGAGAAAGGAGACGAAGCCAGTGACAGATATGCTTCCAATGCGTGTACCAGAGCATCCACTCCGCAATAAGCAGATGTCTTTAGCGGAACTGTGGTAATGAGTTCAGGATCAAGTATCACATAAGAAGGCAAAAGATAAGTGCTTCCTACCGTGAGCTTATAATTCCTTGAATGGTCGGTTATTACAGAGAAGGATGTAACCTCCGAACCTGTTCCTGCGGTGGTGGGGATTGCGATCACCGGAACTACCGGACCCGGGACTTTGCCAACACCCTCGTAATCTGTAATCTTTCCGCCGTAGCTTCCTAATACCGCTACTGCCTTTGCAACATCAAGAGGTGAACCTCCGCCGAATGCAACGATCAGGTCTGCACCGCTGCCCTTGAACATAGAAGCTGCCTTTTCGACTGTATCCGTTGACGGATTCCCCTCTGTCTCCGTGAAGGCTTCGCTGGGAATTCCTGCCTGTGCTAATTTCTCCGCACACATGTCTACATAACCTGCCTTCATAAGATGCGGTCCTGAGACTATGAATGCTTTCGTTGCACCGGTCTTATCTGCTATGGAAGTAAGATCATTAAGGCAACCCCAGCCGAAATACACATTTTGGGGTATCGAAAAAGAAAAATGCTTCATATGTTAACGCCTCCTTAACCCAGAGCCTCCACAGAAGCCTTGATGATGTCGTATGCCTTATCACAATCTTCCTCTGTAATGATGAGCGGAGGTACCATACGGATAATGTGACCGCCTATTGCCGTGATAAGAAGATGTCTGTGGAGACATTCATGTTTAACATCAACGGCATTGATGGAATCATCGAACTCAACACCAACAAGTAAGCCCTGGCCTCTTACATCCTTAACATGAGGAAGAGTTTTAAGTTTTTCCATAAAGTAGTTGCCGACTTTTTCTGCGTTGCCTGCGAGATCCCTGTCTAACAATTCATTTACCTGTGCAAGAGCTGCAGCGCAGCTTACCGGATGTCCTCCGAATGTTGTTCCATGCGAGCCTGCCGAGAATGCTTTTGCAACTTCCGCCTTTGCGCAGATAGCACCGATCGGCATACCGCCGCCAAGGGCCTTTGCCATTGAAACGATATCGGGTTTGATTCCATAATGCATGAAGCTCATTACCTTGCCGGTTCTGCACCAGCCTGTCTGAACCTCATCGATCAGGAGAAGCATTCCCTTCTCGTCACAGAATTCACGGAGTCCTTTCATGAATTCCATTGTGGCGGGATGGACTCCGCCTTCGCCCTGTACAGGTTCGATCATGATAGCGATCGTATTCTCGGTACATGCATCTTTAAATGCCTCCAGATTGTTATAGGGAGCATATGAGAAGCCGTATGCCATAGGACCGAATCCGACCTGGCAGCCGTTGCCGGGCTGACCTGTGGCTGACATTGAACCGAAAGTTCTTCCGTGGAATCCCATCTTTGCAGTTACGATGTGATAACGGTTAGGACCGTATTTTTCAATACCGTATTTACGTGCCATCTTGATCATGGCTTCATTGGCTTCGGTACCGGAATTCTGGTAGAAGATCTTATCCATTCCGATAGTCTCACAAACCTTCTCTGCGAGAAGAGCCTGAGGGATCGTGTAAGGATAATTGAATGTGTGCATCAAGGTCTTCGTCTGCTCTACTGCTGCGGCTACAACCTTCTCGTTGCAGCTTCCTGCCGAGTTAACGGCGATGCCCGCATAGAAATCAAGATATGCTTCACCGTTCTCGTCGTAGATGTACTGATCCTTAGCCGTCTCTGCGAGAAAATCGAATCTCTCGTATGTCTCGATCATATATTTCTGGACCTTGTCCTTGATATCCTGTGCCGTAAGTCCTGTGTCTGCAAGTTTCATATTATCAGCCCCCTGTTATTTCTTTTCGTTTTTGGTCTTTTGACCGATCTCATCTTCAGTTATGTATCCTTTAAGGATCAGGAACTGTTCGATGATCTTTACGCAATCCTTGATACCGACCTTTTCGCTGTTTAACGTCATGTCGTAGTTGACGGGGTTGGTCCAGTAATTGCCGTGTGTGTAATAAGCGTAGTAATCAGCTCTGTACTTATCTGTTTGTGTAATGGTCGCATCCGCCACTTCCGGCGTAACACCCATGTGCTCGATTACCCTCTGTCTGCAAAATGCCCGGGGCGCTTCGATGTAGATACTCACCACGTTTTCTCTGCTTCTTAGCACGTAATCTGCACACTTACCGACGATTACGCATGATTCCTGATCTGCAAGATTATTTATGATCTCGCATTGGTATTCGAAGAGCTTGTCATCGGATACGAATTTCTCGTTCTTCGCGATGTAGTTTCTGGATCTCGGAAGTCCCTTCATAAAGCTCGTGAAACCGCCGTTTGATCTGACCTTTTCATTTACCTCATTGAAGAGTTTCTCATCGAGTCCGCTTAATTGGCTTGCGAGTGTAAGGATACGGTTTTCGTAGCAATGAATGCCAAGATCGTGTGCCAGTGTCGAAGCGATCTCCTTACCGCCTGAACCGAATCCTCTTGCAAATGTAACAACAAATCTTTTCATTTATTTACCTCCTGTTTATCCCGCCAGGTATCTGCTTAAGAATTCTCTAGTACGCGGGTTCTTCGGATTGCTGAAAAGCTCCGAAGGAGGCGCATCCTCTGCAACATAGCCTCTGTCCATGAAGATCGTTCTGGTCGATACATCTCTTGCAAATGCCATCTCGTGAGTGACGATGATCATCGTAAGGCCAGTAGTTGCAAGCTCTTTCATAACATTTAATACTTCGCCTACCATCTCAGGATCCAATGCCGACGTCGGTTCATCGAAAAGAAGGACTTCAGGATTCATGCAGAGCGATCTTGCGATGGCGACTCTCTGTTTCTGTCCGCCTGACAGCTGGTCCGGTTTTGCGTTGATGAAGGGAGCCATTCCGACTTCTTTAAGATGTGTTATTGCTCTGTCGAAAGCCTCTTCCTTTGAAAGATGCAAAACCTTTCTTGTGCAGAGCATGCAGTTTTGAAGAACAGTCATGTTATTGAAGAGGTTGAACGACTGAAAAACCATGCCGACCTTAGCCCGGTATTCATTTACTTCACGCTGCACATCTCTTACTTCCTTGCCGCGGAAAAAGATGTTGCCGGAAGTCTGTTTTTCGAGCTTGTTGATGCATCTTAAAAGTGTTGATTTGCCCGAACCGGATGATCCTACTATGCAGATGATCTCGCCTTCTTTGACTTCCATATCGATCTTTCTTAAAACTTCATGTTTGCCGAAAGACTTACTGAGATCTTTAATGCTGATAACTGTAGCACCCATAACTTCTCCTCCTTACTGATTGTCCATATACTCGACAGCCAGTGCGTAATCCTTCTTGCCTTTGAGCTTCTTCTCCATGAAATTGAAGATCTTATTGAATACGAAGCACAGAACGAAATATATGACTGCAATGACAAGGTAACTCTCGAAATATTTGTAGTAGTTGCCGCCTACGGTCTTTGCCGCCATGAACAATTCCTGAACCGCAATTACGTTGAGGACAGATGTCATCTTGAGATTGGTAAGGAATGTATTTGCCATCTCAGGAATAATGTTCTTGAATGCCTGCGGAAGAACGATGTAGATCATGGTCTTCATGGGTGACATACCCATTGCCCATGCACCTTCTCTCTGTCCGAGATCGATCGATCCGATACCGCCTCTTACTGTCTCTGCCATATATGCACCTGTATTAAGAAGAGTTACGAGAATTCCTGCAAATACAGGAGCCATATTTACGCCCAGCTGTCTGATGCCGTAGTAGATGATCATGGCCTGAACGATCATAGGAGTATCACGGAAGACTTCCACATAAGCCGCTGCGATCACTTTTAAGATCCTTACAAGAGTTTTCTTTACCGGGTTATCACCAAGTCCGGTCTTCATGTCCTGAACGATACCTACGATATATCCGAGAATGAAACCGAAGATTGTACCTAATACCGCGATATAAAGTGTCAGCCATGTTCCATCCAGGAACATCTTTAAGTATTTACCTGTTAAGTAGATCATCCACTCAATGGATGTCTGAGGATTAGTTAAGTCATAATTTAAAAGTCCCATAGTCATCATCCTTTTCAGATTACCCGCCGGGAAGGATCTTCTTCCCGGCAGGTGAATTAAAACTTAGTATGTGACTGCTGCTATTCCGCTATCGGTGTTTACGCGATGAAATAATCTTCTTTGCCGAAAATGGCAATGTCGATCATCAATTCTGCTTCAACAGGAGCACTGCTCGCTGCCGGCTGCTGACCGATCACCTTTGCCATAAGATCATCCATCTTAGCCTTGTCGCTCCAGCCCAATGCATCCATTGCACCCTGGATCTTATCTCTCAATGCCGTATCGCTCTTTCTTGTTGCGATGCAGACATTTACCATCTCTTCATCACCTGAGAAACTGTCATTCTCATCAAATGTAATTATCTTAAGATCCTTATTAGTAAGAAGTGCTGACTGAGCTGTAGGAAGATCTACGATACAGATATCTGCAACACCGTTTGAAACTGCCATGAAGCACTCTGAGGTTGTCTCGTAATTGGAACCTGTTACAGCACCGTCGATCTGGTCAAGAAGCGGGATCCAGCCTGTTCCGAGCTGTGTTGTTACTTTACAACCTGTACCGGCAAGCTGTGAGAGACCTGTGACGTCTTTATATGCTCCGTCTGCCTTAACTACGATGCAGTTATCTCTGTAGTAGTAAGGTGTTGTGAATGAGTAGGACATCTCTCTTTCTTTTGTACGGCCCATACCTGCAATGATGCAATCGTAATCGCCTGCGTCAAGTGAGATACCGATCGAAGACCATTCTACTTTGTGTATCTCAAGCTCCATACCGAGCTGGTCTGCGATCATCTGTGATACCGCTACGTCATATCCATATGCATAAAACGTTGAATCATAGATCTTAACAGCCTTGCTGCCGTCAGGAGTGGTCTCCTCATCCTGCGTCCAGTTGAAAGGAGCATATGCACACTCCATTCCAACTCTTAAGACCTCCTTGCCTGATGCGGATCCACCGGTCTCGCCTGCTGTTGTTGCTGCAGCTCCCGTGCTGCATCCTGCCAAAGCAAACAATCCCATGGATGATACGATTGCCGTTGTCAAAACGCTCTTTCCGAATTTGTTCTTTTTCATTGTTACTCCTCCTTGTCACAATAAAATGCCTTCCATTAAGGAAAGGCTCCCTCGAAACTATCGTTTCACTGTGCCTTTTCTTGTGACGAATTTTAGGAAAGTAACCGTGCGTTTACAACGTGCAAACCGCACACTCATACTGAACACTATGCACAGTCTGATATCACAAAAACATCAGTCTTTTCACGAGTATACAGTTCAATAAATCAAGGTATTCAACGTAGTCTGAGATCTCGATTTCCAAGAGTTCTTCGATCTTTTTCAAACGGTTGATAAGAGAATTTCTGTGTATGAAAAGTGCCTCAGCTGTCTTCGCACTGTTAAAGCCGTTCATGTAATATGCAAGCAGAGTTTCCTGCAGAAAAGTACCATTCGCATGATCATATTCTTCGAGTTTATTTAACTTGTTATTGCAGTACGCAAGTATCTCCCTCTGGTCGTTACCTCGGAACATATACTTGTAAATTCCCATTGCACTCGCACTTAAGACCTTCTTTTTCCTGGGATTCGGAAGATAATCTTTTTTGGGGATAAGACTTTTCGCTTCCTGATAACTCTGACCGAATTTACTGGGGTCTGTGTAAGGAGTACCGAGTATGCATGTGCTGCTGATAATACCTTTGAACTCGGGTTTGTCATCAAGTTTTCTGAGCATTCTCTCGATCTCATGTTCTATCTCTTTATTCTCTTTTGCTTCGAAAAGAAGAACGAATTTATTGAGAAACTTCATGAACATCGGACGGCCTTCCATCTTAATGACTTCGGAATTAAGACAGTTCGCATAGTACTCATAAAGATGTTCATCCTGTTCAAGATTGATGCCGTAAGTTCTGTCCACGGCAATGATGCCTACTCTGTACGGCTTGTTGAAATCAAATCCGAACTGACCTGAGATCTTCTGAACATATCTGTCGTTAATGTTGTATCCGAACAGGAGATTATAAAGATAATCGCCGGTGCGTTTGTTCATGATATTAGTCTCAAGAATAAGGTTTCCGATACTCTGCGAAATATCGACAAAAGATGCGCCTTTCCATCTGACATTGAAAAGCGGAAGACACAATTCATTTGCTCTTTTTATTATCGATTTCGGGATGGGTTCCTTGTCGTCAACAACCGATACTGCAAGTCCAGAGATACCAAGCTCATTCAGTTCATCCATCGCCTTTCTGACCTCTTTGAAATCAAAGCGGATATAGTCGACGACTATCAGGGCAAAATTACCTCTGTTCATGTGTTCATCATATGGTTTGGTCTGAACAAGATACGTCCATGAAACCATTCGTTTCAGTCCGCTCTCACCTGCAACGAGTTCCATCCCGTCCAGCTTCAGATTATTAACGTCCATGCATGTAACCATAAAAACTCCTATAAGCACAGTGCCATGCAAATGGCACCTTCTAAATTATCGTATGGAGGATAATTATCAATCAGTACATATCCTCTGCTTTCATATAAGCAGACCGCATCAGGCATGATAGGTCTCGTTTGAAGGATCGCTCTTTTATATCCCATCTGCCTTGCCTTATCTTCAATAAGGTCCATCAAGCCGGTGGCAATGTGCTTTCCTCTCCACTCAGGATCTACCCATACACGTTTGATCTCGACATCCTGATCAGAATATCTTTTAAGGCCTGCACAGCCTACAGCTTTACCATCAGCATAAGCTAATAGCACATCAGAAATACTCTCAGACAGATTGTATGGGATAAAACCTGTTCTGTTCTTTTTACCGCCCACTATCTCGCTGTAGTATTCTTCGGTCTTGAGGTAAAACCTCTGGAACACCTCATCATTTCCGTTTGTCCAAATGCATTCCATATTCATCAGCACGTAATCACCAGATGCTCATTTGCAATGTCGTTATAGACCTTGCAGTTTATTCCCGACACATCGTAAACATGGACTATATCAGATAGATCTTCCGCACCTTCAAAATCACTTATAACATCCGGACAGTTTTGAAGTTTATCAGGATGAAAGCGAATTGTTTTCGCATTATTAAACACTGCAGTATAAAGGATCTCAGCCTCGACAAGGTCCTGGAAAATGTGACTGCCGTAAGACAGTTCGGGATTATAACCGGCCTGGGTCTCTTCGGTCTCACAAATGATCTCAAAAGCGCTTATATCAGCAAAAGAAGTGGGGACTCCGAGTTCGGGAGATGTTGTTCCGACCCGGCCCGGAACGATAAGCATCATGTGCTTATTTAACTCTCTATAATGCCAGTTGATCTTACCTATAAGCCTTGCAACGGCATGCTTGTCCCTATACGGCATATTGTAGTAATTCACGGGATCAACATAGACGATTATGTCCAGTTCAGATGCCTTTGAAAGACCCATAGAAGAGCTCTTATTCTCAAGCAGGATACTATCTTCGCAGATACCTTCCGGTATGACCGTTCCGCCTGATGTTTTCTGCACCTGAAGAGGTCTGCATTGAAGAAGATCGATGGAGTAATCACCATTATCAGAGATATTGATCGTGAACTCCGTGTCAACAGGATAGTCATATTCTTCCTGGATACAATGAAGCATCCTCTTCATTTGATCCATGAGTTTTTTATTGGCAACAAGCCCTTTGCATGAGATGAACTTGATCTGTCTCGGCCTGCCCATCTCACGAAGTCTGGATTCGGCATCGTAATCGTGCTCAAGCAATATATTTTCGAGATACTTCGGGATAACCGGCTCAAGCATATCGTATGACAGTTTCTCGAGCTGATGTGTCGTCATATTGATAACTTCAGCTTTACCCTGAGAGAACTTGTGCTTATCAGCAGACGACGAATAAGAGGACTTCTCCGGCATATCAAGATTTACTATTCTCGGATATGACCCTTCCGTCCTGTCAACGGCTGAAGTGCCAAGACCCATTACTAGTCTTAACATTCCCAATGCGGGATCAGAATCCTTCATGATCCTATAAGGACTATAAGAGTATCCGACGCCTGCTGCGCAAGGCATATAATAGCTGCCATAATAAGAACCTGAAACTCGTTGTATGAGAAGCGCCATCTGCTCATCTCTTTTATCGAGGCCCCTTCTCTTTCTGTAATCCAAAGCAGAAAGACTCATTGAACTTGCATATACAGTCTTTATCGCATTCTCAAACTCTTCCAGGCGCTCTTCAAGTGAACCTCTGTTTGCACAGAAAACCGATTCATATTTACCGGCAAAAGCATTCCCGAAACCGTCCTCCAGGATACTGCTCGACCTGATGATATAAGGGTCCTGTCCATAGTATTCAATGATCCGCAGAAACTGCTCACGCATCGCATCGGAGAATCTGCCTTCCATGAGCTTTTTGGCAAAATCTTCAGCAAGCGTAAAATATCCTTCTTCAGTACGCTGTTTTATCCGAAGAGCCCACAGATCATTATCGACGATATAAGTGTAGTAAAGATCCGATCCTACATAGAAAGAATCATGCGGTTCTAAGTATTCTGCGATGTCAGGCTCGTTGTTCCTGATTATCGCCCTTGCAAGCAGCATACCGCATGCCTTGCCGCCGATCATCCCTGTGCCTATCATGTGATCTCTGATTGCAAAATAATCTTCAGGCGTGAAATTCTTTTTCACCATCTCACGCATCTTTTCATCTCTGGTCATCATGATATTGCACATTCTGCTGCACTCTTCCGCAATATCCGCCTGACTTTCATGAAGGATCCTTGTGCGGTTGAAAAACCTGTCCCATGAATCCTGATATTGATCTTCCGAAGATCGTTGGGCCTGACCTAATGTCTGATAGAATCTGCTGGATTTAACACCGTCTAATATCGGTTGAAACTTGCCCGTCTCAGGCTCATACGTGTGAGGAAGAAACATAGTATCGGAATTTCTGTTCCACACTTTTTCAGGACGGACGTAAATGTTTTTGCTGTCAGAATAAACATCAAAGAAGAGCTGTGTTGTATTTAGGATCTTATTGATCGCATCAACCGAATGTTTTCCCCTGATAATAGGGAAAAACGCAACCGTATCAAGAACAAACAAAAACGGACAGGTTACTTTAAAGAAATTACCCATCATGAGATCTGTCGCCCATGCCGCTTGAAGCTCTGAAAGGCAATCGAAAACATAGAATGCATCAAAGCCTTCCTGTTCGATAACATAATGGATATCAACCGTAAAAGTCTCAAACCTGTGAGACAGCGGAATGACTACCGTCTTTACTTCAGGACAGTCTTCTATCAGCGGCTCATGGCTCGCAAACCTGAAATATATGATCTTGCGCTGATCTTTTATGGCTTGTTCAACATATGGTCTCATGAACAGTTTGAACTGATCCAGATCAGAGACACGCCAGACGACATTGTCGCCAAGTCTTATATTATCGATTGCGGTATCCATTTCAGGGATGCCGCTTCTGACTCTGTCAAACGCTGCCATAGTATTTTCTCCTTTACAATTTGAGTATAAATGCAAAAGAGACATGACAGATATACTTTCTCGGCATTGGAATAATGCCCTTTGAGAATATATGACCAAAAGAAAGCCGGAGGATCTTCTCCTCCGGCTTAGTTAATTCAAGTTATATGACCTGTATCAGCCCTTGTGCTTGATTGCAGCCTGTGCAGGGACCAACATTAGGGGGCATTTCAGGGAAAACCTTCACTTCTGGATGTCTTTTATTCCCTTCAATTCTCATCTTAAGAGCACCTCCATTAAAGTTTAGATGCCACTCCATAACATTAGGCATAAACTGATAGTTCTGCGCAGTCCTAATGAAAGCTTTATATACTTCTTTCAAATCTTTGGGATTAGATCTGTCTCCCTGAAGATACTTATCCAGATCATTTTCAGTCAACCTCTGAGGGAGCATGGAAAGTAATATTTTGTATGCTGTTTCATATAGTTGTTGGTTGATATTCATAAGGACCTCTAAATCCACTTTTTCGCATTACCGCAGCCTATTTCATCACATTGTAGAAATAGGCGGTCCTATCAACTCGAGTGTTTCTTCATCAACTTCAAATCTCTTATCATAAAGACCCATAGTACGAACTACGGCAAAGAGTTTTTCGCCAGCATAGAACATATAATCAAAACTGAGATAGTACATAAACCTGTCAGGATCGACCGGCAAAGGTATTTCTTTAGTGACGGAAGATGAATGAACAACGATCCGGTCATCGTACACATGGTATACGTTATTATTCTTTCTGGATTTGAACACATCTGAATCAGTCATTGCCTATTCCTCTAAGTAACCCCTTGCTTTTCACGGTTCACATTGCTGAAGTTTTATAAAACTATGTCACCATTAATTACTTTGCACATGAAATCTTCAAAACTGTCTGCAACTTTGTCTGCTTCCTCAAACTCGGGTTCATAACCGCTCAATATGGTCCCTCCGTCTTCTGTATCTATCGCATAATATAAATATTCACCGCCGACTGACATAAAGAAAGGAAGCTTAGGTTTCCACCATGATTTAATATCATTCGTCCAGTCTTTGTCACCTTCGGCAGCTTCCAGACTCATCAGCTCAAACTCATTCCATTTGAAAGCCAAGTCGCTTTCACCACTGTAATCATCAACACAAAGGAAAAAGCAGGTTTCATCCTCTGAAGTAACGCTTTTATACTTCTGCAAAAATTCAAGAAAAACAGTCGGGAGATTTTCGTAACCACTTAATACTGAATTGGAATAAACATCACTCTTTGTGTCGTTTTCTTCAATCTTCCAATTGTTATCTTTCAAAAAGGCTATAAACTTTTCAATCATCTTCTATGTCTCCCTTGTATCAGTTAATCTATCATCAGATAATCGCTTAATTTTCCTCTCCCGATACGATGATTATACCATCCTCTGCACGAACCCTTCCCCATACGACAGCCCGTACCCTCTCTCGAATAAAGGTTCCTCCAGGCCTAGGATCTGCTTGGGAGAGTTATACCACGGAGACGGAAGCCTGCCTGTAAAATCAGCACATCCGCAGAGGACGTCTGAGATGCCCTTGCCTTCAGAGCCGGGCAGATAACACATGACCACACTGTCCCATGTGTCATAATAAGACTTGCCGAGGAAGAGATGTCTTCCGGCAATGATGCAGGCAACAACAGGTTTGCCGAGGGACTTGGCTTGTTTGACCGCACTCATATTGTTCTTCAGGCCGTTATTACCAATCAGGGTAAGCTCCATGGAATCGCCGAACCACTCGGCGTAAGCATCCTCGCCGACACAGAGAATGACCACATCGGCTTCTTTGAAGCGCTCCGGATCCGTTATGACTTCGATACCGTATGCATCAGCATTCTCCAGAAAGGCTCTGTAAATAGTGGTAACGCCTCCGATACCGGTCGAAGGACTTCCGTTCCAGCCCATGGTCCAGCCGCCGCACTGAGCCGCACAATTATCGGCTGCGGGTCCAATGATCAATACTTTGCTTCCTTCCTTGATCGGCAGGGTATTGTTTTCATTCTTGATAAGGACAAGGCTCTTCTCGACGAGCTGCTCAGCGACTGCCCTGGAATCAGCTGAACCAACTTCACTGCTGACCTTTATTTTCTTGCAATACGGATCGTCGAAAAGACCTGCGTCTTTCTTTACCTTGATTATCCTTGTGACCGCATCGTCCACGCGCTCTTGTGTAATCTTGCCGTTCTCGACACTTGCAATAATGATTTTCCTCGCCTGCTCATATTTTTCGCCTTCCATGAGCATGTCGATGCCGCTGTTGACCGCCGTGATGACCTGACCTTCGTAAGTAGACGGTGACGTGTACTGAATGGCCATGCTGTCGCTTACGACGAAGCCCTTAAAGCCCATCTCGTTCTTCAGCTTCCAGATGTATTCGCCGTTCTCATGCATCTTAGTGCCGTTGACTGAAGAATAGCTGACCATTATGGTTTGGACGCCTGCATCGATCTGTGCCTGATAGACCGAGAGGAGCTGATTGATCTGTTCTTCAGTAAGCGTGGCATTACCTCTGTCGATCAGGCTTAAGTTACTGTATTCTTCATGATCGCCCGAACCGAACACCACGTTGCCGTCACCAAAGAAATGTTTCGCGCACGCTATTACTCCGCCGTCGACAAGACCTCTAGTGTAAGCGGAAGAAAGCCTTTTTATAGTCTCGATATCCGAACTGTAACATTCATAAGTTCTGCCCCATCTGGGATCTTTTGACTGCGCCACGCACGGGTAAAGGTTCCACATCAGGTGGCACTGCTTGGCTTCATTAGCCGTGATGAGTCCCATCTGATAAGCGAGCTTCTCGTCATTTGCAGCGCCTATGCCGATATTATGAGGAAAGTAGACCGCATCTCTGCAATATCCGACACCATGAACATCATCCTGGGCCAGCAGCATCGGTATTCCAGCTTCAGACTCTATCGCGGCTTTCTGATAGTCATCAACGATCTTGCTCCACTCTTCAGCAGTATATTTTCCTTCATCGCCATAGATGCTTCCGTAGCAATGGTCCTGCATGCCCTGAATCTTAAGATCCTTGAGTAGCGGCTGCACCATCTGCGCAGCCTTTTGTTCAAGCGTCAGTTCCGCGGTAATCTCTTCAGGAGACATTGTTGCATACCGCTGGTACTTATATTCATATTGGGTTGCCGTAGTTTCATTGAACATCACGTTTTCGCTCGGCCTGCATGCGGCCATAGGTATGATCATCGCGAAAACCAACACCATAGAAAGTGCTCTCTTCATAGCATTCATCCTCCCGTGGAGAAGTTCAATTAACGATTCTTCTCCATCTTATGAATGCATGATAACAACGCTGCTTGAAGCGTGTGTGAAAGTATTATGGAGTTTCTGTGGAGAGCGTTGGCTACCGCTTTTGTTTGTGACCTCAACATATATGAGTGCTGATGATATTCTATGCTAAGAGTTTCCTAAGTGTTCTTCTTTGATCTTGAAAAACTTCTTACGCAAATCGAAAGATGATTCATATCCCAGTTTGGAAAGCATCTCGAAAACCTCATCCCCGTCAACATAAACCAGGCGCTCTTTAGAAGGCACCTTCTCTGCACTATATTCATCTGACAGCCGTTGATATCTTCCGATGAAATCAATATCTACCAGAGCTAGCTTAATGATCGGATTCAGTTCCATTGCCTATTTCCCATTGTCGATTATCCTGAAGATTTATCTGCTCCAAGTAACGCTCTTGGATAAAGTCATTATAACATGCCTATTCTGCCGGGCCTGTCACCCCACTGCCTGTTACTTTCTTATATCAACCACACCCAAACGAGGCAAAAAAAAGCTGTGAGCAGAACTCACAGCTTTAATCATTATTTTATTTGAACATCACCTAACTTTTGTTCTTGTAAAATGATTAGCAGCACTGTCATAAACATAAGTATAATTCCATGTTCCGCTATTCGTGTCATTTTTGGTTTTAAGGCTGTCAATTACGTCGGAGATCTTAATATATCTACCACTATATCCAGACCAAATTTCAGTATCACTTTTTGCTCCTACTGCGCTTACAACATCTGCTCCAGTAGTACTACTTGTAAATTGGTAAGAAGGACTTCTATAATCAAAATCAATCTTATTATCAGTAAAATCGCCATTACCAAAGTTACTAAATGTCATCTTGGAACCATTAGTTAAACCACCGCTCGCAGCAATTACGTCCTCGCTGCTAAATCTAACAACTTCCATCTCAGGTCTGAATTTCATAATCTTATACCTTGCGCTTTCTTTATATAAACAAAATATATAATTCTTATCAAACACAAACAAATATATAAAATAATTTATACACTTTGATATTCATTTGTCAACTTTATTAGAGAAATCAGAAAACTAATCTTGGATAAAAAACACCCGGAGCGGTTGCCCCGGGTGTATTAATTAGAATCTTAAAGACTCTTATTAAGCCTTGTGCTTGATTGCAGCCTGTGCTGAGGCCCGCTATTTAGGGGAGTATCCGGTAAGAACACTACTTCGTGGTTTCTTTTTTGTCCTGTGCAGGACAGTCTCATTTGTGTTGTCTCATCAAAGATCAGGTGCCACTCCAAGTAATCTTCATATACGACTATTTTATCAACAAACGCCCTAATTATATCCTCCGGTATTCGTGTAAAGTCGTATTCTTTTTGTCCTTCAATGACTTCTTTCATTGCATTAACACGAGCTTCTATACTATCTTCCATCGCCTGATACTTTGATATTTGTGCTATCTTCTCCTGCGCTTGAGCAATGAGTTTATCCAATTCTTCTCTTTTTCTGGCATAATCATCGCGGTCGATTTCTTCTGACAATCGAAGATCAAGCAGCTTATCAATCTTACTTTGTGCTTTATCTATTTGCTGATTGAGTCTTTTAAGTTCTTTTTCTTCGCTGTTTTTCTTTCCTTCAACTATCCCGTTCGACTCAAACATAGCATTTGCTACACGCAGAATCGCTTTTTTATTGTTGAAGAATTGAGCAAATATTACCGATGCTTGAGCCTCCAGTTTCCATGCCTGAACAAATTGAGAACGGCAAACCCCATCCAAAGGCAGTCCTTTATTTATTCTTGTTTTTATAGATCCTGTATCTTTTTGAGAGGCACACTGATATGCATACTTTATATCTCCGGCTTTCGTCGTATGATACTTCACGCGATTCAGCTTTCTTCCGCAACAACAAACAAGCTTTTCGCCCCAAACATCTGCATGTTCCTTCCGTCCTGTGACTTTGGATTTGTTGTTCGCTGGTTGAACATTTTTCTCGATTCTTGCCTGCACCATAGCAAATTCGACTTCGGAAACTATTGGTTCATGGGTTCCTTTAACCCGTATCCGTTCTACTGCACCATGATTATTTATCTTCTTTTGTTCAAGATAATCCGGTACATATTGCTTGCGATACTCAAGAATTCCGCAATAAAACGGATTCTTCAATATTCTTCCGATGTTAGAACAATCCCAATGACTTAATCCTTTCGCCGTCTTTCTGCCTCTTTGTTCGAGCTCAAACTGTATTGCGCGCAAGCCTTTTCCGGAAAGATACAGATCATAAATCAATCTAACCGTCTCTGCTTGTTCTTTATTAATCACATATCCGCCATGATTGGGCAGCTTATCGTATCCAAGAATATTACCATTTCCATACGGAACGCCATTCTTAAAAGAGATCATCTGACCGGCTTTAACACGTGTGGAGATCTTCTTGCTCTCATTCTGTGCAAGTGTTGCCATGAGTGTAAGCTTTATCTCTCCATCGGTATCATCAAACGTCCAGATGTTATCTTCTGTAAACCATACCTCTACGCCCATAGCTTTAAGCTTACGTGTTTCAAGAAGAGTATCGACAGTATTACGAGCAAATCGCGAGACCTCGCGCGTAATAATCAAATCGAAACACCCCTTTTTTGCATCTTCCATCATTCTGAGAAAGCTTGGTCTCTTGTTTACAGATGTTCCTGTAATGCCCTCATCGATGTATCGATCATAGAGTTCGAACTCGGGATGACGCTCCAAAAGCTCTGAATAGTACTGAACCTGATTCTCCAAGGCCGATATCTGTTCTTCGTGTTCGGTCGAAACACGGGCATAAATTGCGACTTTTCTTCTCATATATACCCCCGTTTTAAACTACTTTATTAGTAGTCATACTATCACCGTATAAGAGATTTCGCCAGCGTTTTTCATTGTCGGACACAATCTCAAGGTATTCATCTTCTGTAAGCAAACCCTGTTCTTTGAACGATTTGAATAATGAAACAGCCATGATAATGTTTGCTGCCTCTACAAACCTGTCCGGAAAAACTATTCTTATCTCATTGATGAGCAATACATCTGTAGTTTGGTTGTTTATATTTTTTAACCGCATCATCTCTGCAATGAGCTCTGAAATATAGTCTAAATCTTCCATCTTTTCTCGTTCGAAGACGCGGTCAGAAACATATATACCCCCGCCAGTTTCTTCAATAAGAATATTTTTAATATTATTTGCCTTAATTCTATCCATATAAAATTCCTCCTATGATTTACATTGTCATTACCGGACCATGTCCGTCATGCCGTTGTTTCTTCTTTTTGTCATCGTGGGATGCCTTTTCACGTGCAATTTCATTCTCGTCACGGTCTTTATCTTGCGGTGATTCGGTCAAAGTTGAAGCACCAGCCATAAGGTAAGCACCGCTGAGAGCAATGTCGTAAGAAGGCATGGAAGAAGCAGACGGTGATACAGTCTGTCCGAATAAACTTGCATTTCCATCTTGATCTTGGCCAGATCCGTAGCAGACTGCTCGCTCATTTTCCCAGCCTGTGAGGTCAGATCTGTCATCATTTTCTTCGATTGTTCTTCCAATTCCGTCTTCAGAGTCTTTGCTTCGCCTGTCAGTTCTTCCATCCAATACTGTTCGTGTTTGATATGAATATCCGTCATTTGATTTATAAAACTGCACGTCTGCTCTGCTGTGAGTGTTCTGTTCAGTAACATTCCAAGCCTGTCCATCGCTTTTAACTGCGCTTCCAACGTCTTGACGATGCTCTTCCAGTTCTCTTCCGAGATCATCACGCACTTCGTCGGTTCTGCTGCCTGTATAAGATTCTTCTCTGCGTTGCCTATGAAGCTCGTTAATTCTTCGTCGTATTTCGAATTCATAATCCATCATCTCCTTTGTATATTTCTTGAGATGTAGTTTGTTATCTCTGCATTTTTTGCCGTCCGGGATAGTGTAAGTTATGTATTTCCTGGTATCAGACCACGTCACTTTATATCCGCGCGACTCCATAAATCTGATGAAATCATTCCTTGTTTTGGCTTTTGTCATCGCTAGATTGATCGTAGCCATGAGGTTGATCTTCCAGCTTTCACCCTTTGATGCCGCTCTGTATTCTCTTGTTCCCATCTTCCGGAGACCGTTTTCCGTCTTTCCGATTACTGAAAGTCCATATTTCATACAGAGTGCATCTGATGCTGCACGTAGTTTTAGGATGTTATTCTTGTCCGAATGATATTTCTTTCCATCAATATGGCTGACGCTGTTAAGCACGATGTGCGAGTGTATATGGTCTCTGTCAACGTGTGTAGCAACGATCAGTTCATAACCCTTAAACTGTTCCTGAGCATACTCCCAGGCAATCCTATGGGCCTCTTCCGGCGTAACAAGCTCATCCGGAGCAAACGACTGAAGGATGTGATAGTATTCACGACCGCCTGTTTTGCCAAATCTCTTCTTTGTTGCCATCATGTCCGAGTATGCCGATTCAGGCAAACAGTCGATCCCTGACACGAGTTTATGTCCGTCATTCATTGTTTTTGCTTCCTGCATGCAGTAGTCGAGAACATTCTTGAGCGGTTTATGACCTTGTGTACTTCCGTTGGAAAGAATACTTATCACTGCCATCAGCGCCACCTTCCACGTTCGAGAATCTCATTCAGTTTCCCTGTAACCTTTGCATATTCGTTTTTGACTTCATCGAGACCGACTACATTTACCGCCCCGCTGTTTGCAATTCTTGTGAGCTGATTGAGGTTGTTGCCAACATATTTCTGCTGCCGTATCACTTCATCGATACCTTCAATGACGAATATCTGTTTCTCAAGACAACACTTAGTCACATAATCAGTAACAGTCAAATAGGATGACAAAGCCTTTTTCCTTATAAGTTCAAAGTCATTTTCTGATAAACGAATATGAAGATTTTTGGTCTTATTTTTCTCTTTTGTCATTGTGAATCACCTCCTGTAAATAAAAGTGGGTTCGGGCTTCTGCCCGATAAGTTGCGTCCTTGTGTACACGGACGCGATGCTTGCCTTAAACCAAAAGAATGAACGTCCATTCTTTTAGTTCGTAGCAAAATAAAAGTCATCTTGAATAGAAAAGACAGATAATAAAAAAACACCAACACGTCGAAACTCATCTTCCGGACATAGTTGTCCTCAATGGAAGAATGAAGTCTCAAACTAGTTGGTGCCTTTTGCTTGTCATGGATCCTGGCATCAAAATGCCTGAACATTATATATCCGTCCGCAAAATGGTCACTTTATTACTGTCATCTTCTGAATACAAGATGCAGTTAAGCGATGTACGTGAACACAGATATATCACGCTAAGACGTCTTTGTCAAGAACTTATGTTTGTTTTTATTGAATGTGTCCCATTAATTTGTTAAGATTGTTTCTGGCACATCAATATGCAACAGCCAATGTCAATATTCTGGGAAAACATTATTATGTTGGGTTGAAAAACAAAAAAGGTTATCGCATAACCTACAACTAATTTCATAACCGGAAGTAAGACGATCACTGATAAGTATTCATACTATATATGAGAATCTTATATTAGTTTCTGATAATTGCTTATATTATTTATAGTACTCTACTATAGTTAACTACTATCTTTTCAACTTAATAAATTCAAGTGTTATAAGTTCAATGTAATGCACGGTTCACCAGTGAACCGTGCCATGGTTCATCATTTCAAAAACGATTCGGAAGAATTGCAATTTTGATTAACAAATCGCAGGATTGCAATCATTTATTCCCGTCTTATGCAAAACACTTTTCAGCATTATTAGCGTAAACATCCCACCAACTGTTTTTGCCATGATTTTGATACACAATTATATTAGACTTTTTTAGAAAATCTAAGGCTCTATCAATAACATATTGTGATTCCTTGAACATGGAAATCAAATCTTTTCGGCGAAGACGATTGTTTTCCAGAAGTGCCTGAAACACCTCACGATGATAGTCTTTTTCCTGTTCCTGTGGACCGTCGGTAATGATTTTTGCCCAACGAAGAAGCGTGCTTTTTCTTAAAACCATACGCGCTTTGACTTGAAAATCCTTTCCCTTGTCACAGCCGTTTTCCATAACAAAAATAATATCCTGATTTTCGTTGTCCTCAAACATTGTTATTCTTCCATGAGCCAGAGCACACCGGATATGGTGAAACAAGCTTATATATTCATTGCTTTCGCAATTAAGAAAAGCCACTCTTTCTGTCTTTCTATGCTCATAAAAACTTTCTTCTAATTCTGCTTTATGAAACGATTCGGGCAACTCAGATATCTGCGATGCGACACGAAAATAATGATTATTTTCACCAAACAAATCTCCTTTTAGTTTATCTTTTAGATATCTGTTAGTTTTCCATGGTTTGTCATTCCACCCGTAAAACTGTAACGTACGCCCTTGCGTTGCGTATTTGGGGCATGGTGAATAAAATACATAAAAGAGGATGATTTGAAAAAATTCCTCGTCAAAAGCAAAATTCGAGATATTTGTGTCAAGCCACGCAGGCTGCTTCTGCGTTAGAACCAAATCTTCTTGTGATTTTCTCATAATAACAATAATAAAAGCGGAGAAACCGGATTTGTTTGGTTCCTCCGCATATGGGTTTACATTTTAGATAGTATTTCTTCTCTCTTTTTTGTAAACTCTTCCTCGTTAATCAACCCGGACTCTTTCATTGCCAACAGTTCTTTTAATTTATCAGATGTTGAAGCAGGTACATTGGCATTAGTCTGAGCAACTACACGAGAACTTTTTTCTTTTTCTTTGATTTCATTAATGCGTTTCATAGCTGCCGAAACAACTTCTTCTGCATTATGAACAAAATGGATTTTAATTACACCAGAAGCAGAACATACGCCCAGAGTCACACCAGTACGAAGCTTGTCCATCAAACCGGAAATCGTTGTCAAATTATCAACTTTTTCTATTGGCATTTCCAATGTCTTCATAAACAGAAAGCTATTATATGATCCATATATTTTTGTCTCAGAAATTGTAAGTGCTGTATTCTTACATTGACGTTTGTGAATAGCATCAATATAAAAAGGTGCTCCAAGAAGAACAAGGAACATACCAGATACCCATACAATATTTCCGACATATGGTACAGTATGATCGTACTCGATGTACGAAGCATACACATATTTATGAGTGTATTCACTGACCAAAACAGCACTATCATACTCATAGAGGTCAACGCCAAACCAATTAATATACGTAAAATCAGAATCAGGATAGTGTTCACCATAAATATTTGTTCCACCTTTTATATGGTGAGCAATACCGGAGCTGGAAATCAATCCAATAATTAAAACTGCTGCTACTATAACAAGATAAACAATCTTGATTATCTTTCTTTTTTTGTTTGAGACCTTTTTTATATCTGCTTTTGCCAAAACATGTTCCTGAGTTTCCATTGTACATTCTCCTCATTACTTCATAATCAGTATTAAGCTATTATTTCTTCCTATATGTTACAACCAGACCATCATCCGGGTGATATGTCCAAGAAACAACGTATTTACCGTTTTCCTCGCTTTGACGTCCCATCAAGGCATTCGTTCTCAGCATACGCGAATAGACGCTATCCGGAAAGCCTAATTCTTTATTTGCATATTGTATTGCCTCTATTGCGTTATCCTGATACACGTTTAACAACGCATCTTTAACAATATCTTCGTATTCACCACCCGTCCCAATCTCAGACATATAGTCCGGATTTGTATCAATAGTAAAGTATCCTTTGCCAGTAGTAACCGTACCGCTACCAATTTCTACACACTCTTTCTTTACTTTGTCAAATTCAGATGGAATCAATACAATAACTAGCACAATAGCTATTACGGCAACAAATCCAACAATTCCAATAATTATTCCTAATTTCTTTTTTGATACTTTTTTCTTTGTAGCTACCACATCAGCGCCAGTAGAGATCGTGTCTGTCGATGATTTATCTGTTAATGAGGGCTCTGCATTTGGAAGTTTTTCCTCGGAACTCTCTTGATTTGTTTTAATCTCCTCGGTCGTAGCGGATTCTTCCTGTGATTTTAGTTCTTCTTGTTCATTTATCTTCTTTTCTTCCATGTGGCTACCCTCCTTGATATTTCAATTACTCACATAAAAAAAGTGCGGCAACCGAAGCTACCGCACCGAAAATCGTCAGCCTCGATTGTTGCGACACAATTTCATCCTGTAACGAATGAGAGACTGACGTTTTTGCCAAACGCCAATTTCGTTACAGGAGATATATTTAATTGTGTCGCACCCTCATTATAACTTTATAGGCATGGCTATTCCTATATGGAATTGTTAACGAGTAATGAAATTTTCTTTCTCACCTTTCCTTAGCCTGGGTGTTATCTAATCTGTTACCTCTCAGTTTTATCATTCGTCCCTAATAGATAAATTGAAACAAATATGCCCGAAGCACTAAAGCTCCGGGCATATCTTAAATGTAAATATCAATTCTCATGTCCTTGTACGCATTGACTTTTGTGTACTCGGGAACGTTCGCGAAATACCGCATAACGTCCTCTTTAGTTATATACAAGGTCATAAAGTAATATGACTTACGTGGCTTATTTCCTCGAATGGCGGATTGCAGCCTGTGCAGCAGCAAGACGTGCGATCGGTACACGGAAAGGTGAGCAGGATACGTAGTCGAGGCCGATCTCATCGCAGAACTCTACGGATGTCGGGTCGCCGCCGTGCTCACCGCAGATACCGAGGTGGAGGTCAGGACGAACTGCCTTACCGTTCTCGATAGCCATCTTCATGAGCTTACCAACACCGTTCTGGTCAAGACGAGCAAACGGATCAGACTCGAAGATCTTAGACTCATAGTAAGCTGTGAGGAACTTGCCTGCGTCGTCTCTTGAGAAACCAAATGTCATCTGTGTAAGGTCGTTTGTACCGAAGCAGAAGAACTCAGCTTCCTTAGCGATCTCGTCAGCTGTAAGAGCAGCTCTCGGGATCTCGATCATTGTACCAACCTTGTAGTTCATGTTGACGCCTGCAGCCTTGATCTCTTCGTCAGCAACTGCAACTACGACCTTCTTAACGTTAACGAGCTCCTTGATCTCGCAAACGAGAGGGATCATGATCTCAGGTGTTACGTTCCAGTCGGGATGCTTAGCGTTGACGTTGATAGCAGCGCGGATAACTGCTCTTGTCTGCATCTTAGCGATCTCAGGATATGTAACAGCGAGACGGCATCCTCTGTGACCCATCATAGGGTTGAACTCGTGGAGAGAAGAGATAAGTGTCTTGATGTCTTCAACAGACTTGCCCTTTTTGTCAGCAAGAGCCTTGATGTCAGCTTCTTCTGTAGGAACGAATTCGTGGAGCGGCGGGTCAAGGAATCTGATAGTAACAGGATGTCCCTCGAGAGCCTCATAGAGAGCTTCGAAGTCGGACTGCTGCATAGGAAGGATAACTTCGAGAGCAGCCTCACGCTCCTCAACTGTGTCGGAGCAGATCATCTCACGGAATGCTTCGATTCTACCTTCACCGAAGAACATGTGCTCTGTACGGCAGAGACCGATACCTTCAGCGCCGAGCTCACGAGCCTTCTTAGCATCGTTAGGTGTATCAGCGTTTGTACGTACTTCGAGTCTCTTGAACTCGTCAGCCCACTTCATGATGCGGCCGAAATATCCGTTGTTAGGATCAGCATCAACCTGAGCGATTGCGCCGTCATAGATCTTACCTGTAGAACCGTCGAGGGAGATGATGTCGCCTTCGTGGAATGTCTTGCCTGCAAGAGTGAACTTCTTGTTAGCTTCGTCCATAGCGATGTCGCCGCAGCCGGATACGCAGCACTCACCCATACCACGTGCAACTACTGCAGCGTGTGATGTCATACCGCCACGTACTGTGAGGATACCCTCAGCAGCCTTCATACCTGTGATATCTTCAGGAGATGTTTCGAGTCTTACGAGGACTACCTTCTCTCCTCTGTCGTGCCAAGCTACTGCATCGTCAGCTGTGAATACGATCTTACCGCAAGCAGCTCCAGGAGAAGCGCCAAGGCCCTTACCGATTGCCTCTGCTGCCTTAAGAGCTGCAGGGTCGAACTGAGGGTGAAGGAGTGTATCGAGGTTTCTAGGATCGATCATAGCAACTGCTTCTTCAGGTGTTCTCATGCCCTCATCAACGAGGTCACAAGCGATCTTCATAGCAGCCTGAGCTGTTCTCTTACCGTTTCTTGTCTGGAGCATGTAGAGCTTACCGTGCTCAACTGTGAACTCCATGTCCTGCATGTCTCTGTAGTGCTTTTCGAGAGTCTCGCAAACCTTTGTGAACTGAGCGAATGCTTCAGGGAACTTCTGCTCCATCTCAGCGATCTTCATAGGTGTACGAACGCCTGCAACAACGTCTTCGCCCTGTGCGTTTGTAAGGAACTCACCGAAGAGGCCCTTTTCGCCTGTAGCAGGGTCACGTGTGAAAGCAACACCTGTACCGCAGTCGTCACCCATGTTACCGAATGCCATGGACTGAACGTTAACTGCTGTACCCCATGAATAAGGGATATCGTTGTCTCTTCTGTAAACGTTAGCTCTCGGGTTGTCCCAGCTTCTGAATACAGCCTTGATAGCGCCAACGAGCTGCTCCTTAGGATCTGTAGGGAAGTCTGAACCGATCTTAGCCTTGTACTCAGCCTTGAACTGTGAAGCGAGTTCCTTGAGGTCGTCTGCTGTAAGCTCAACGTCCTGCTTAACGCCTCTCTCGTTCTTCATCTTGTCGATGAGCTCTTCGAAGTACTTCTTACCGACTTCCATAACAACGTCAGAATACATCTGGATGAATCTTCTGTAGCAGTCCCAAGCCCATCTGGGGTTGCCGGACTTTGTAGCAATAACGTCTACAACCTGCTCATTCAAACCTAAGTTGAGGATCGTGTCCATCATACCAGGCATTGAAGCTCTTGCACCGGATCTTACGGAAACAAGAAGCGGGTTCTCGAGATCACCAAACTTCTTGCCTGTGATCTCCTCAAGCTTAACGATATACTCCATTACCTGAGCCATGATCTCGTCATTAATCTGACGGCCATCCTCATAATACTTGGTGCATGCCTCTGTGCTGATCGTGAAACCCTGAGGTACAGGGAGTCCGATGTTTGTCATCTCAGCAAGGTTAGCGCCCTTACCACCAAGGAGTTCGCGCATGTTTCCGTTGCCTTCGGTGAACAGGTAAACGTACTTTGTCATTCTTTTATCCGCCTTTCATTTATTGGATTCAGTTTTTTGTCTCTCTATTGGCAATTTAGCCTGCTAAAAACTTATCAGTTTATTTTAACAGAATATAGTCTTAAAAATCGAACTTATCTGCAAAAAATTCTTCAAGTTTTTCGATCGGGAATCTGATGTTTCCAGGCTCGTACTCAACGTTCTTCATTGAGTCTCTTTCTCTGATAGTTACGCAGCCGTCATTCTCGGAATCGAAGTCGTAAACTACGCAGTAAGGAGTACCGATCTCGTCCTGTCTTCTGTAGCGCTTACCGATGGACTGACGGTCGTCGAGCTCGCACATATACTTTTTCGAGAGCTTCTCGAAAATGGGCTGAGCCTTGTCTGTAAGCTTTGCAGAAAGCGGGAGCACACCGATCTTGATAGGTGCAAGGAACGGGTGGAAATGCATAACAGTTCTTACGTCGCCGCCCTCAAGCTCTTCCTCGTCATAAGCTGAGCAGAGGAATGCGAGTGTAACACGGTCAGCACCGAGCGAAGGCTCGATAACGTAAGGAATGTACTTCTCGTTCTTAGCCGGATCGAAATATGTGAGATCCTGCTTGGAGAATTCCATGTGCTGCTTAAGATCGTAATCTGTACGGTCAGCGATACCCCAGAGTTCGCCCCAGTCTGTGAAAGGGAAAGCAAACTCGAAGTCTGTTGTAGCTCTGGAATAGAAAGCGAGTTCTTCCTTAGCGTGGTCTCTTGTACGGAGCTCTTCTTCCTTGATACCAAGACCGATAAGCCAGTCGTGGCAGAATGTCTTCCAGTAATCGAACCACTCAAGGTCTGTGCCGGGTTCGCAGAAGAACTCTAATTCCATCTGCTCGAACTCACGTGTTCTGAAGATGAAGTTACCGGGAGTGATCTCGTTACGGAAAGACTTACCGATCTGGCAGATACCGAAAGGAAGCTTCTTTCTTGCAGAACGCTGAACATTTGCGAAGTTAACGAAGATACCCTGTGCTGTCTCTGGTCTTAAGTAAACTTCAGATGTTGCATCCTCGGTAACACCGATGAATGTCTTGAACATAAGGTTGAACTTACGGATATCTGTGAAGTTGTGGCCGCCGCATACAGGACAGGGAATGTTGTTCTCCCTGATGTAAGCTACCATCTCTTCAGGACTCATACCCTCAACAGGTACGTTCTCGATTCCGTTTTCCTTGTTCCAATCCTCAACGAGGTTATCTGCTCTCTGACGTGCCTTGCACTGCTTGCAGTCGATAAGAGGATCGGAGAATCCGCCGACGTGGCCTGAAGCGACCCATGTCTTGGGGTTCATGATGATCGCAGCATCAAGTCCTACATTGTAAGGGCTCTCCTGGACGAACTTCTTCCACCATGCTGCCTTAACATTATTCTTAAGCTGAACACCTAACGGGCCGTAGTCCCATGAATTTGCGAGACCGCCATAGATGTCAGAACCGGGATAAACGAAGCCTCTTACCTTTGCAAGTGAGACTATCTTATCCATTGTTTTCTCTACTGCCATAATTATTTAACTCCCTTTGGATTATTCTTCATCATCAGAAGGCTCATCTTCGCCTTCACCCTCGTAAACGACTTCCTCTTCTTCATCGGAAGAACCGCCTGCGAGTGCATCAATAAGATCATCCAAACCCTTGGAGTTCAAACCGCCTGCAACAGACATTCTCTCTGCTTTTTCTTCTTCGAGCATCTTTCTTCTGTTCTCAGCTTCTTCTCTTCTTCTGATCTTCTCTTCTCTTGTGATCGGGATGACTGCTTCATCCTCTACATCACCCTTGACTGCAACGACCTTGTCAGCTGCAACTTCACGGCAAGCCAAAGATACAACATTTGCTGCACCCTCAGCGTCGATCATGGGCTGAGCGCCGTCTGTCAGTTCTCTTGCACGCTTACTTACGAGTACCGTAAGGTCGTAAGGGCTTGCTGACTTCTCTTTGAGTTTCTCGATTGAAGGATCTGTTAACATCTTTTTACCTCTCTTCTCCTTTTATTCAAGTTCTTTTGCTGTACGTATATTCTTCGAAGCTTTAAGCTTTTCAGCGGTGATTATCGCAAGAATATCTCTTGCTGCCCTGTCCACATCGTCGTTGGTGATGATGTATTCGAATTCTCCGGCACGCTTGATCTCTTCTCTGGACTGCGCGAGCCTTTTCGCGATCTTCTCTTCAGTCTCGGTGCCTCTGCCTCTTAATCTGCTCTCGAGTTCTTCCATTGAAGGCGGAAGGATAAATATCGTTACCGTGTCAACGTCGAACTTACGGTTGAGCGCGAGGCTTCCTTCTATTGTTATATCGAAAAGAACGTCCTGTCCTTTGCTGAGCATCTCATCGAGCGGATCAGAAGGCGTACCGTAGTAGTTATCAACATACTTGTCGTACTCTACGATCTTGCCGTCCTTGATCATCTGCTCGAACTGCTCGGTCGTTCTGAAGTAATACTCAACGCCGTCTTTTTCCTGGCCTCTCGGAGCTCTGGTCGTAACCGAGATCGAGTGCCCTACAGAGCCGGGGTGCTCTTTTTCGAGCAGTTCTTCGACCTTCGCAAGAACAGTTCCTTTTCCGACGCCCGAAGGACCTGATACTGCAACTATCAAACCTCTGTAATTACTCATCCCAGCATCTCCTTTATATCTGATGTGGAAAGCGCGGATGTAAGGACCAATCCGCTGTCAGTAACGATTACTGATTTGCACTTTTTTCCGGCACAGCAGTCAACAAGCGTTCCCCTGTCTTTGGAATCCTGCATCATGCGTCTTACGGGTGAAGATTCCGCAGCCGCAACGCAGATAATGCGTGATGCCTGCGCTATATTTCCGAATCCGATGTCTATAAATTCAGATGCCATCTGCTGCCCTTCCTTTATACAAGATTCTGTATCTGTTCTCTGATCTCTTCGACCAGGTTCTTCATGGAAAGAACTCTGGAAGTGATCTCGATATCATTTGCTTTGCTGCCTGTCGTGTTGACCTCGCGGTTGATCTCCTGCACGAGGAAATCCATCTTCTTACCGACAGAACCGTCTTCAGCAAGGATCTTTCTTGCCTGTGAGAAATGGCTGCTAAGTCTTGCCATCTCCTCGTCGATTGCGCACTTGTCAGCAAAGATCGCAACTTCTGCTGCAAGCCTGTTGTCATCGTAGAATTCTCTCTGATCGCTCGTGAGGATATCGTTGATCCTTGCTGCGAGCTTTTGCTTATATGCTTCAACAACTTCAGGTGATCTTGCTACTACTTCGCCTCTTATAACTTCGAGTGCATCTACCTTGCCGAGAATGGAAACCACGAGGTTATCGCCCTCTCTCTTTCTCATCTGGAGCATGCCGTCGATAGCTAAATTCAATGTTTCCAAAAGTTCCTTTGAAGCAGTTTCTTCATCAAGTTCATTCTGGGTAACGCTCAAAACATCCTGCATCGTTGCAAGTCTAGCAACTCCGAAATCGTCTTCCCTGCCTGTGAGGTCTGCGATCTCTTTTGCAGCCCTGGAATATTCCTTTGCAAGTCCGGTATTAACTGTAACCGTCTGGCCTGCTTCGCCCTGATCTTCGTAATTGATGAAAACGTCGATCTTGCCTCTTAAGAGCCTGTCCGTAATTACTCTTCTGATATCGCCGTCCAGATAGTTGAATATCCTGGGCATTCTGATCGAAATATCGCAGAATCTCGAATTAACGGATTTAAGCTCAATACTGTATTTTCTGGTGTCAAAAACCTTCTCGCCGCGGCCGAAGCCTGTCATCGAGTATGCCATGTGATTACCTCTAATGAAGATATAGACAAAAAGAGCCGCCGCATAAGGATTATCCCTATGCTTCGGCTTCGTAAGTATTATATATTATATTATTATGGCTGTCTATCAAAAATAATTTATGTATCCCGCAAATGCCTTTATTTATTACGTTTGCGGACTTGAAAAAATTTTTAGTGCGCGTTTTTAGGGGCGGCCGTGCAAGTGCACCTGCAGCGTGTCAAAATTCCAGAAAAAAGTCCGACCTAGTCGGAACTATTTCTGGTATTTTTCTTGTCGCTCCCCTAAATTCCAGATTTTTGTCCGATATAGTCGGACTTTTTTCGGAAAAATCAGCGGTCCGGGGCCGGGCTTGATTATGTTCGGCATTTGTTCGGCATAGCCGAACGGATGTAGTAACAAAACCGCCGTTTTGTCCTGATTTTTACGACTTTTGTTCGGCTATGCCGAACGGTTGCCGAACATACGGGCAGTGAATGCGGGAGTTGGTATTGGGGTTTTGAGAGATCACACGATTCTGACCGGTGTAAAGCCGACAAAATCTGCAGATGTGCAGATGAATTCGCAGCTGCCGATCTTTCCTTCGAAAGCTTTCTTGTGAGCCTTGCCGTGAAGGTGTCCGTAAACGCAGATATCGACGCCGCCTTCGGCCATCATTTCCGCGAACTCGGTAAAGTCCTGCTTTGCGGTTACAGGCGGATAGTGGATCATGAGGATGTGCTTTTTCGAGTGGTCAGGATCGGCCTCATTAAGAACATCCAAGCACATCTGGATCCTTACCTTTTCACGCTCATAGATTTTCCTGTTATCAGACCCTTCAATGCTCTCTTTTGTCTCGATCATCCAGCCCCTTGTGCCGGTGATTAGACAGCCTTCGGCTTCTTTAATGTTGGTCCTTACGAACTCCAGATTATTGAAGCCTTTGGATGCGAAGAATTCTTCCATCTTCTTCATTGTGGTCCACCAGTAATCGTGGTTGCCGCGTGACAAGAGCTTGCGGCCGGGAAGCTCGGAAATATAGCGGAAATCCTCTTCCGCTTTTTCGATGTAAGTAGCCCATGAGATATCGCCTGAGACAAGCACCGTATCCTCATCGGTCACTATGCTTTCCCAGTTTGCTTTTATCCTCTCTACATAGTCAACCCAAGAACCCCAGCAGATCGCCATGGATTTGTCGGGATTGCTTAAACACAGATGAAGATCTGCAAGAGCGTAAATTGCCATTAGACTCCCTCTAGTGGAAATAGTTGTAGATTGCGTTGGCGTCCTTCTCGGAGATGCCTTTCGCTTCTTCGAGCTCCTCCACGGAAGCATTTTCCACGGCCTTTATTGTACCAAAATGCGCGAGCAGATTCTTTCGCTTGGAAGGGCCGATACCTTCAATATTTTCGAGCTTGTATTTTATGTTGCGCTTGCCGGCAAGCTTATGCTGGTATGAGATCGCAAATCTGTGGACTTCGTTCTGGACAGTCGTAAGGAACCTGAGAAGACCCATCTCGCTGTCGGTTAAGGTCCTTCCTTCAAGCCTTATCTCGCGGCCGTCTTCGAAAACGATTCCCGAAGTCTTATGGCGGTCATTCTTGACCATTCCGGCAAGATATATATTCTCTGTTCCCTTCATCGATCTGACGACTGATGCGACCGCTTCTAACTGGCCTTTTCCGCCGTCAACAAGGATGATGTCAGGATACTTAAATCCGTCGTCTTCGTTATGTGAAAATCTTCTTTCCAGGGTCTCTCTCATAGACATATAATCGTCCTGTGTCTCAACCCTCTTCATCTTGAATAATCTGTAAGACGGCTTGTCTGCCTTGCCGTCCTTAAACACGACCATGCCGGCGCAGATATCGTCATTTCCGAGGTTCGAGATATCGAAAGATTCTGCTCTGGAAATCGAGTTTTCAGGCGCGCCCAAAAGCTCTTCGAGATACCTTAAAGGCACCGACGGATCGGCATTTGCGCTGCCGCCTCTCAAGATTCTTCTGACCATCATCTCACGCGCGTTATTCTTCGCGAGGTCGGATAATTCACGGAGCTCGCCGCGCTCTGCGACATGGAGCCTGCAGTTCTTGCCGAGCTTCTCGGTGAGGGTCTTCTCGATCACTTCGAGGTCTTCCTCTTCCATCTTGAACGGAACGAGAATGAGCGGCGGAATGAACGGCGCGTCCTCGTAGTACTGCATTATGAAATTCTTCAGGATGTCTTCCTTCTCGTCGTCTTCGCCGGTGAAGAAATATGTGGATGAGCCGACGATTCGGCCCTGTCTTAATTCAAGCTTACGAACACACGTCTCACCGCAGTCGGAATAAAGTCCGATAGCATCGACGTCGCGCTCGATATCAAGGTAAACACGCTGGTTTTGGCGGATGGCTTTAAGTGCGTATAGCCTGTCTCTTAAGGCGCCCGCTTTCTCGAATTCGAGGTTGGCAGAACAGTTTTCCATCTGGGCTTTGATATCCTTTTCGATGCCGTCATATTTACCTTCGAAAAACTGGACGATCTGGTCTACCATCGCCCTGTAATCTTCCTGTTTTACCGTGCCCAGACAGGGTGCCATACACTTGCCGATATGGTAATTAAGGCAGGGTCTTTCCTTGCCGATATCTCTGGGGAAAACTTTCTTGCAGCGCTTTAAAGGGAAGATGTCATTGATCGCATTAAGAACTTCGAAGCAGTCGGAACCCATGTAAGGTCCGTAGTATTTCGCACCGTTTTTTCTGGCATCCGGATCAGGTCTGAAAGCCTTGAATACTCTGGGGTATGCTTCGTTCAGAGTGACACAGATATAAGGATATCCTTTGTCGTCACGGAGCAGGATATTGTATTTTGGTTGGTATCTTTTGATGAGATTGTTTTCGAGCAGGAGCGCTTCAGGTTCGGAACCTACGACCGTATATTCAAAGTCAGCAACATGGGATACCATCGCGCGGACTTTGGGCGAAGAGATAACTCCGCCTCCGAAATAACTCTTCAGTCTGTTACGGAGTTTCTTTGCTTTCCCTACATAAATAACACAGCCCGAAGAGTCCTTCATAAGGTACACTCCGGGGCTTAAAGGGACTGTGTCCAGCCTAGCGTCGAATTTACCGGCGGGCATTACACAGCGATCTTAGGATTCTTGAGATGGGAGATGAGAGCTTCGCAAGCTTCCTTCTCATCGTCGCCGTTAGCTTCGATCTCGATCTCGGCGCCGTTCTCGATTCCGAGGGACATAACACCTAAAAGGCTCTTCGCATTAGCTCTTCTGCCGCTGCGAACGATATAGATTGTGCTGTGATACTGGGAAGCTTTCTGGATCATGACCGCAACGGCCTTCATCTGCAAAGCATCTTCACAATCAAATACGATCTTTTCTTTAGTCATAGTCAGGTACATCCCCTCATAAAATAACACGATAAGTATATTTTTGAGTTCCTTTAAAATCAACCAAAATCGAGCCGTTCTGACCAATTTCGACTATTTAACCCAAATGAGTGGGATTTAGGAAATCCTTTTGTTAAATTTATCAATCAAAGTTCTTTGCTCATCAGGACAGCGTCCTTACCCTGACCGTAATAATCGCGTCTGCACCCGTAATTTGAGAAGCCGAGTTTCTCATAAAGTCTGATGGCAGGAGTGTTGTCGTGCTCAACTTCCAGGAAGAGTTTCTTGATTCCCTGTGTCCTAAGCTCGGTTAAAAGAGCCTCAAAGAGCACGGTCGCAACTCCTTTGCCCCTGTAATCTTTACGGGTAACGATATTGCCGACATTGGATTCATCGAGTACCGATTCCGCGCCTACATAAGAAACTACTTTGCCGTCAAGTTCGGCGACAAGGCATGTCTTGTTATTGTCCGTAATGAGAGTCTCAATTGCTTTTCTCTCCCAGGGATGCTCAATAGATCCCTGTTCCAGGTCCATTATCGCGGGAATGTCGGAAAGAGTGCCCTGCCTGATAACAAGATCAGTCATTCTTCTTAAGCCTCTCAGCCTGTGAAACGGCACAATAAGATGCCTTAAGGTCTCTGCCGTCTATAAGCTCAGGATTTGCATAAGCCGCTTTAGCTACGCCCTTAGGCATAATGGCAGCGCCGGGAGCATAGTAAATGTTAAGTCCGTAGCCGGCCTTTTCGAAAGCTTTCTTCATCACGGCAGCGCCGCTCCCGACAACTAATATCTGGCGTCTCTTTCCGTATATGACTTCAGGTATCTTCGAGAGCTTTTCCGCAAGATCGTCAGCATCGTATGCATCTTCAGGGAGCAACGCTTTTAAAGTGTCATCTTCTGCAGCCTGCGCGAAAACCCTGTTGTTCCTCGCGTCTATTGCAGGAACAATAAGCGTCTCACTCTTGGGCGTCATCGTCGCATTTTCGCAGGATCTAGCCAAGGCTTCTGTCGAAGATACCGCAATGCACTTCTTGCCTGCAGCAAGAGCCATGCCCTTAACTGCCGCAACGCCGATCCTTATTCCTGTAAAAGAACCGGGGCCCACAGTTACAGCATAGCCGTCAAGTTCTTCGTGCCTGACGCCGGCCTTTTCCATAACACTGTGAACCAGCGGCATAAACGTCTCAGAATGAGTTTTTGTCTCAAACGAGAGTTCATAGCAGATCTCTTTGCCGTCTTCGAAAACTCCGGCACTGCAATTTGAATTTGATGTATCACAAACTAGAAGTTTCATTCTTCGATAACAGCTCCCGCCTTAATGACTGCGTCTTCCAGATATTTCTGATGCTTTTCGGAACATTCGCATTCGAACTTCCTGGTATTGCCGTCTCCCGTTATTGTCATCTTAATCGTGTCTTGTGGCAACAGTTCATCGATAATATCACTCCACTCGATAACGCAGACACCTTCCCTGTAAAAATATTCATCAAGGCCGCTCATAAGGAAATCATCCGGACCTGAGAGCCTATATGTATCGAAATGAAACAGCATGAGCCTGCCGCCGTCATATTCATTGACGATGGTAAACGTAGGGCTCGAGACATAAGCGGTCGACCCCAGGCCCTTTGCGATGCCTCTGGTAAGGCAAGTCTTCCCTGCGCCGAGATCGCCTGTCAAAGCAATAACGTCGCCGCCACAAAGAGACTTGGCCAGTTCATAGCCAAATTTCTCGGTCTGTTCGGGTGATGTGGTATTAAATCTGATCATGTTAAGTAATTTTACATTCAAGGCAGGCAAATAGCAAAACAAAAAAAGACCGCTCCAAACGGAACGGTCTTTGAAGTTCTTGTTGAATCGAATAACGATTAACGCTTTGAGAACTGGGATGCCTTTCTTGCCTTCTTGAGACCCGGCTTCTTTCTTTCCTTCATACGTGCGTCACGTGTGAGGAATCCGCTCTCCTTGAGAACTGCCTTGTAGCTCTCTTCATCAGCTTCAACCAAAGCTCTTGCAATACCGTGACGGATTGCACCAGCCTGACCGGAGATACCGCCGCCGATAGCCTTAACGATTACGTCGAACTTATCTTCTGTCTGTGTAGCTGCGAGGGGCTGACGAACGATGAGCTTAAGTGTATCAAGACCAAAGTAGTCATCGATGCTCTTGCCGTTGATTGTGATATTGCCCTTACCAGGAACCAAACGAACAGCTGCTACTGCGTCCTTACGACGGCCTGTGCCGTAGTAATATACTTTGTTGCTTGTTTTCTTTGCTGCCATTATTACTTAGTCCTCCGATTAGAATGTGTGAACTTCAGGCTTCTGTGCTGTCTGCTCATAGTCAGGACCAGCATAAACGTGAAGCTTTCTGAACATCTGACGGCCTAAAGAGTTCTTAGGGAGCATGCCCTTAACTGCGAGCTCAACAGCCTTCTCAGGGTTCTTTGCCATCAAAGTACGATAGTCGATTTCCTTAAGTCCACCCGGGAATCCAGAGTGATGACGATAGAGCTTATCGTCGAGCTTCTTACCGGTAAGAACTACCTTGGAAGCGTTGATTACGATTACGTTATCTCCGGTATCAAGGAAAGGAGTATATGTGGGCTTGTGCTTACCTCTTAAGAGTCTAGCAACCTCTGTAGCCAAACGACCGAGAACCATGCCCTCAGCGTCGATTACGAGCCATTTCCTTTCTATTGAATCCTTGGTTGCAACATATGTAGCCATGTGTCTTTCTCCTTGAAATTCATTGATTCTTCTTATATTCAAATGCCTAATATAAGCAAAAAATACAGGCCTGCTCTTTGAGCAAGCCTGCATATAATAACCGCCTATTATTGTTATGTCAACAATTTTCTATAAAAAATTTCGATAATTCTCTTAAATTCTTCGAAATTCGCCTTTTTTCTCAATTAATTGAACTCATATTCATAGTTAATCTCAGTGATTGTGTTTACCCCATCAGTATTGATCTGAAGCTTAGTGTTACCCGAACGGTAGGTTATTCCAAAGTCATCTTCCTGAAATGGGTCTCCGTAAATCTTCTTGGCATCATCTATGGTCTGACCAACATGAATGCCGTTGCAATCAATCAAAGGATCGTTAATGGAGATCCTGGTGATAATTGCTACTTCATCTTCGTCTTCCCTGCTATCTTTTATTGAAGCAATAAGAAATCCCGGATAATAGTATTCCAAATCAGCACCCAGACTCGCACAAGAGTCACCTTCAAGTCTGTTTTCAGGCTCGCCCAAGACCTTGCTAATCGTTCCCAATTTAGCACCAGGAACGATTTCATATCCCTTATAGGAAAATGTGAAAATTCCAGAAGCTGAATTGTTGCCATTTCCATTTTCAACAGATATCTTTGTCTGTCCGCCGTCGATACGGGAAATCTGTGCTGACTCTCCCGTTTGATTGTTACATCCTGTGAAAACGGATGCTGCCATGCACAAACTGATTGCTGCAATGATAATCTTGTCTTTTTTCATCTTTACTTCTCCTATTATCAAGTTTTATTTTTCGATTCTTTTTCAAGATCTTTAACGTATTCGGGTGTTCCACCGGCTCTTACCGGGAGGCATGAACCGTCGAAACGGTGGTGAGCGTCACCTATCTTTTTGTCGGTTGCTTTAATAAAAGAACCTCTGTGGTACTGGTACACAGTCGAATCACAATGATACCACGTATCCCCGTATTTGACGAGATTCCAATAGTGTCCGGCATTCTTAACCGGATACCTCTTGACCATCATGTTAGGGATACCGGAGCAGTCCAAAAGGATCTTAACCGTGCAATAATATCCGTAACAGTCACCGCTGTGTTTTGTAAATGCCTGATATACTGCATCTTCGAAAGTCTGGTTGCCTCTGACTGTTGTATACCATACATGTGAGTGAACATAAGATACGATATTCTTTACTGTCTCAGTCGTATTTTTTCCCTTGAGTTTCTTGGCAAGGGCATTTGCCATCTTATAAACATCGTTATGGCGGTTCGAGTCCCATCCTCCGCCTGCGCCGTATGTTCCGTTGGTTGCGCGCTGCTTAACTACATGGACATTCGCTTTCTGCAGACGGATATTTCCTGCAGCATCCATGGCTTTATATGTGATCTCGTAGACGCCTTCCTGTCCGATTACAACATTGGTCTCGTCTACAGCGACTTTCGGTGATTCATCATAATCGTCTTCGTAGGTTACGCCTTCGAAATAATCGATCTTCGCATCTTCGGAATCGTCGATATAAATGTCGTGAATTCCGTAGAACAGCGGAGCATTATGGTCATCCGTTACGTGGAAAGGAACATCTATTACGGTTGAATTGTCATACCAGTCAGTGACGACAACGGGGATCAGATAGTCGCCTGTAAACTGAATAGCAGGTGTGCCGTCCCTGTATTCGATCTTGGCGATCCCTGAAAGGTCATAAAGGCAGCCGACGCACTCTGATGCATCAGGCCATTCGCGGCTTGCATACTGGTTCTTTGGTAGAGCGATACCCTTAGGTGCTGTGTGATCTTCGATCCTTAGAGTAACGTCTTTGACAAAGGCTTCGTCGTAACGGACCTTAAGCTGGTAAACGGAAGGAACCGATGTGTCGACTTGTGATACATCAGTTACAAACTCGGCATCATCAGGACAATTCTTAAAAAATACAGAAACATCAATATCAGAACCTGCTTCAATAACAGCTTCTTTTATCAGGTTTCTGTTAGCATCCCTGATCGTTAATACAACAGTTGTTACTACGATTGCGGCAACATAAAGTATCGGTCCGATTTTTGCAATTATCTTATACATAACTTAACTGACTTGTTTTCGCTTTCCTTATTCCGTTAAGGTCATTCTTCAGAAGTCGACTCAGTAGGCTTTTCCTGTTGTTCTGTCGGCTTCGGCTTTGGCGTGCTCGTCGGCGTGCTGGTAGGCGTATTCGTCGGTGTATTTACCGGAGCTTCCGTAGTCGTATTCACAGGTGTAGGTGACGGTGTATCCGTCGGATCACCAGAAGGTGAATTTGTCGGACCTGGCGTATTTGTCAGATCCTGCGAAGGACCTGTTGTAGGCGTCGGCGTATCTCCTGCTGAAGATGTAGGCTCGGCTGTACCTGTCGGTTCCGGCGTGACAGTACCCGTTGGTGTCGGAGAAGAATTACCCGGGCCTTGAGATGGTGATGTTTCAAGTGTCGGATCGTCTGTAGGCGTGGGCGTATCGGACGGTTTAAAGTCTGTAGAACCGCCTGCACGAGCAGGATAGAGCTTGCCGTTAAACTGGTGGTATTTGTCATTGATCTGGGCATCAGTGCACATGAAGTAAATACTGCCTCTGTGTCTGAAACGCGTTGAATCGCAGTGATACCACTGGCCGTTGAGCTTTACGAGATTCCAGTAATGGTTGCTGCCGTAAACAGGATATCTCTTGACCATCATGTTCGGGATTCCCGCCAGGTCAAGAAGCATCTTGCAGCATGAATAGTAAACATAGCAGTCACCGGATCTTCTCGAAAATCCTCTGTATGCAGCCTGAGAATATGAAAGGCTTCCGCAGTGGACATAAGAGATATGGCTGTGGACCCAGTTGAAGATATTTCTGGCAGTCGCGACATCATTCTTTCCCCAGAGACCGGACATGACCTTTGAAGCAAGGCGCTTTGCGTCATTCTTTGAAACATTGCCGACTCCGCCGCCGCTTCCGGTATCAGAGCCGCTGACATCATAACCGTCACTGTTGGTATTGACTGCAGCCTTGTTTGATGGTTTTACCGTGATCTCAACATATTTGGTGCTGATATTGTTAGCCTTGTCTATTGCTTCGTATTTGAGCTTGTAAACGCCCGGAGTTCCGTAATCCACTTCAGAATCATCGATCCTGATCATGGGGTCATCATCGTAGTCATCAGATACCATAACGCCGTCGAAAAAGTCAGGTTCGCCCTGGTTTGCTTCAACTTCCAGATTTTTGATGCCACTTATGACAGGTCCTGTGTGATCGTCTATAACCGTGAAAAGAACGTCGACCGTTGAAGTATTTCCGTAAACATCTGTTACGAGAACATCCACATTGTAGATACCGCCTTCTTTGAAGACAGGTTCCTTCTTATACTCGATCTTTCCAATGCCCGAGAGATCATAAAGATAGCCTACACATTCGTCTGCATCAGGAGCATTCCATGTCGTATAGAGGAGCTTCGGAAGGCCGATTGCTCTGGGAGCAGTATGGTCTTCGATCCTTAAGATGACATCCTTTTCGAATACTTCATCGTAAGAGACCTTGAGCTGGTATATGGCAGGCTCGTTTGTATCTATGCCTGATACGTCTGTTAAGAACTTCGCATCCTCAGGGCATCTTTCGAAAAAGTCTTCGATCTTTATCTCAGAGCCGGCTTCGATAACTATCTCTTTTTTTAGATTCCTGTTGGCGTCACGAATGGTGAGCAAAACAGTCACCACAATTATTGCGGCGCAATATAAAAAAGCTCCTATTTTAGCGAAGGTCTTAGACATACTCTATTATTTTAAATATCAGAAATAATTGTCAAGAAATATTTATGACAACTATGGTGTAGTCTCCGGGTCAGATGTTGTAACTTTTGTCGGCTCAGGTGTCGGCACAGGAGTGTTCTCAGCAGCCTTCGTCGGCTCCGGTACCGGAGTCGATGTCGGCGTCGGTGAGCTCTCAGTATTTGTCGTCTCCGGTGTAGGAGTCGGAGTTTCAGAAGTTTCCTGTGTTGTCGGAGAAGGACCTTCTGAAGGCTGGGCAGTAGTCGTTACAGTTGGTGAGACTGCCGGAGATACCGACGGAGAAACCGACGGGGTTACCGAAGGCGAAGCCATAGGATCCTCTGTGGGAGAAGGTGTCGGAGATGCTAAGAATTCCTTGGAACCGCCTGCTCTCGGAGGATATAATGCTCCGTTAAACTTATGATATCTGTCGTTGATCTGGGCATCGGTGCACATGAACCAGATGCCGGGGTGATCGCTGTATCCTTCTGTAGCATCGCAGTGATACCACTCGCCGTTAAGCTTTACCAGAAGCCAGAAGTGGATCTTGCCGTTAAGCTTCGGGTAACGGTCAACACGCATGTTCTCGATTCCTGCGATGTCCAAAAGCATCTTGCAGCAGGAATAGTAAACATAGCAGTCACCGCTGTGCTTCGTAAATCCTCTGTATGCCGCATGTTCATAATTGCGCGTACCCCAGAGGAGTCTGAAGGAAAGGTTATTGTGAACCCAGTTGAAGATCGCTCTCGCGGTCTCTACTTCATTATTTCTGTAAAGGCCGGACATAACTTTTCTGGCGATAGCGTAAGGATCGCCGTCACCTACATAATAAGTTCCGGGATCGCCGCCTGAAGTCTTGTTTTTCGCTGTCTCGGAAGCGACCTTGATCTTCATGGTCGTTTCTGCGGTAGCAATATTGCCGGCCTTATCCTTCGCTCTGTAAATGAGCTTGTAAGTGCCGGTCTTAGTGTAATCGACCTGTGAATCGTCAAAAGTGAGCATCGGTTCAGGATCGTAGTCGTCTGTAACCGTGATGCCTTCATAGAAATCGAGCTGGTCAGGATTGCCTTCGAGTTCAAGCTCATGAAGACCGCTTATTACAGGAGGCGTAGTGTCATTGATCACCGTAAACGGAACAGTGATAACCGCGCTGTTGCCGTATACGTCCGTTACGACGATAGGGACCTCATATTCCCCTCCCGTCGTAAATACAGGTGTACCGTCCTGATACTCCACCTTTGCGATTCCGGAAAAATCAAAAAGATTCGCGATGCAGTCCTGCGGATCCGGCATTTTCCAGTTCATATAAACCGTTGTCGGAACAGCTTCTCCTGAAGGCGGAGTGCGGTCTTCGATCCTAAGGACTACATCCTCACTTTTCTTGCCGATCCTGATCCTGATCTGATAGATGCCGGGCTCATTTGTATTGATCCCTGATACGTCCGTCAAAAAGTCAGCATTCAGCGGCGCATTCTCAAAAAATGCATCGATCGAGATAGGTGTCCCTACCTCGATCGTTACGTCTTTCTTGAGATTGTTAAGGGTGTCGCATGCAGCAAACAAGGCAACAGTAGTTACTGCCAGGATGCCAACGACGATGCTTAATACTTTTCGCTTCATTCCCATTACCAATTCCCATTTATTTAATTAATCCCCAATGACAGAGTTATCCGTCCTTTTTATACGGGAAACCTGATTTTATCTTCCCGCTATAAACATCCACATATTTCTGCACCGACTTGGTCGACCTCTCCGGATACTTGTTCTTCTCGAAAGTATGGTCGGAAGGTGCCGCATAGATTTCCTTATCAGTCATCATGAAGGTGAAGTACTTCTTGGAAGTTCCGTCAAAATACTTCTGTGCATCGCAGTGATACCACTCACCGTTAAGCTTTACCAAAGCCCAGTAATGGTAGTTCGGATGCGCCTTGGATACTTTTCGTACAACGCAGAGATTTTCTATTCCTTCGATATCGAGCATAGCCTTGCAGACAGCCCATGTACCATAGCAGGAAGAATATCTCTTTGTGAAAGTATTGATTGCTGCAACTGCCCAGTTATCGTACTGGGGAGTACGCAGAACGAATCTGATGTTATTGTGTACCCAGTAGAAGATCTTCATGGCCTTTTCAACATCAGTATCGCTGGACTTAAGAATCTTCTTGTTGATGTCCTTAGCCATTTTGTAAGCCTTATCTTCATAAGCACGGATCTCAGCAGATGACAGACCGCCTCTGCCCGTAATTACAACATGGACCTGAACGGTAACTTCAGTAACATTGCCGACATCATCAGTAGCTCTGTAAATAAGATCATAATCACCGACCTGTGTGAGATCCACTTTTGAATCATCGATTTCCAATTTAGGGTTAACAGCATAATCGTCTGTAACGATGATGCCATCATCATAGGTCATGCCGTCACCTTTTCCTACGACGACATCGAAATCTCCTGTGCCTAAAATCTTCGGCGGTTGTGTATCTTTAATTACACGGAACGGAACATCAACAACGGAATAGTTGCCGTTGGTATCCGTAAGCCTTACGGGGATATCGTAATCTCCGCCCTTTGTAAGATCAGGTTCGCCCTTGTCATAAGAGAGCGTAACTGCCGTGAGATCGAAAATATCTTTAATCAGGAGATTCGGATCAGGTGCCTTTCCTGCGTACATCTTAAAAGGAACAGCTGTTCCTGTAGGAGCTGTACGGTCAACTACATTAAGCACCGAATGAACGACATGACCGCCGCAATCTATCGCAATATCATAAGACTGCAGAAGACCTGTATCGATCTGGTCTACGGCAGTGATGAACTTAGTGTTCGGCGGGATCTCCGTAAAGAAGCTGTCCAATGTGATCGGATGACCATATTCTATGCTTACTTCCTGAACGACTTTGTTGTCGATGGAATCGATAGTTTTTGTGTAATAAAAATAACAGGCAGCAATGCCCAACAAGGCTCCTGCGATCGGGGGTAGGATCCCCAATCCCAAAAGCCTTGTAATACTGAATTTCTTTTTCTTAGCCTGACGAGTCATCTGTCAAAAAATTACTGCATCAAATACTGAATCTGCCAAACAGCATCATTTTTAACATTGAACTGGAGAACAGCATCCTCTGAAAGCTCATAAATCAAAGCTTCAGACGTAGAATCTGTGGGCTCACCGTAAGCAGCCTTAACCTGGTCTACTGTGCTGCCGATGCTGATTCCCTCGGGTGTTGATACTGTATCATCGTATACAATTATATTCTGAATTAACTGCTTACCATCCGTAGGTGTTGTTCTGACTTCCACAGAACCACCCGTGAATGTGATGATCCATCCCATTTCACCATCAGCGTTAGCGCAGCTCTCACTCTCGATCAATTCATAATCTGTACCTTCTACAAACTTAGAAAGATCAACTTCTTCATTGATTGCAAAACCTGCACCCTTATATATAAATTTATTAGCTGCTGTGCTTCCGGCATTGTTACCACTGGTTTCATCAGTGTTCGAAATGCCGCTGTTCTGGCTCTGTGTAGCGATAACGTTAATGTCAGAAGATACCGGCTCAGGCTGGTTGTTACAAGCACAAAGTGCGGCACCTGCTATGCTAAGGCTCATGATAAGAGCTGCTGTTTTAACGAATTTCATGTCAAATAAATCCTCCCATATTTGGTTCTTTGTAAACACTCCACTAATAATACACTATGGAAATTACTTTCAAATGCCAAAAATAAGGGAAAACCGTAGCATTTTTTCCTATAAAATGCCTAAATATTAATAAATCTTGTTATTTCTCGATTGCGCGGGATCCGTAACTTCTGAGTTCGCCGTATTTCTCAAGCTCGCTTAACTGATCGTCCCTTACGAAATTGTAGAACTCGATGTCTTTCTCATATTCTTTGGCTACGGCAGGAACGGTCCTGTAGTCGGTAAGATCGTAATTCTCCATAAGATATTTACCGAAGAATACACTTACCTTCTCTGCACCATAAATATTCAGATGGACACCACTGTCGTAAGTATCCTGAGTCATATCGATACCCATCTCATCAGCGTAATCGCAGAGATTAATATATGTGAGTCCATACTGTGCAGCATAGTTTTCGATGTTTTGATCCCATTGTTCATACCATCCGTATTCAATCGGAGCTCGCACCAGTAAAAGCTTAATGCCTTTCTCCTCACAAAGGATCCTTATCTGGTCAAGATAATACATTGAAGTCTCATCGAATCTGTAGCTGGTCCTGGCCGGTGTTCTCCTTGGTTTATCTATGCCTTTAACATCACAGCGCATATAGTAGCCGTTGTGGGAAGTAATATCCTTTGTGAACACATGCTTGAAGTCTGTCTTGGTCAATTGATTCCATCTGTCGTGATATCTCAATATCGGGAACACGTAAGAAGCCAGATTCTCGTCCTTTGTCATTGAAACGTTAATGGCATCAACTTTATCCTTGGACCATTTCATTCCATCTATAGTCATTCTGTTATAAGCTTCTTTTCTCTTCGGATACTCGTTCTGCATATTATGGATAGACAGTACGACAACCTTTGGAGTCTCGGTCCTTAAGGAATCCCTGAGAAGATAATAAGACTGCCATATGTACTGCTCGCCGGAACCTCTGATATAGGACGAAATTCCGTAATCTTCATACATTTTAACGGGCGAGAAGTTCTCATACGCATCACAGTCGCCGAATATAAGGACATCATGAGGAACCTTTTCCTTGTAATACTCTTCGGTAAATGAGCCCTCGATAACGCCTACCTGGTACTTAGGTATAAGGAGTCTTTGTACAAACCATAAAATGCCAAAAGACAGCGCCAGAAGAACCAGCGCGAGAATTATCTTTTTTAAGGTTTTAGACTCTTTTTTCGCCATTACATTGCCTTTTTAAGACGGCGGAAGTCACCTAAAGCCTTCCAGCCGATCTTAACTATCTTCTTGATATTGATTGAGTTAGTGCCTCCCTGACGGGGTCTGAACGTTACTTCACGGAATGTGTGCTCCTCACCATAGTGGACGAAATAAGTAGTCATCATGATATTCGGGAGGTTGTAATCCTTGTCGAGCTTTGGAAGATACTTAGCTACAGTCTTAGCGTCCATGAGACGGAAAGGCGCATTCGCATCCGGTACCTTTACCTTGAAATAGAGCTTTAAGAGGAAGCATACGACCTTCTCGACAAATGCTCTGTCCTTACCGTCGCCTCTTACGACTCTGTGGCCGAAGATACCCTTATAGCCGTGGCGCATCTGCCAGAAAGCATCGAATTCTTCAGGCAGTGTCTGTCCGTCGGAGTCAGTCTGGAAAATAAAATCAGCGCCCTGCTTGATTGAATAATCGTAAAGAGCAATAACCTTGGGGCCATGCTGCTTGCCTGTATCAGACAGGATCTCAAGCTGCGGATGATCCTTCTTGAAATTTTCAAGAAGCTCATGTGTACGGTCCTGGCTTCCGCTGTCTGCGATTACGAGCCTTGATGCGGGATCTTTGCCCTCAAGGATCGGATACCAGGAAGTAACAACATCTAAAATATTGTCTTCTTCGTTATATGCGGGCATAACGATATACAAAATATCCATGGCTTACTCCTCCGTTATGTTTTTTCTTTCAGCAACAAAGTAACGCGGACGATGCTTTGTCTCGAGATAGATCTTACCGACATATTCACCGATTACGCCAAGGCTTATCATCTGGATTCCGGAAACGAAGCAGATGATGCATGTGGTTGAAGCCCAGCCGTCAACATAATATCCGGTGATTACAGATACCAGAACATAAATGATACCTATAAAGCTCAACAAAGCCACTATCATTCCGAGAACCGTGATGAGTCTTAACGGCCTTACTGAAAATGAAGTAACACCGTCAACAGCAAGAGATACCATCTTTGACAGAGGATAATGTGTCGTTCCGGCTTCTCTTTCTGCTCTGGAATAATAAACAACAGACTGCTTGAATCCCAGTGTAGGGATGATGCCTCTTAAGAAAAGGTTTACTTCACCGTAGCCTTCCAGAGCACTTAAAACTCTGGAGCTCATAAGTCTGTAATCGGCATGGTCGGGAATGATATCTACGCCCATTCCTCGGAGGAACTTGTAATAAGACTGAGCCGTCGTTCTCTTAAACCATGTATCTGTGGATCTGTCATTTCTAACACCGAAAACGATCTCGCTGCCTTTTGCATATTCATCAACCATCGCTGTTATGGCATTGATATCATCCTGTCCGTCACAGTCAAGTGATATCGTGATATCGGCAAACTTCTTGGCTTCCATGAGACCTGCGATAAGCGCATTCTGGTGGCCTCTGTTATGAGCCAGAGAGATAGCGCAGTATTTCTCATCAGCTTCACAAAGAGAAGAAAGGATCTCCCATGTCTTATCCCGGCTTCCGTCATTTACGAACATAACGCGGCTCTTGTCACTGATTTTTCCCGCTTCAATAAGCTCTTCAATTTTGCCTTTAAACTTGCCGCTCGTGAGCGGAAGGACCTGCTCTTCGTTATAGCAGGGTATTACAAGATAAAGTACAGGCGTCATCATAAGCTCCCCATAAATATTATTTTTCTATAAGGGATTATAGCATAACAAACAGGATCAGGACTTAATCTTATGATTCTTATAGTCGATCCTCTTCTGGACTGATTCGGTCGCGCTCTCAGGATATGCCTTCTGCTTGAACTGGAATCCGTTCCATCCTCCCTGCCAGAAATTCAAAAGTTCCTTTGTAGTATACATAAAGAAATAACTGTCATAATCTTTACGCCACGTCGAATCACAGTGGTACCACTGGCCGTTTATCTTAACGTAATTCCAGTAGTGGGTCGCCGTCTGATAAGGATAGCGTTCGATTATCATGTTATCGATACCAGCTACATCCAACAAAACCTTCACTGCATATACAGTCGAATAACAGTTGCCTATTCTCTTTGTATACGCGTTATAGGCAGCTTCTGTCCAAGAGCTATTCTGCGTCCTTAATACAAATCTTATGTTATATCTGCACCACCAGACGATCTGGAGCGCGATCTCTTCTTCTGTCATTCCGGGTTCGGTTATCTCTGCCAGGATCTTTCTTGCCTCGGCTTCGACCACTTCGGGTTCGATATATCCCTTGGGTTTATTCTTTACCTTGATCTTGACCTTTACTGAAGTTTCATTGCCGGAAAAATCCCTCGCAGTATAAACGACATCATATTTGCCGGGCGTCTTCAGATCAACGTTTGACGCATCTATATCCAAAGCAGGATCCGGGTCGTAGTCATCGGTAATTATGAGATCTTTTTTGTATGAAATGCCGTCTCCTATATACACTTCCAAATCTTGGTAGCCCTTGATTTCGGGTGGGTTGGAGTCCACTGTTACCTCAAAAGGAACAACTACATAAGTCGTGTTTCCGGCAGCGTCAGTAAGGGTGACATATGTGTTATATCTGCCGCCTCTGGACATGTCCGGCACTTCATACCATTCGGCAGTTACATCGGTAACATCCTGTACATTGGTAACGCAGGTCTTGGGATCAGGCATTTCCTGACTCGCGAAAATATGCTGCGGTACGCCTTCCCCAGTCGGAGCTATAGTATCAACAATCGTTAGAACGCATGGGAAATTCTTCCCGTACATGGTAACCGTGAACCTTATCGTCTGGGGAAGATTTATGTTTACCTCATCGAAATTGAGATTGCACGATAAGAAGTTATTAAATGCAGGCTCACCTTTAACAAACATACCCAGATCAGGCTTTACGGATCCTGCTTCGATCGTCATCTCCTGGTTTACCATCGCATAATCTTTTTCGAGGAAAGACTTAATGCTGAAATAGCCGATCACGATCAGAAGAATTGCTGCTCCTGACAGGATGAGCGGAACAAAGTTAAACCTCTTAGAAGTGCTCTTTGGCTTTGAAGCAGTCTTATTTTGTACAGCCTTTTGGACGGGCTTTTTAGGAGTATTCTGCACAGGCCTTTTTGCATTATTCGGAACAACTTTTTGAGCAGGCCTTTTCATCTGATTTTTTGCCTGCATCTGAGGCTGAACCTGCTTCTGAGCCGGATTTTTAGCTTGATCCGGCATAAGCCTCTGCCCTGCTTTTGGGACAGGTCTTTGAGCCTGTTTCATGACAGGCTTACGGTTAGGAGTCCTGTTTGCAGGATTAACCGGCCTTTGAGGCTGCCTTTGTACAGGCTGGCCTTTAGTCTGCTGTCTGTTTATGTTGGATTGGGGCCTTATAGGTCTGCTGCCGGCATTGGTGGAGCGGGAGATAGCGGAACTATTCTGATTCCGCATACCTGGCTTCTGATTATTGCCGTCAACATTATTCTTCATATCACTTTAGTTTGTGTGCCGCGTAATTGATCTTCTTTTGAACAGATGTAGTAGCCGACTTCGGATACTTTTCCTCTTTAAAATTATACCCATTCCAGCCGTTATGCCAAAAGTTTTTCAATTCCTTTGTCGTATACATGAAGAAGTAACTGTTATATTTCTTTCTGGGTGTAGAATCGCAGTGATACCACTCGCCATCTATATTAATGTAATTCCAATAGTGACCGTGATAAATAAACGGTTCTCTCGTGATTATCATGTTCTCGATACCGGCGGCATCGAAAAGAGCCTTTGCCGTCATGGCAAAGTTATAGCAGTTGCCCTGTCTCTTAACGAGGCCGTCATAAGCAGCTCTCGTCCAAGATGAGTTGTCGGCCTTCGCAACATAGTTGACGTTATATCTTACCCACCATGTGATCTGGAGAGCCTTTTCCATATCGCTCATTCCCGGTTTGGTAATCTTATCCAAGACCTTTTTAGCCTCTTTTTCAACAGTCGCCGGATCAACATAAGACTTCGGCTTTTTCGTGAGCGTAAGCTTGATCGTGACTTCGGTCAAGTTGCCGGAGAAATCCGTAGCTCTGTAAATGACTTCGTATGTACCGGCCTCGCTTATTTTAACCTTGCTCGTATCTATCTCAAGCTTAGGGTTGGGGTCGAGGTCATCTGTGACCGTTACGTCTTTTCTGTATGTGATGGAATCGCCAACAAAAGCTTCGATGTCCTTTGTTCCGTCGATAACAGGTGCAACAGAATCCTTGGTTACATTGAAAGGGACGTCGATTATGGTCTCGTTTCCGGATGAATCCGTAACAGATACCTTTGCGATAATATTTCCGCCGCCGGAAATATCAGGTTCCTGAGCCCATTTGACCGTTACATCGTTAAGGTCATAGACATTCTTAACGCATTCTTCTACAGGCGGGATCTTATCAACCGAGAACATCTCGTGAGGAACAGGTTCTGCCGTAGGAGGCGTGGTGTCTACGATCTGAAGGACACAAGGGAAATTTGTGCCGTACATTCTTACAGTGAATCTGATCGTCTGGGGAAGCACGTAGTTAACGGTATTAAAATCCAGATTGCATGAAACATACTGAGGGAACTTCGGATCGCCCTTGATATACATGCCAAGGTCAGCAGAAGTGCCTGCTTCGATAGTATTTTCCGTTACGATAAGATCCGTATCTTCGTTATAAACGGTAATTGCCCAGACTGCCGGAATGGCTAAAAGAATGACCAGAAGGAGCAGGACGAGCAAAGGCACCGCACTGTGCTTCTTCTGCTTCGGTTCTTTCTGCTTTCTTGCTTTGCGGGAAGGTCTCTTCTCTTCTTCAGAGTCATCGAATTCCTCATATTCGGAATCGACTTCTACGATGCCGTCTTCTTCAGGTTCTTCATACTGAACCTCATCCATTACGGGCTCAAGCTGCTTATGCTCGGCATTAAGCGGAGCAACGTGACGCGGAGCTGTTATCGTCTGCGGAACAGAACGTACAACAGGGCTATTTGCATCGGGAGCCTCACCAGGACGGTGAGGGACCGGCATTCTCGTATTTAACTGGCGTGTTGAAACATAGAATGCAGGCATATCGGTATTTGCCTGCTGAACTCCGGGCTGAGGCATCTGGCCTCTTGTATTCAAAGGCTGTGCCTGTCCCTGGGGAATGGGCTGCCTTACATTCATAGGTATGGTCTGCCGGGGCCTCTGCTGCATTAAAGGCTGTGGCTGAGCCTGGCGCTGGAGCATCTGCTGTCCCTGTCTTTGCGGCATCGCCTGAACCGGACGCTGGGGCATCTGCTGCCTTAATATCTGCGGCTGGGGCTGACGCTGAACCGGCTGAGCCTGTCTCTGCATAGGCTGAGCTTGTCTTGTCATGGGCTGCGCCTGTCTTTGGGGCATAGCCTGAGCCTGTCTTTGCGGCATTGCCTGTGCCGGACGCTGGTATTGGGGCCTTGTTACATTGGCAGGTCTGGGCATGCGCTGAGGCATGGCCTGATTTTTCGCCATGCGGGCCTGTTCCTGTCTCTGCTGGGCCTGGCGTTCAAGGGCAGCCTGATGCTCTACAGCCTTAACGACTGCAGAATCAGCTGATCTGACATTAGGATGTCTTCTTCCTTGATTATTCCTGTTATCCGGCATGTTAAAGCTCTCTTATCTCTCCGGGTAATTTCCGGTGAAGCAGGCATCACAATACCTGAATTCATCGCCGCCGAGCATGTCATCGAGATCATCCGGTTCGAGATAGCCTAAAGAATCCGCACCGATTATGCTGCAGATCTCAGGAATCGTATGCTGGCATGCGATAAGATAGTCTTCATCCGGAACATCCGTTCCGTAGTAACAGGGATGCATAAACGGCGGTGAACTGATCCTTACGTGAACCTCTGTGGCTCCCGCATTTCTTAACATATTTACCTGGTTCGCGATCGTATTGCCTCTTACGATGGAATCGTCGATAATTACGACTCTCTTGCCGTTAACTACGGCAGAGATAGGGTTAAGCTTGATCTTAACCGCCTGTTGACGCTGTTCCTGTGATGGTTTGATAAACGTTCTTCCTACATAGGAATTCTTGACGAATCCCTTTTCATAAGGTATGCCTGATTCTGCTGCAAAGCCAAGTGCAGCATCAATCCCCGATTCAGGCACGCCGATTACTATGTCGCAGTCGCAAGGATGCTTCCTCGCGAGGATCCTTCCCGCTTCTCTTCTTGCCGATGCAACAGAGATACCGTCAATTACAGAATCCGGTCTTGCGAAATAGATATACTCGAAAACACATTTCTTCATCGGACGCTTTAATCCCGAATCAACTGATCTGACGTCACCGTTCTCCACAATTACGATCTCACCGGGCTTAATGTCTCTTACGAAAGTCGCACCTACGGCTTCTAATGCGCATGTCTCGGAACAGAAGATGACCGCGTCATCCAATTTACCCATTACGAGAGGTTTTAAGCCAAACGGATCTCTTGCTGCGATAAGTTTTCTGGGGCTCATTACAAGAAGGGCATAACCGCCCTTGATAAGGCCCATGACTTCCTTTACGGCTTCTTCAACCGAAGGAGAAGTGGATCTCTTCTGTGCTATCAGATATGCGATGACCTCCGAATCGGTGGTCGTGTGAAAGATAGCACCCTTGTCTTCGAGCTCTCTTTTAAGCTCATTCGCATTGGTGAGATTTCCGTTATGTGCGATGGAAAGTGTTCCCTTTGAATACTGGGTTACGATAGGCTGGGCGTTTTCCGGAACGCTGCCGCCTGCTGTGGAATATCTTACGTGTCCGATCGCGATATCGCCTTTGAGATTACTGATCTTGTCGCTGCTCAATACATCACTGACAAGTCCCATTCCCTTAACGCACTCAATGGAGGCGTCATCATTTGTAGCAATACCACAACTCTCCTGTCCCCTGTGCTGGAGACTGAAAAGTCCGTAATAAACATCACTGGCGCAGAACTTACTGCCGTGAATTCCAAATATTCCGCATTCTTCGTGTATGGCCATGCATAGATTTTATCATCAAGTTTGCAATCACATATGCGGTAAAATGTCTGTATTTTAATGTCAGTTAGATGTCGCAGTTGGATATAACAACAACGGCCCCGCCTGTTTGGTAGTAGAATAATATTGTTATGGAAAATCTTTTTGAGAAATGCAGTTTATGTCCGAGGAGATGCGGCACCGACAGAACATCCGGCAAGACCGGCTTTTGCAGGATGCCCGCTTATCCTCTGGTAAACCTTATAAAGCTCCATTATGGCGAAGAGCCGGTAATATCAGGAAAAACAGGGAGCGGTACGGTCTTTTTCGAAGGCTGCAGTTTAGGCTGCATTTTCTGCCAGAATTATTCCATCTCCAGAGGCCCTACGGGATTTGGCACAAAGATGGATTCGAAAAGCCTTTCTGACAGCTACCTTAAGCTTCAGGACCAGGGAGCGTGCAACATAAATCTTGTTACTCCGATGCACTTTGCGCCAGTTGTCGCTAATTCAATTGCGCTTGCCAGATCATCAGGCCTTAATATCCCTGTTGCAGTTAACTGCTCGGGTTACGATCTGGTCTCCACCTTAAGACTTTTCGACGGACTCGTTGATATCTACATGCCCGACATGAAATATTTCTCTTCGAAGTTTTCTTCGGAATATTCCCATGCGCCTGATTATTTCAGTGTCTGCTGCAGCGCAATAGATGAGATGGTAAGACAGACCGGCGATATCGCAATGGGGGATGACGGGCTCCTTAAGAAAGGCGTCATAGTAAGGCACCTGATCCTGCCGGGCGGTCTTTTCGATTCAAAGCATGTAATAGATTATCTGACATCCAGATACGGAAACAGGATCTTCATTAGTCTCATGAGCCAATATACTCCGATGCCATCATGCACGGGAAAGCTTGCAGAGAAACCTTCAAAAAGGACATGTGATACCTTGGCTGACTACCTCGCTTCAAAAGGCCAGGAAAATGCCTTCATTCAGGAATACGAATCCTCCGGGAATGAAATGATCCCGGACTTCAATTCGTGAAACCGGGATCTTAATTCTTAGCTTTTGTCCGTATATCAGAGGATCTCCTGGATAAGCGCCTCGATCTTTGGCTGGGGAACAAAACCCATTGACTCGTTTACCACTTCGCCGCTCTTGAAGATCTTTACTGCGGGAATGCTCTCGATATAGTACTTCTCGGCATATTCCGTGGAATCGTCAACATTGTACTTGCCTACCTTGATCTTGCCTTCGTACTTCTCTGCAATAGCTGAAATGACGGGGCCAAGCATCTTGCAGGGACCGCACCAGGGTGCCCAGAAATCAACAAGCACCGGAATGTCGCTCTGTAATACTTCTGCTTCGAAATTGCTGTCATCTAAGATAATCTCTGCCATTATTTCTCTCCTTTATTCATCATGTCTGCAGTCGTCACCGCTGCACTGTCTGCCGTTTGCGGTACAGCACTCGTGGCCTTCGCAAACCCTGTAATTGCCGCCTTCGATACATAATGTCTTTCCGTTGATCAGTGAATCGGCGATCTTATATCTTGCCGTCTCATAGATCTCCGTTACCGTCGTTCTGGAGATCGCCATCTGCCGTGCGCACTCCTCGTGCGTCATTTTCTGATAATCCACGTGACGGATGACTTCATACTCTTCGATGGTTAATACCTGAGCGTCGATCTTATCCGCGCCTGTCGGTACAAATCTCGTGTACTTAGGCTCCTCACAAACTCTTCTGACTCTTACCGGCCTTGGCATTTTCAGCAACTCCTAATAAAAAGACATATGCCGTGAAAACGACATATGTCAATTATAACATTCTATTGCCGGAAAATCGAATAGCCGGATTTTGTCTCAGATCTCCTCGCCAAGAGACTCAAGATACTGGCCGTAATTGGTCTTTGACATTGAATGGGCGATCTCAAGGAACTGATCCTTTTCGATCCATCTGTTGTGCCATGCGATCTCTTCCAAGCATCCGATCATTCTTCCTGATCTCTGGGCTGCCCTGATCTGGCCTGCTGCTTCATAGAGGCTGTCCGGATTTCCTGCGTCAAACCATGAGAACTCTTTGCCCAAAGGAATAACATGGAGCTTACCTCTTCTTAAGTATTCTTCGTTTACGGAAGTGATCTCGAGCTCGCCTCTAGCGGAAGGCTGGATATTTGCTGCGATATCAACAACATCGTTATCGTAGAAATAAAGACCCGGAACGATGTAATTTGACTTCGGATGTCTGGGCTTTTCCTCGATGGAGATCGCATTGCCGTCAACATCGAATTCTACAACACCGAAAGCTCTTGGGTCTGCAACATAGTAACCGAAAATAACTGCGCCCTCTTCATTTCTTCCTGCTGTTCTGAGCTTTCTTCTGAAGAAAGGTCCGTAGAAGATATTGTCACCGAGTGCGAGGCAGACGGAATCTGTGCCGATAAAATCTTTCGCGATAATGAAAGCATCAGCGATACCTCTTTGAACTTTCTGCTCCATATACTGGATAGAAATGCCGAGCTGGGAACCGTCACCTAAGAGGTCAACGAACGGCTTTGTGTCATCCGGTGGAGTAATTACCAGGATATCCTTGATTCCGGCTTCCATAAGGACCGAAAGAGGATAGTAGATCATAGGCTTGTCATAAACAGGAAGAAGCGGCTTGCAAACCGGCTTTGTGATCGGATAAAGACGTGTACCCTTTCCTGCTGCAAGAATAATACCTTTCATATTGCACCCCTAGATATTTAAAAAATGTTGACTATATAAATATACAATATTCTTCGGTTGTGCGACAATATAAACATCGATTTTGGGGGTATTTGATTTTATGCTGAGTTTTATTTTCGGCCATGCGGGTGAGATCCACTGGTGGAACATTGCGGATTTAATCGTCGCACTCGCATTTGTCTATCTGATCTTCTGGGGCAGGTCAAATAAGCTGTTCAAGAAGAATGAGTATAACGATGACTTCTTAAGCCTTGATACGATGAAGTCATTAAGAGGTTTTGCCGCGATCGGCGTAATCCTCCACCACATTTCGCAGGAGAGCGTATTCCAGCAGGAAGGCATCCTTCTTCCGTTCGTTAATGCCGGTGCTTACTTCGTATCCATTTTCTTCTTTGCTTCCGGTTACGGACTTTTGAAGAGCTTCAATTCAAAGCCCGGTTACCTTAATGGCTTTATCAAGAAGAGGATCGTAAAGTCGATCATCGTTCCTTACTATGTCGACATCCTGATCTACGCCGCATTTATCGCTCTTGTAAGACTCCCCATGGAGAAAGAGCAGTGGATCTTCAATCTTTCCGGTCTTACCATGATGAACCAGTATGCATGGTTCCCCGTTGTTCTCACGATCCTCTATCTCGTATTCTTCATTACTTTCAAACTCTTCAAGCTCAACAAGACACGCTTTGCGGTTATCTTCGCATTCATCATCCTCATGGGAATCGGCTGTATGGTCGAAGGCCACTGTGCATGGTGGGCAGGTCCCGACAACTGGTGGTGCAGCGAATACTACTATATGAATGAAGCCACATGGTGGATGAAGGAAAAGGTATTCTGGTTCCATGGCGAATGGTGGGTAAATTCAGCTCCCGCATTCCTTACAGGTATCGTTTTCGCGAGCTACGAGGAAAAGATCGTTGCCTTCTTCAAGAAGGATTACTGGAAGCGTTTCTTCTTCCTCGTCCTCATAACAGAAGCATGCTTTTTCATCTCCGACATCGGCCAGTCCAAGTTCGGTTACTGGACAGAATACAATTTAAAGGGACCTGAGATCGGCAATAAGATAGCCACATATTTCTGCCAGGTTCCCCTGTTCCTGATCCTGCCCGTTACGATCTTCATCTTCCTTATGAAGTATCACGTAAGCAACCCTGTCAGCCGTTTCTTCGGCAAGTACTCGCTCCATACATATCTCATGAATCTTATGGCAATTACGCTGCTCAGATTCCTTGAGTTTAATTTCGAAGGATCCCCCTTCTATATGGGCGACAGATACAACAACCTCTTCGTTTATGCGATCGGCGTAATAATCTTTACCGTCGCATTCGGTGTCATGGAATATAAGATCACGACCCGCGTACAGGAATGGATGTTCGGCGGCAAGAAGGTCGTAGAAGCACCTGTTGCCAGAGTCTCACTTCTCGAAGACGCAGATGACAAGTATTCCAGAAAGATGTCGATGTTCAGGAAAGAAGCAGAATTAGGGCTCTCGGCTGCCGAATCCGTATCTGCCTATGAGACGGTCGAAGAAACTTCCTTAAAGGAAAAGCCGAAGAAGAAAGTTAAGAAAAATAAGAAAGCTGAAAAATAAAACAACAAAGACTGTCCATATGTTGGGCAGTCTTTTTAACATTACTCACTTAAAGAGGTGGAATTTGTCGGGTTTAATCGCACTATCTGTAATGCGATAATATCGGCAGTGTTATGAATTCCAAGTGAGGTACATTATGAAAGAATTCCTGAACGGGCTGACGGGTTGGTCTATCTTAGACCAGGTCGTTTTCTATTTTTACCTGATCCTTTTCATCTGGGGCGGAACCAACAAGTTCGGCAAAAAACTCGAGTTCAACGATGATTTTGCGAGCCTTGATGCGATGAAGTCCTTAAGGGGCTTTGCTGCGATCGGCGTCCTTCTTCACCACATCTCCCAGGAAGATATTTTTCAGGCAAACAAGATCCTCTCTCCCTTTGTAGGCGCCGGCGCTTACTTTGTAGCTATCTTCTTTTTCTGTTCGGGATACGGACTTATAAAGAGCCTCAATTCAAAGGAAAACTATCTCAAGGGATTTATTAAGAACAGAATCGTCAGGGCTATCGTTCTCCCCTTCTATGTAAATGTCGTTGTCTATGGACTCTATATGCTCATAAGCGGCGTCAAGCTGCCCAGGGAGCGCTGGATATTCAATTTTCTCGGCATCACCATGATGAATGAATATGCGTGGTTCCCGATCGTTCTCGCGCTCTTATATCTCGTATTCTTCCTGTGCTTCCGCTTTATCAAGAATCGCCCTGTTTGCTTTGCGATCATCTTCGTATTCATAATCGCTCTCGGCATCGGCTTCTGCTACAACGGACACTTCGCCTGGTGGTACGGCGCAAAGAACTGGTGGCTCAATCCGGCGCTTTCGGGTAAGGCATTGTGGTGGCAGGCACAAAAAGCTCTGTGGTTCAGCGGAGAATGGTGGGTCAATTCAGCGCCTGCTTTCTTTACAGGACTTATCTTTGCCAATTACGAAAAAGAGATCACTTCATTCTTTAAGAAGGCCTATGCAGTCAAGTTCCATGTCCTTCTCATCATCACAATGATCTGCTACAAGCTCTCTTCATTTGGACAGATGAAGTTCCAGTACTGGACAGAGTGGTCCGGCAACGGCCCCGGTATCGCAGAAAAGATGAAGACATACTTCTGCCAGGTCCCGCTTTTCCTCCTGCTCGGCCTTACGATCATCATCTTCATGATGAAATACCACGTAGAAAACCCTGTAACGCGATTCTTCGGCAAGTATTCGCTCCACACATACCTTATGAACCTTGCAGCGCTTACAGTGCTCAGATTCCTTCAGACTGATGCTACATCGCCCATCAAAGCCGGCAAGTACGATCTCCTGGTCTATGGATTGGCAGTAATCATTCTGTCAGTAATACTCGGTGTTGCGGAACAGGAACTGACAGGGGTGTTGCAGAAGCTGTTGTTCAAGAAAAAGGCGAAGGTTGCTGCGAAATAAGTGTTTGGCGTTTGATGCTTTTTGGGGAGGCTGCTCACTTAGTTGCGGGCGGCCTCTTTTATTTGCCGGTGAAATGCGGGCGGCTTTTTTCGTGCCAGTGCAAATTCAGTGCGTAAATATTGGAAAATGCGCACTTTTTTGCACTGTAGGCACTCTAGTGCATATTTAGTGCGCAAATTGCGTGTTTTACGCACTGGATTTACATTTGACATAAACTGTTGGGAAGCAAATACCTATTTCGTACCTGAAACAGCGGTTTTAGGTACAGAAAAAGTATTTCAGGTGTCAAAATACCTATTTCGTACCCAAAAACGCGAAAACAGGTACGAAAAAGGCAAGCCCAAGGTTTAACGCCGCTCTCATTAATCCGGCTTGGAAAGATCCGAAAAGGCAATAAAAAAGGTTGTCTCGATGAGACAACCTTGATATCAGTGGAGCGGGATACGAGATTCGGACTCGCGACTTTCACCTTGGCAAGGTGACACTCTACCACTGAGTTAATCCCGCGTGCTCGATTATTATATGGTCGAGCCTTTATTTTGTCAACAAGTTTTTTTCTTAATTCAAAAGCTTTTTCAGAACGGCCTTTAAGACGGGTGTGAGTTGATCCAGGTAAAGACGCCTGTCTGCGTGTCGGCAAGCTTTTTGCCCTGCTTATTATTCAGGTAAATAAGCACCTGGTACTCGCTGGAGGTATTGATTTCCTTGCCGAGCTGTACCTTTGCCTCAAAGCCGGACTCGTCGTAATTGGTTCCGTCATAGAACTGCTTGGTTACGGTCTGTCTGAGCTGTCTTGTGGTCGGGATGCTGTAGCACCTGCCGGTGTTGATATCCATCAGGACGACCTTGATGGTGTCGGAAGACTTGGAATCGACATTTTTCTCGACTATCCAGCCCTTGAGGGTTATATAGTCCCTGCCGCCGTCCGTATCCTGTTCAATGCGCTCGAGCTTAAAGTCAACGCCCTGGTCTTTTGCAACCACCTTAACGCCGGAAGTCTTGAAAACCACGGGCTTGCTGTTTCTGTAAGTAATAACGGCCAAAGCACAAAGGCCTGCCAGGAAGACGATCTCCAGGGCGATTACGATACTCTTCCAATTCTTCTTTTCGAAATGCACTTTGCTCATGCTTTTGCCCCCTTTCCGGCCTTCTTGTTATTTACCGCAGAGTAAATACAATAGCCTGCAAAAGCTGTCCAGGACAGAGCAGCAAGTACGATGCCCGCCTTAAATCCGTATGTGTGGTAAGAAAATTCGACGGAGTGATTTCCGGAAGGAACCTTAAGGAGCATCATGCCGCAGGTATCTACAACAAAAGTCTTCTGGCCGTCGATCGTTACTGTCCAGCCGCGGTCGTTGGGGACAGAGAAATATACGAAAGTATCTTTATCGTAATCTGTCGTGCACTTAAATCCGTGAGCATCTCTTGTGAAGTTCTTTACGGCTTTAGCCTGAGCTTCTCTGGCCAGGTCGTCTAGAGAAGCATTGAAATCGATAGCTGACGTGTCGATGTGGCTCATTACGGGCTCGACGTCATTTGTCTGGGCTGGCATAATGGCTGCGCCGTACATCAGAGCGATGCCGCGCTTTTCGAACGGGAGCTTTGCGAGCTCACCCGCATACATGTACTTATCCATTGCAAAACCGATCGGAAAAGCCTCCTGCTCGGTTACATAGAGCGTAGTGTCCTTGTAGCTTACAGTATCTACAACGCCCTCCGAAACAGGTTCATTGTTTATCACATATCTTCCGCCCAAGAGCCTGCTTAAGCCCGGCACGTCGATCCTTCCCTGGCTTGAGTTATTGGTATCAACGTCAAGCATCCTCGAAAACTCATGTGCGGAATTTTCGATCGTGGAACTGAAGCACCCGATGCCGGCAGCTCCACCTGTGAGCGTATATACATTATCTCTTGTGCTGTATCTGTACTGGCCGTCCAAAACCTTAAGGTTCATGGCTGCCTCGTATTTTCCGATATATTTGGAAGTGTCATCGTCCTTGTAGTAGTAAAGCGTAAGGCCGGTTGTAAAGGCACAGAACAGGACTGTGGCAGCCAGAACAGCGCCGTACTTGAGCTTATTCATCCTGTAGAGGATATCGATAAGGATCGGACCGGAAACAGCGATGACGTAGAAATAAGTGAATCTGTCTTCGTAGTAGATGATCTGTTCCTTATTGCTGTTCCAGGGAATGAACTTGATCGCGAGGAAAAAAGCTGTCGTAAGGAACACATAGAACAGCAGGCCTTTGGACATGAAATATTCCTTGGGTTCTTCTAAGACCTTAACTGTCGCAAGAGCCATAACAAGGACCATCATGTACCACCAGCGCTGGTATACGGCCGTAAAGAGAAGAAATCCGGACTGAGCGAACGGGAATACCGAAACGATCAGGAGGAATACCAGGAGTTTTTTAAGCCAGCTCTTGTCCTTTGCGATAAAAGCGATAACAAGCGAAATGCCGAACAAAGGCAGATAGCATGAAGGCGAATCCCAGTTCTGGGAGATTACTGCGCTATTGTCAGGCATTACGTCACCGGGGAGCAGTACGCCCTTGATCAGGTGCAGAAGTGACTTTGAATCGAAGACGAAGTTTCTTAAGAAGAGCGCCATGTCGCTTCTGGAGTTTTCTTTGATGTAAAGAACGCTCGGAACGAAAAGTGCTGCAGCCATGCCTACGCCTGCGACTCCGCAGATTATGCATGTCAGCATCTTCTTAAGAGTATCTTTTACGGGTTCTTTCCAATATCTGAAAAGGAAATAGATAACCATGAAGATTACTTCCTGGATAAAGAAGAAGTAATTTACAAAGCAGTTGATGAAGATCGCAAGAATAAACCATGGTCTCTTCTTTTTGTCGTCGATAGTCTCAACGCCCCAGAGAAGCAGCGGGAAAAATGCCACTACATCGTGGAAGTGGAAGAACATGAGGTTGACAGCCTGGAAACCGGAAAATGCATAGAGCAATGCACCGATAAGGGCAAAGTCATTTTTCCAGCCTGTTTCTTTATTTGTAAAGAGCCTTAAGTAAACATAAGCCGTTACTGTGGCAACCGTATATTTCAGGACATATAAAGGTGCAACAAGATAAGGGAATATTCCCTTGGGGAGAGCTAGGAAGATCCAGTAGAACGGGCTGCCCAGATTATAGAAAGCAAAGCCGTTTACAACAGAAGTTCCGAGGTCAAGATTCCAGCACCATTCACCGCCGTTTCCGTTATGAACGACATTCCACACTGCCTGTGCAAAGGTCAGCTGCTGGGAATTAAAGTCATCGCAAATGGTCAGGATCCCACCATTCCTGATCACAAAAAGGCAAAAAGCAAGACTAGCGGTTATAAAACCGATAATGGTGCATCTGAGCAAGCCATTATTCTTCTTTAACTTAATCGAATTATCCAAATCATCACCTGCATATTCTTATTAATAAAATAAACAAGAGAATAATAACACACGCATAGGCATAATCAAGCAACCGCCCTGTGTTGTGCGCTTTGTAACTGCTTTGTTTCCTGTTTGGATTATTACTATTACTGGTCGCTGATGTCGCTGTCTACTGCGACGATGATCTCATAATCAGGCAGGATCTCCTTAACATCATTCCTGATGTGGTCGATCAGACCTTCCCTGTCCTGCTCGTCGAAATCAACGACAACGTCAAATGTGATCCTCTTCTTCTCTTCATCGACATAGAAACCGTGAAGCTGCTTAATGTGCTTATGGTCAACAACGACTTCACTTATATCGTGCCTGAGCTTCATGAGTTTTTCATTGGAAGAATTTCTGGAATAAAGGCCTATTGCAGTAATGATAATGCCTGTATCTTCAAAGACTTTTGCAGTGATGTTTCTGGTAAGAGTATCGATCTTATCAGCAGTCATGGTGTCATCAACTTCGATATGAAGAGAACCCAGATATTTATCAGGTCCATAGTTATGAAGGATCAGATCATAAGCTCCGTGAACTTCTTCGAAAGTAAGAACACTGTCCTTAACCTTCTTGGTATATTCGGATTCGACTCTGTGGCCGACCATGTCATCAACGGCTTCCCTGATGATCTCAATACCAGCCTTCAGGATGAATACCGAGATAATGACGCTTACATATGCTTCGATATTGAACTTGAACAGCATAAGGATTACCGCAGAGATAAGCACTGCTGTTGAAAGGATCGCGTCGAAAAGTGCATCTGTGCCGGATGAAATAAGCAGATCAGACTTAACTTTTTTGCCCTGGCCTTTTACAAAGATGCCCAGACCGATCTTAACAACGATCGCAACAGAGATGATTGTAAGCGATATTGCACTGTGGTCAGCTTCTACAGGGTTAATTATCTTTTGGATCGATTCCCAGAGAGCGGTGATACCGGCATAAAGGATCAATGCCGCGATGATCATCTGGGCCAGATATTCAACTCTGCCGTGTCCTAACGGGTGTTTGTAATCCGGCTTCCTGGAAGCGATCTTAGTTCCGATGATCGTAACAACAGAAGATAAGACATCACTGAAATTGTTGACAGCATCAAGGACCATTGCCGTCGAATGTACGGTAAGTCCTATCAGGGCCTTAAAGGAAGCGAGCAGGATATTTGCTATGATTCCGATGATTCCTGTTCTTACTATCGTTTTTTCTCTTGAAATTGTCTTTGTCTGTTCTGCCATATGATCTGCCGTCTTTATAAATAATTAAGCGGGTCCGTGATATACGAACCCGCGGATTTGTTTTTCTTTATGTGATTATGCGGGCTGGAAATTCTCCTTGCCTACACCGCAAACAGGGCACTTCCAATCCTCAGGGATATCCTCAAATGCTGTGCCGGGTGCGATTCCGCTATCAGGATCGCCGATCTCAGGGTCGTACTCGTAGCCGCAAATAGCGCATACATATTTTTGCATAGTTTAATCCTCCTTGGATTTTGATATAAATTTATTTTACATTTTTTAACTGAAAAAAGTAATAGCCTGGAAACTATATTGCGTTGTCGGTTAATTCAAGGCTTTTGCCAGGTTTTCTTCAGGGTTCTTGTCGGTAATTGTCGGGAATAACCTTCGTTTGTCGTTTTTTGACGGCTTTCTTGTCGGAAAGTCTTGCGGGATTTCGGAGGTTTTGTCGGCTGCGAAAAGGTGTTTTTAGCGGCGTTTTTTAGCGTTGGGTTGCGAAAAAGCTATGTAAGGCGCGGGAACTGCGAAAACGCATTTGCGAAAGCGCTTGTATAAATTAAAACTCTCTCCGGAAGCATCCGAAGAGAGCCATATATTGGAGCGGGTTACGAGGCTCGAACTCGCGACATTCAGCTTGGGAAGCTGACACTCTACCAACTGAGTTAAACCCGCAAAAGTCTTTAAAACAAGGAAATCTTATCAGACCTAATCTTTTAAATCAAACACAGGAGCGAGCTTGATGTGCGGGTCTTGAGCGAACGTTGTGAAGTCGTCGCACATCTCGTGTCTGAAATCTTCAGTGACGAAAGGAACCCAGAACTGTGTGTCTGAGAAATTGGCCCAAATGAGCATATATGCGATGTGGGCGCCACCGTCGGTGACCAACAGCGCATCGAGGAGCGATGTGAACCAGTCCTGTACTGTATTGCCTGCCGGAGCGAGGCCTTCGAAGTAACCGTTTTCGGTATCGAGGGAACGGTAGCCGGTCTCGGTCAGCGCGGAGATCTTTTTTCGCTCGTTGGCGAGGACGTAGATGATGTCCAGGGAATCAGTAAGTTTCCTGAAGAAGCCGTCGCCGGTATGGGGCTTGTCGTGATAGTAATCGAGGCCCAGGATGTCGATGTAATCGTCGCCGGGATATCTCTTAAGATAATCAGCCTGGTCTTCTACAGGTCCGTTGGGAGAATAGGCGACAAGGAAGTTGTCGACACCTTTTTCGCCCATCAGGTAATCGATGGTGTATCTGAAAAGGCTGATGAAATCATCGTCTGATACAAAGTCCTGGCCCCACCAGAACCAGTTGCCGTTGCACTCGTGGAAAGGACGGAAGATCATGGGAATCATTTCGCCTTCGACATCGATGCACAATGAAGCAAACTCGGCGATCAGGTCGAGAAATCTCTTGTATTTTTCGTTGAGGTCGCCGCCCGGAAGGATCTTTTTCGCGCAGTCGCCGTCAGTGCAATTGGGCGAATAATCGTAGAATTCGTCACCGCCTAACGTGAAGTTCGGCATGTGGGAAGACAATGTGATGATGATGCCCTGGCGGTGCAGGTTTTTGACGACCGTGACGAGGTCATGCATCTTGCCTTCGTAACCCAAAAAGCTTAAGGTGTCGATGCCGACGATCGCCGGGTGGCTGCCGGTTAAGTTCTTGACGTCAGATTCGGTGCCGTCAACCGCATTTATGGACACGCCGATGTGGCCGGCGTTCTGATGGCCGAACAGGATGCGGTCCTTTACAAAATAATCTGTCAGTGTTTCTAAAAGTTCCGCAACGTTTTCCGTTCTCTGGTACTTAAAACTCATTATTTCTTTGCCTGCTTCTTCTGAAAATCTCCAAACGGATCCTGGATATCCGAGATGTCGCCGCCCAAGTGCTGGATTGCGGACATCATTTCATAGAACAAGTCTCTCTCAATGGTCTTCTGGTTTCTGTTGATGTAATTCTTGAACATCGCTACGGCTCTGTCATCGCCGTAATCAGCGAGGCAGATGACAGCATAGATCTTGTTCGTCATGTATCTGAAAGCATGTCTTAAGGTCTGGTAGATCTCTTCTGTCTTGTGCTCTTTGCCGATCTCGGTGAGCATGATGACTACGTCTTCATAAGGACCTTCAAGGCCTGAATCGGCGTTGCTCTCGAGGATGCTGATGAGGAAAGGCTCTGATACTTCAGGGAATGCCTCAACATATCCGGCAATGGACTCTGCGACGAATTCACGTGTCTGGCCGTAGCTTAAGTAACGGTCTAAGACTGCCTGGATGAAGCAAGGTTCCTTCATCTTGGTAAGAACAGAAAAGCATGCAATAGCCTTCTGGAACTGCATCTCGAAAAGGACATTATCGTCAGTCAGTTCGTCTTCGGTCCATGCGCACTCGCCAATTACCTTGCCACAGTAGTCTCTGACCATATCGGCAGGCTCTGTTGCAATGCTCTCTACCAAAGACTGAGGTGCTCCCCTGTCCATATTAAGTGCGCTGTACTCAAGTGCTTCTGTCTTCTCATCAAAGGAGAGCTCGTCGAAGATCTGTCTCATTGACTTGTTTCCGAGCTTTTCGTCAGGCTCGTTCTCGAGCTTGGCGGTAGCCTCTTCGGTCTCTTCTTTTGCAAGACGCTGGATATATTCCTCATAGGTAGCATCGTCAACGTCGTCCGGCTTCTGGTCTAACTGGTCGCCGAACTCGTCTAACTTCTGCTCAAGGATCAAAGCACCGATCTCATCGTATCTTTTGAGTAATTCCTTAATATCTTCTCTCATGCAAACCTCATCTTTCGTCTTAATCCTATTATTCAGACGCGAATATTTTACTCTGATTGTTTGTGTAAAAAAAGCGTCGCTTTGTAAGAAAAGCGACGCTTTGGAGGTACCACCCAGATTTGAACTGGGGATCAGGGTTTTGCAGACCCATGCCTTACCACTTGGCTATGGTACCATTGGTGACCCGTACGAGAGTTGAACTCGTTACTCCGCCGTGAAAGGGCGACGTCTTAGCCGGTTGACCAACGGGCCTTTTATGGTAGCGGCGGTGGGATTCGAACCTACGACCTGCCGGGTATGAACCGGACGCTCTGGCCAACTGAGCTACGCCGCCATAAAAGTTGCTTTGAAATTATAACCACGCATGGTTTCAAAGTCAATAGAATAAAAGAAGAAATAGAATAATTATTCAGTTAAGTTTACTTTTAACTAAGAGTGTTTTTGAATATGCGAGCTATTCCGCACAAGCGAAGCGCGGAGGACCTTAGCGAGCATATCAAAATCCAAGCTTCGCGTTGAGTTTTTCCCCTTAGATAAAGAGATTATTGATTGTGCGAGCGCTTCCGCACAAGCGAAGCTCCGCTTCGCGCGGAGGACCCCAGTGAGCACAATCAATAATCCCTGTTTTGCATTTTCCAGTTCGACCACTCTACGGCCTGCCTATGTCTCTCAGAAAGAAAGATCCTGTTCGAGAGATTCGAAGCTTTCTTAAAGGCACGCCTTTCGAAGACCTTAGCGAGCGTCATCCAGCCGGAAATAACAACTATGGCGGCAAAACAGAAGATCACGATATACAGGTAAGTGTAATTGTAATCGTTAAATCCGAAAGAATGAGCGGCATCAATTGAAGCGATCGTCTGGTATTGGGCTGAATCGTAGAAGAGATTTATAAAGATAATTCCGGCAATCAGGAAAACGCCAATAATTATGAGCGAAGCTATAAAGCGCCTTTTGCTGAATCTGAACAACCAGGGAATCTTTTCGAATTCCTCGTTGAACAGAAAGGTGAAGTCATCTTGATTTTCAATAGGCATTACCATTATCCCCTTTTAGTAATCGCGGTTTTGCATTTTCCAATTCTGCCATTCGACATTCAGTTTGTGTGTTTCTGAAAGGAATATCATGTTCGACAGTTCTGAAGCTCTCTTGAACGCACGTTTTTCAAGTAATTTCGCACAGGTCATCCAGACGGCAATGAGCGCGGCGATTATTCCGCAGATCAATGTAGCGACCATATATCCGTATTTGTAGTCGCTCACATATTGGTAACTTCCGACTGTTGACTGAGGTAAGATCGAAGGAACTAATTCCGTAGTCTGCGTGCTGTAGAAGACCGTAATAAGGACCAGCATCGCTGCAAAAAAGACGATCATGACTATCAGCGCTATCTTATAGCGCTTCTTGGTGAACCTGAAGAGAAACGGGATCTTTTCGAACTCGTCGCTATACAGGAAATTGAAATTGTCGTCATTTTCGAGCCTCATACACGAATGATAACAAATCTCAAATTTGATTGCGAGTTAAGAAGCGGTAAAGAAAAAGGGTTGCCTCGATCGAGACAACCCTTGAAAGTCAATTCTAAAGTGATTAAGAATTACTTGAGTTCGAGCTCAGCGCCGCAACCATCAAGCTTCTTCATGAGGTCATCAGCCTCTTCCTTAGAAACGTTCTCCTTGAGGGCAACAGGTGCCTTCTCAACGAGTTCCTTTGCTTCCTTAAGGCCCATACCAAGAACATCCTTAACTGCCTTGATAACGCCCATCTTGGAATCGCCGAAGCTCTTGAGCATAACTGTGAACTCTGTCTGCTCAACTGCTGCTGCACCAGCGCCTGCGCCAGCACCTGCAGATACTGCTACTGCTGCTGCGGATACGCCGAATTCCTCTTCAATAGCCTTCTCAAGATCGAAAAGCTCGATAACTGAGAGACCCTTAATTTCTTCAAGAATGCTTGTAACTTTCTCACTAGCCATTTTAAGTTTCCTCCTATGAAAATTTAGCTAATTACTCTGCGGGTGTCTCCGCGGGTGCTTCTGCTTCAGCTGCGGGAGCCTCTGCTTCAGCCTTTACTTCTTCTGCTGCGGGTGCTGCAACGGGTGCTTCACCGCCTTCTTCCTGCTTCTTCTCTGCAACAGCCTTTACGAGCATAGCAAGCTTCGTGAAAGGGAAGAGCAAAGAATATGCAACCTGTGTCTGGAGTGTTGTCGGATCCGGTACCTGAGACAAAGCCATAACTTCATCGAGTGAAGCAACCTTGCCGTCAATGATTCCGCCCTTGATCTCCATGGGCTCGATGTCCTTGCTGTACTTAGCAAGAATCTTTGCAGGAGCGATGATGTCATCAGAATAACCTACTGCTGTAGGTCCCTTGAATACCTCATCAAGTCCTTCAAAACCGAGCTCTGCGAAAACGCGTCTAAGAACAGTGTTCTTGATAACTTCGAACTTAACGCCGTTCTTACGGAGCTCTGAACGCATCTCTGTGTCCTGAGCAACTGTAAGTCCGCGGGTAGCTACGAATACATATGTTGTAGCGCCCTTGAGCTCTGAAGTAAGATCTTCAACACGCTGCTGCTTAGCTGCCAGAATCTTTTCACTGGGCATATTGGTTTTTCCTCCTTGTTATATTTTCATTAAAAACCCCCCTGGGTCACCTGACAGGGAAACCAAGGGGGACGAATTAATCCTAGCGAATTAACAAGTTCCTTCCTCGGCCGGCCGTCCGCTTAACGGACATTTCAGAGATCTTATTGCAAAGGTCCCACCTGCTGTCTTTGGCAGGAAAGGTATTTAATTGTTAAGTAATTAGAATCAAGAGAACTTTGTAGCGTTAACCTTGATTCCAGGGCCCATTGTAGCTGCGAGTGAGCAGCTCTTGATGTACTGACCCTTAGCTGCTGCCGGCTTAGCCTTGATGATAGCTTCCATCAATACCTTAACGTTCTCTTCGATCTTTTCGGGACCGAAAGAAACCTTGCCGACGGGGCAGTGAATGATGTTGGACTTGTCGAGTCTGTACTCGATCTTACCGGCCTTAACTTCGTTAACAGCCTTTGTAACGTCCATTGTAACTGTGCCTGCCTTAGGGTTAGGCATCAATCCCTTAGGACCCAATACCTTACCTAATCTACCAAGCTTACCCATCATGTCAGGTGTAGCGATGATTACGTCGAAATCGAACCAGTTCTCTTTCTGGATCTTATCGATCATATCGTCATCACCAACGAACTCAGCGCCTGCTTCCTTAGCCTCATCAGCCTTAGGGCCCTTAGCGAGTACCAAAACTCTCTTTGTACGGCCTGTACCGTGAGGAAGAACTACAGCACCTCTAACCTGCTGGTCAGCGTGTCTGGAGTCAACACCGAGTCTTACATGAAGCTCTACAGTCTCATCGAACTTAGCCTTACCTGTCTCGCAGACAAGCTTAGCTGCCTCAGAAGGATCATAGAGTGTGGACTTGTCAACGAGCTTTACGAGCTCTGCATATCTCTTGCCTGTTTTCATGCTCTATTCTCCTTTCCTTAGTCTTTCTTTACAACGATACCCATGGAACGTGCTGTACCTGCAACCATTCTAGCGCATGCTTCTACATCAGCAGCGTTAACGTCAGGCATCTTGATCTCAGCGATCTTCAAGCAGTCTTCCCAAGTAACTGTTGCAACCTTTTCTGTATTAGGTCTTCCCGAAGCCTTCTCGATCTTAGCGGTCTTCTTAAGAAGTACCGGTACCGGCGGAGTCTTCGTGATGAACGTGAACGAACGGTCAGCATAAACTGTAATGATTACAGGAATGATGAGACCTGCGTCCTTAGCTGTTCTCTCATTGAACTCTTTGACGAAGCCGGCAATGTTGATACCGTGCTGTCCAAGAGCTGGTCCGACCGGCGGCGCGGGTGTTGCTTTGCCTGCAGGTATCTGAAGCTTTACATAACCTGTGACTTTTTTAGCCATAGTGGCCACCTCCCAAATTAAATTTCTTTATTATCAGAGACCTAACGGTCTTTAATAAACGTTAATTAAACTTTTCTTACCTTTATGAAGTCGAGCGTTACAGGTGTCTCACGGCCGAACATTGATACCGTAACAGTAACCTGCTGCTTCTCTTCATTGATGTCCTTAACGATAGCCTTGCTATCCTTGAAAGGACCGTCTGTGATGATGATAAGATCGCCGATGCGATAATCAACTTCAACAGTTGAAGGAATAATGAGACCCATCTTTACCAAGTCTTCTTCCGTCATCGGAGTGGGCTTGTTCGGGTCAGGTGCTACGAAGCCCGTAACACCATTGGTATTACGGATCTTGTACCAGAGATCCTTATCAACCTTATCGTTGTTGCCGTAAACGAGCTTCAAGAAGATATAGTTGGGGAATCTCAGCTTCTCAACTTCCTTACGCTTGCCGTTCTTAGTCTCAACAACTACATCGGTCGGCAAATAGACCTCCTGGATAATGTTCTCCATATCCTGGGCCTTAGCATAATTCTCTATGGAAGTCTTAACTTTCTTCTCATATCCGCCGAAGGTATGAATTATATACCACTTGGCTTCATTATTATCCGGCATTTATTTACTCCTAAATCAAGCTCAGCCTTCTGCTGAAGACTCAGTTTCCGTTGCGCTTTCAGATGCTTCAGTAGCAGCTGTTGTCTCTGCAGCCTCGGTAGTCGTTGTAGCTGTTGTCTCTACTACATCGTAGAAACCAACCTTGTCGAGGATCCAGCGTCCGCCGTTACCGATCAATGTAAGGTAAACAGCGAAGAAAACGATAACGAGCAAAACAACTGCAGCGGTCTTAGCAAGCTTCTCGCCTGTAGGCCACGTAACGCGCTTTAACTCTGCAAATACATCAGAAATCTTCTTGCCAAGGCGCTTGAAAAAATTACCTTTATTATCAGCCATCTTACGTACCTTTTAAGAATTACTTGGATTCCCTGTGAACTGTGTGCTTACGGCAGAAGGGGCAATACTTTTTGAGCTCTAATCTCTCTGTATTGTTCTTCTTGTTCTTGTATGTCTGATAGTTTCTCTGCTTGCACTCTGTGCATGCGAGAGTAAGCTTATCGCGAGCTCCGGCCTTTGCCATGGTACAAATACCTCCAAACGTAGTGTTTCAGGGCTTTTCAGGGTCCCCGAGCGCAAATTTCCGCGCAACTAAAAACAAGACCTGAACGGTCTAGCGCGAAGATTGTATCACAGACCAGGGGATAAAGTCAACGAAAATATTGATGGTTAGGGCAATTTAAGCCTCAACCTCTGCGCGATCTGAGTTCAGCCTCGACATCATCCAATGTGATGCCTCTGTCAGCCATGAGGACCAAAAGATGATATTCGAGATCTGCGATCTCCTGGATCGTAGCTTTACGGTCTCTCTGGGAAGCAGCGATAACGACCTCTACTGCCTCTTCACCGAGCTTTTTGGAGATCTTGTCTGTTCCCTTGTCGAAAAGGTAATTTGTATAAGAACCCTCAACGGGATGTTCCTTGCGGTCCAAAATTACACTGTAAAGCTCTCTCATGATATCCATCTTTTATTCCTCCTCATTTTGGGTCAGATCCCAATTGTTAAGTTCTGTATAAAAACATGTCCTGTTTCCGGTGTGGCACGCAGCTCCCGTCTGGTCGATCTTATAAAGGAGCGTATCTTTGTCACAGTCGATATAAGCCTCAATGACTTTCTGGACATGACCTGAAGTCTCGCCCTTCTTCCATAGTGTATCCCTGGATCTGGAATAATAATACATATATCCTGTTTCGCAGGTAAGACAGAATGCCTCTTCATTCATGTAAGCCATCATGAGGACCTGGCCGTTTTCGTAGTCCTGGGTGATGGCGGGAACCAGCCCGTCGGAATTCTTCTTCATCTTGGCCCACATTGCGTGAGGGTCGGTGTTGGTATTCATAATTAAACTCTCCTTACGGGAATGCCTTCGCCTTCAAGATAATCCTTAAGGTCGGAGATCTTGATCTCGCCGAAGTGGAAAAGGCTTGCTGCAAGAACCGCATCAGCTTTTCCGATATTGACGGCATCAGCAAAATCCTTCATGGAACCTGCTCCGCCTGAAGCTATTACCGGAACTCCGACGCTCTCTGAGATAAGCGCCGTGATCTTGTTATCGTAACCGGACTTTGTTCCGTCCTTATCCATGGATGTGAGCAGGATCTCTCCGGCACCCAGGGATACGGCCTTTTTTGCCCACTCAAGAGCATCGATGCCTGTAGGCTTTGTGCCGCCTGCGATAACTACTTCATAACCTGAAGGGAAACCCGTTTCCCTTGCCTTTACGTCAATTGCGCAGACAATGCACTGCGAACCGAACATGTCTGCTGCTTCCTTTACGAATTCAGGATTCTTGACTGCCGCTGAGTTTAAAGAAACCTTGTCAGCGCCTGCATTAAGAAGTTCTCTTATATCTTCTACAGTCCTGATACCGCCGCCGATAGTAAAAGGAATAAATACCTCGTTGGCAACTCTTCTTGCCATCTCGACTGTAGTTCCACGGGATTCGATCGTAGCCGTGATATCCAGGAAAACGAGCTCGTCAGCACCTGATGCATTATATGTTTTGGCGCACTCGACAGGATCGCCTGCATCTCTTAAGGATACGAAGTTAACGCCTTTGACGACTCTGCCGTCTTTAACGTCCAGACATGGGATTATACGTTTTGTAAGCATCTTGCCAGGTCCACCTTTCCTTCGTATATTGCCTTGCCGATGATGACGCCAGCGCAGCCGGAAGTCTTGATAAGATCAACGTCTTCATTAGATCCGATTCCGCCCGAAGCGATAACGTTAAGGCCGGTCTTTTCGACCAGTTCTTTTGTTGCAGCAACGGCAGGTCCTGTAAGCATGCCGTCTCTTGCGATATCTGTAAATACAACCGTAGTTGCACCGATTTCTTTGCACTTAAGAGCAAAATCAACAGCCTTGAGCTCGGAATCTGCCGTCCAGCCGTCGACTGATACGAAACCGTCGTGTGCATCGATGCCGATCGCGACCTTGTCACCGAATCTCTCGATTGCCTTTCTCGTAAACTCGGGATCCTTGACTGCGGCAGTACCCAAGACTGCTCTTGATACTCCGTATTCTTCGATCCACTTTGCGAGTGTATCCATATTGCGGATTCCGCCGCCCGTGTCGACCTTAAGGCCGGTCTTTACAGCGATCTCCTTGATTATCTCATGGTTTTCGGGAACACCGCTTTTCGCTGCATCGAGATCGACTACATGGATCCATGCAGCACCTGCTTCCTTGAAACTGAAAGCCTGGTCCAGAGGTGAATCGTTATAGACGGTAACGTCGTCATATCTGCCCTGCTTGAGCCTGACGCATTTGCCGCCGATGAGATCTATTGCGGGTAATATGATCATTTTTTGGTCTCCGCTACAAATTTTCTAAGGATATTGAGTCCTGCCTCGCCGCTCTTTTCGGGATGGAACTGCATTCCGAAAATATTGTCGTGCTCGAAAGATGCGCAATATGTGATGCCGTATTCTGTCGTTGCAGCTATATCGGAGGCATTGTCGGGCTGGCAGAAATAAGAGTGGACGAAGTAAACATAGTCGCCTTCTTTAAGAAGTCTTCCGGTTACGTTCGTAAGATTATTCCATCCCATCTGCGGAACCTTAAGGCCGTTATCAGGGAAACGTCTTACAAAGCCCGGAATAATGCCGAGGCCGGATACTACGCCCTTTGTCTCTCTCCTGTCGATCAGGTTTTCTTCAGAACCTTCAAGCATGAGCTGCATGCCGAGGCAGATGCCCAGGAAAGGCTTGCCTGAATATGCACTGTCGATAAGAGGATTAACAAGATCCCGTGAAATGAGCTCGTCCATAGCCGGAGCAAAGCTTCCCACGCCGGGAAGAATGATGCCCTCAGCATCGTAAAGATCGTTTGCATCAGATGTGATCTTGCAGTCACTGCCGATATGCTTTAACGCTTTCTCGACAGAGCCTAAATTGCCCATTCCGTAATCTACTATTGCAATCAAAGGATCAGATTTCCTTTCCTGTTATACGTGAGTAGCACTCACGGTACTTTTCAGCTGTTTTGTCGATGATCTCCTGAGGGAGGTGCGGAGCAGGATATGTCTTATCCCAGTCGAGTGTCTCGAGCCACTCTCTTAAGAACTGCTTGTCGAAGCTCTTCTGTGCGTGGCCGGGCTCATACTCTGCTGCATCCCAGAATCTTGAAGAGTCAGGTGTGAACATCTCGTCGCATACTGTGAGGACGCCGTCGATCTTACCGAACTCGAACTTTGTATCAGCAAGGATAAGGCCCTTTGTGAGTGCGAACTCGGAAACCTTCTTATAGAGAGCAAGTGAAGCGTCTCTTAAAGCGGAAGCGTCAGCTTCGCCGATAAGGTCTACGAGCTGCTCATATGTGATGTTGATGTCGTGGCCCTCGTCAGCCTTGGTTGAAGGTGTGAACAAAGGCTCAGGGAGCTTGTCGCCCTGGAGCATGCCCTCAGGCATCTTGATTCCGCCGACTGTGCCGGACTTCTTGTATTCCTTAAGAGCAGAACCTTCGAGATAGCCTCTAACGATGCACTCTGCAGGAAGCATCTGTGCCTTCTTAACGAGCATGGATCTTCCCTGGAGCTCTTCCTTATACTTGTCGAATCCCATAGGATACTTTGAAACATCAGTTGTGATTACATGGTTCGGAATGATGTCCTTTGTGAAATCAAACCAGAACTCAGAAATAGAAGAGAGAACTCTTCCCTTGTCAGGGATCAGCTCATCGAAAATAACGTCGAAAGCTGAGATTCTGTCTGTAACGACCAGAAGAAGTGAATCACCGAGATCGTAGATGTTTCTGACCTTGCCCTTTGAGAGCATCGGCTGATCGATAAAATCAGTATCCTTAATAAGCATTTATGTATCCTCCAAAAATTATAATGCGCCTTTTGTCGAGATGATCTGGCCCTCAAATCTGGGATCAATCTCTGTTGCTTCCCTCAAAGCCCTTGCCAATGCCTTGAACATAGCCTCTGCCTTGTGGTGATCGTTAGCGCCATAAGGGCATGCGATGTGCAGTGTGATTCCGGCATTGAAAGCAAAGCTTCTGAAGAACTCTTCGAAAAGCTGTGTATCCATGGTTCCGCAGAACTCGTCCGCGAACTTGCAGTCAAATACAAGATAAGCCCTGCCTGAGATATCAAGTGAGCATGTGCCGAGTGCCTCATCCATAGGGATGGAAGCTGAACCGTAACGTCTGATGCCGACCTTGTCACCCAGAGCCTTGTTTAATGCCTGGCCCAAAACGATGCCGACATCCTCTACCGAGTGATGAGCATCAACCTGAAGATCGCCCTTGCAGAAGATATCCATGTCGATACCGGAGTGCTTGGAAAGAGCAGTGAGCATATGGTCGAAGAAACCGATACCTGTATCGATCTTGTTCTCGCCCTTGCCGTCAAGATTAATGGAAACCTTGATGTCAGTCTCTTTTGTCTGTCTCGCGATCTCAGCTGTTCTCGGCATTTCGGACCTCCTCTTTGATGGCTTTTATAAGCTCGTCCATCTCTTCATCTGTGCCTATCGTAATCCTCAGGTATTCGTTAAGCACGGGCTTATTGAAATATCTTACAAGTATACCTTTATTGCGGAGATTTTGGTACAGTGTTCCGCAATCCACCGGAGGTTTTGCATATACAAAGTTTGCCGATGAAGGAGGCATAGTAAAACCGATCTCCTTAAGCTCCTTTACTATGCGTTCTCTGGTAGCAATTATTTTCGTGCGCGTCTCATTGTAGTAATCGACATCAAGAAGCGCAGCTTCAGCTACCACCTGGGCAAGGCGGTCAACAGGATAGGAGTTAAATGAGTCTCTTGCCCTCTTAAGTCCTTCGATAAGTTCCTCCGAACCTACGGCATAACCGAGTCTTATTCCCGCGAGCGAAAAAGCTTTCGACAGAGTCCTTATAACGCAGACGTTCTTGTACTTGCCGATAAGGGATACTGCCGACTCGTACTTTTCTTCGAATGCCACATAAGCTTCGTCCACGATAACTACAGAATCGGGATTTGCTTCTGCGATCTTCGCGCAGTCTTCAACTGCGATCGCCCTTGATGTAGGCGCATTGGGGTTTGCGAAAACGATACCGCAGTTGGGAACTCCGATATAGTCATTGGGATCAAGCCTGAAGTCTTCCTTCAGAGGGATGGTCTTTCTTCTGATATCGTAGAATTCCGAAAATACCGGATAGAAGCTGTAGCTGTAATCAGGCATCAGGACGGGAAGTCCTGTGAGAGCCTTCTTTTCGAAGAATGTCTGGAAAGCTATGGCAAGGACTTCGTCAGATCCGTTGCCGCAGAAGATATTCTTTTCGCTCACGCCGTCGAACTTGGCAGCTGCCTGCATAACGATCGTAGAATTCGTATCAGGATAGAGCCTTAAGTCAGCAAGGTTGAAACTATCCAGAGCTTCCTTGACCTTGGGCGTGGGCGGATAAGGATTCTCGTTTGTGTTGAGCTTTATCACCTTCTGGCCCGGTTTCGGCTGCTCGCCTGCGACGTAAGGCTCTATGTCATTGATTAATTTGTTCCAATATTTACTCAATTGCTTATTCCTCGAATCTAGCTCTGATAGCAGCAGCGTGACAACCAAGTCCCTCGCTGTCAGCAAATGCTGCTACGTCTTTATAAACATCTTTGAGCATCGCCTCGTTGTAGTTGATGACGCTCATCTTCTTATAGAAATCACCTGTGTTAAGAGGTGAGAAGAACCTTGCTGTTCCTGATGTGGGAAGCGTGTGGTTCGGTCCTGCGAAATAATCTCCCAAAGGCTCGGGTGAATAGCTTCCGAGGAACATGGCGCCACAGTTGTTGATCTTGTTGGACAGGAGTTCAGGGTTCTCAACGCAGAGTTCCAGGTGCTCGGGTGCAATCTCTTCAGAGAAGCTTACAGCAGTATCAATACTGTCGCATACGATGATGGCGCAGTAATCTTCCATGGACTTAGCGAGGATCTCTTTTCTCTCAGCCTTTTCGGAACGCTTGTCGGCAAGCTCTAAAACTTTTTCCGCAAGCTCTCTTGAATCGGTAAGAACGATTGCAGATGCCATCTTGTCGTGTTCTGCCTGTGAGAGCATGTCTGCCGCTACGAAATCAGGATTTGCGGTCTTGTCTGCAATGATCAGGATCTCTGAAGGACCTGCGAACATATCGATGTCGACCTGTCCGTAAACAAGGCGCTTTGCGGTATTAACGTAGATGTTGCCCGGGCCGCAGATCTTGTCTACTCTCGGGATAGTCTCTGTACCGTAAGCCATAGCAGCGATAGCCTGTGAACCGCCCATTCTGTAGATCTCTGTAGCTCCTGCGATAGATGCGGCAGCGAGGATTACAGGTGCGATGGTACCGTCTTTTCTCGGAGGAGTTGCGAAAACGATCCTCTCAACTCCTGCAACAGAAGCAGGAATAACATCCATCAACACTGTTGACGGGAGAGGTGCCGTACCGCCCGGAACATAAACGCCGGCAATGGAGATAGGTCTTACGCGGACACCGATCTTGGCACCCTTGCCTGCATCCATCATGAAGCCGTGTTCCTTCTGCTCCTCGTGGAATTTCCTGATGTTGGAAGCGGCTCTCTTCATAATAGTAAGAAGTTCGGGATCAAGACCTGCTATTGCATCCTCGATCTCCTTTTCAGTAACTCTTAACTGGTCAGCTGTAAGCTTTACTCCGTCAAACTTCTCGGTATATGCAAGAAGCGCTTCATCGCCGTTCTCCCTGATGTTGTCGATAACATCCTGAACGGTCGCAATGACGGGCTTTAAGTCCATCTTGCCTCTTACACCCAAGCTCTGTACTGTAGCTTTCAGGTTTTCTTTTGTACCTTCGATTAATTTGCAGCGCATGTTTTATCCCCCTTTACGCCTCTTCCTGTTCTTCTGCCAGGATCTTCTTCATTTTCGCGATCATCGGTTTGATCTCGTCTTCCTTCATCTTCATCGAGACTCTGTTAACCACGAGTCTCGCGCTGATATGGGCAACGGTCTCAAGTACATCAAGACCGTTCTCATAAAGTGTTCTTCCCGATTCAACGATATCAACGATGACTTCAGCGAGTCCCGTAAGAGGCGCGAGCTCAACAGAACCGTTGAGCTTAATGATCTCAACGCTCTCGCCCTTAACGCCTTCGAAATAACTTCTCGTAATATTGGGATACTTGGTTCCAACTCTTTTATTGGGGATCTCATCGAGCTTATCTTTAAGCTCTGCAGGACCTGCAACGCACATTCTGCACTTGCCGAGTCCGAGATCCAAAACCTCATAGAGCTGTCTGCCCTCTTCGAGCAATGTATCCTTACCGACAACGCCGATATCTGCAGCGCCGTATTCAACATAAGTTGGAACGTCAGAAGGCTTTGAAAGGATAAATCTTAAGCCTGCTTCCTTATCTTCAAGTATCAGTTTTCTCGACTTGTCTCTTGCTGCGGATACATCGTATCCGGCCTTTTCCATAAGATCCAATGTCTGGTCGGCAAGCCTGCCTTTGGGTAAAGCAATAGTAAGCATCAGGCATTACCTCCATCCATATACATAACTGTTTCTATTCCTTTTTCCTTCGCGTAGTTTTCCAAAGCTTCCTCATCCATACCCGTCGTATCGATGATCGCGGGAGTGCCTTCTGCTCTTAAAGCTTCAGCAGTGATTGTTGCTGCTTCGAAGTCACCTCCGACGATAACGGCTGCGCCCTTTGCAGGCTGGTATTTTTCCTGTCTCATAAGAGCAGTGATGGAAAGCGTAAGTGAGATAGAGAATCCGACAGCTTCGATCTCCTTGCCGAAAGATTTTGCAACGTCATCGTATCTGCCGCCTGCAAGGATCGGGAATCCTACCTCATATGTGTAGCCCTTAAATACCATTCCCGTGTAATAGTCGATGCTCTCGATAAGACCCAGGTCAACAGAAACATACTTGAGAAATCCGTATCTTTCCATGATGTCTAAGATCTCTTTAAGATTTCCGAGAGCTTCCTTTGCGCCTTCATCGGTAATCCTCGGCAGGATCATGTCGATCGTATCGTATGTTCCGCCTGACTCTGTAAGGAGCTGCAAAGTTTCTTTGTCTTCCTTGCTGATGTCGAGCTTTTCCAATGTGACAGTATCTCTGTTGGCGATGGCATTCTTGATCTTTGCCTGGCCTTCCTCATCGATACCGAGCTGCTTCATAAGTCCCTTAAAGAACTTGACCTGGCCTATGGAAACCTGAAGGTCCGTAATACCGATCTCAAGGGCTGACTTAATAGCGATTGCAAGAACTTCAGCGTCTGATTTAGCTCCGCTCGCACCTAAAAGCTCGATTCCGCCCTGTGTAAATCCGGAAAGCTTGCCTCCGCCCTGTTTTCCGGCCCTGTACATATTCTCGATATATGAATAACGTGCCGGAAGAGTCTCATTTCTTCCTGCACAGAATCTTACTGTAGGGATCGTTCCGTCGTAACGGTTGCAAAGAAGGCTTCCCTTACTGTCCGTAAACTTGAAAAGGCTCTCTTCTGCAACGAATTCCTTATATACATCGAAATATTCGACTCCGGGAGTCTCGATCTCTTCATAACCGTTCAGCAAAAACAGATTGCGGAGCTTTGATTCGAGCTCACGCTTAAATCCGCATATCCCCGGAAACTGGTCATTAAAGCCGTCCGGTGTGTAATACTTATTTCCCATATACTTTCTCCATTTTTAATATCATCTATATTCTACTTGGCAAGAATACACAAAACAAATGACTTTACGGTGTCATTTTCACCGACTCTTTAGTCGACTAAAGGATTATAATTGTAAATAAAGTATATGTCAAGCATTTTCTTTATCCGAATAAAGAGTGCCTTGTTTAATTATCTTTTCTGACTGTTTTGTGATGAAACTTACTTATGGTATTTCTCGCCTTTGGCGATCTTGAACCCGCGGTAGAGCTGTTCTGCAAGAATCAGCCTTGTCATAAGATGGGTGAGCGTTATGTTTCCAAAGCAGATCCTTCTGTCTGCGCGTGCGCGTACTTCAGGGGAAATGCCGTTACTGCCGCCAATTACGATCTTCAATGTGCCGCCGCCCTTTTCGATATCTGATGTCAGATAAGAGGAGAGCTTTTCCGAAGTGACATTCTCACCGCCCAGGTCCATAGCCCATACGACTTCGCCGGGCTTGATATGGGATAAGATAAGTTCGCCTTCGCGCTTTAAGGCTTCAGCGGTCGGAACGGAATCGGGACAATCGGCGACTTCAATAAAATCAAGTGTCGCAAATCTGGACAGGCGCTTTTTATACTCATCGATGCCGTCTTTGAGCCACTTATCCTTAAGTTTTCCGGGGCACACCACGATTATCTTCATAAGACGTAACCTTCTGTTGGACAATCTTTTTTTGCGATCCTGACTTCGTAATCGATGCCTTCGACAAAGCCTCTGTCACTTAAGGAATTAATGAATGTCTCCTTGGCTAATGCAGGCGTGTTGTTATGGGGCGATAAGTGTCCCAGGATGAACTTCTTTGTTCCGTTATTTATAAAGTATTCTGCAGTTTCTGCAGATTCGGGATTGCTTATGTGGCCATGGCCTCCTGATATCCTTTTCTTTAAAGGCCAGGGATAAGGACCGTTTTCGAGCATATAGGGATCGTAATTTGATTCGAGCAGGATAACGTCCGAAGCTCTCGCAAATCCCTTCATGCCGTCATTTACTCTGCCCAGGTCTGTCATTACCGCAAAAGACGTGCCGGAATCCGGGTTGATCACGCGGTAGCAAACTGACCCGGGAACATCGTGAGGTGTCGGGAAAGCCCTTACTTCAGGACCGTTTTCGAGTGTAACGATATCGTTTTCCCCGATCTCGAAAACAGGGGAATTAAGGCCGTCCAAAACAGCCAGAGTCGCTATGGTGCCGTAGATAGGAGTGTGATATTTTCTCGAAAAAACAGCGACTCCGCCAATGTGGTCCGAGTGCCTGTGGGTCAAAAAGATCGCGCCGATGTCATCAGGATAGACACCGCTCTCAACGAGGGCTTTGGTCATCATCTTGCAGGACATTCCGCAGTCTACAAGAATATAAGTTCCACGGGATTTTATTAGTGTAGAGTTGCCGCTGCTGGAAGAATAAAGTGGGACGATTCTGTCTGGTCCCGTCATGCTTCAGTATCCTCTTCGCCGTATTCAGGCGTATGGCTGACGCGGCTGATCGTAGCGCCGAGATTAGTTAACTTCTGGACGATATGCTCGTAACCTCTGTCGATCCTCTGTGCGTTCATGATATAAGTCGTTCCGGAAGCTTCAAGTGCAGCGCATACCAGTGCCGCGCCAGCTCTGAGGTCTGTTGCCTCAACAGTTGCTCCCCTGAAGGAAGTCTTGCCGTTGACCCATGCTATACGCTCGTAAACATTGATGTTTGCACCCATTTTCGCGAGCTCGGGAACATACTGGAACCTGTTCTGCCAAACATTCTCGTGCATACGGCTCTGGCCGTCAGCAGAACAAAGAAGCACTACTGTCTGGGGCTGGAGATCCGTCGGGAATCCCGGATAAGGTGAAGTCTTAACGCTCGTCGGATAGACTTCTTCATCGTAGTTGGGCCTGTATACTCTGATCGATTCGTCGCCTTCTTCGATTACGTAACCCATTTCACGCATCTTTGCTGACAAAGGCTCCATATGCGTAGGAATGAGGTTATGGATCGTGACGTCTCCGTCAGTTACGGCTGCCGCGATCATGTATGTGCCTGCTTCGATCTGGTCAGGAATGATGGAATATGTAAAGTTTCCGGGGAGAACCGGAACACCTGTGATCTTGATGATATCAGTACCTGCGCCCTTGATCCTCGCGCCCATTGAGTTCAAAAAGTTTGCAACGTCAACGATGTGGGGTTCTTTGGCCGCATTGATTATCTCTGTCTGGCCCTGTGCCTTACATGCTGCGAGCATCGCGTTGATAGTTGCGCCAACGCTTACGATGTCCAAATAGATCCTCGCACCGTGTAAGGGATCTGCCTCGAGATTTACGATACCGCTGTTGATATCTGAAGGTCTTGCGCCCTTTGCACCCATGAGCTGGAAAGCCTTTAGGTGAAGGTCGATAGGTCTCTGGCCGAAATTACATCCGCCGGGTAGCCTGATCGATGCTTTGCCGCATCTGCCAAGGAGGGCTCCCATGAGATAGTAGGAAGCACGGATCCTTGATACGAGCGGACCTGATGCCTTCCATGTATTTATGGTTGTAGGATTGATCTTATATGTGTGATTGTCGATGGCATCAACTGTGGCGCCCAAAGATCTTAAGAGATCAAACATAACATGAACGTCCAGAATATCAGGGACGTTTTCGAGCGTACATACACCGTCAACCATGATGGAAGCAGCTATGACACCAAGAGCGGCATTTTTACTGCCGCTGATATCAATATCGCCTTTGAGCGGTACTCCGCCCTTTATTTCATAGGCATAGGTCTTACCTACGCCGGATTCAACCTGATCCATCAACTCTCCACCAAATCACTTGTGCGGGTCAGACTCGTCAAGGATCTTCTTTAACGATGACTTGACCGCAACATCACTCTTATCCGATACGGTTCCTTCCTTACAATCTTCCGTATCCTTCGAAGCAGCACGCTTACTATTATACCTTTTCTGAGCGTCAATTGGGTGAATTACTCGTTTTTCGCGAGATTCACGATTTATTTGCGATACTGTCTTCCTTTGTTCGGCACTTATCTGAACAACGGGCTGTGTCAAGAGCTTTCTCGCTTCCTCTTTTGCCTGTAATCTTGCTTCTTCCCTGGCCAGCGCTTCCGGATCGATCATGGGCTGAACCGGAGGCATCTCAGTAACTGCCGTAACAGGATCAGACTGAACGGTCGGATGTATCTGGACCTGTGGCTGCATAATGGGCTCCGGCTGCAGCTGGGGCGCCTGTTCGTATGTAGCTTCAACAGCCTGCATTGCAGGAACTTCCGTGGGGATTATCTTTTCAATAGGAACCGAGAGCTGCTCTGCCATTGGCGGCAATGAAGAATCGCTTATTGTCGTTTCCTTGGCGATCTCTGTCTCAAGACCTGAAACAGGTCCGTCTTCTTCCTCATAGAAATCTTCGATATAAAGGAGTTCGTCCTTTAATTCCTCGAATCTCTCATCGCCGAAAGATGACAGGAGTTTAGCAAGGGCCTTGTCTCTTGCAGCAACTTCGTGTTCCGGAATTATCTCATACTCGTCAACAACGCTTACAAGATCCGTATATCCTAAAGATCTTACAGCTTCGCACTCCTGAAGGCCCAGGAAATATGCGGCCGCCCTGTGCAGAGGCTTATCTGAAATGATACCAGCCTTGGCATCGCTGTATGCTCCGTCGAAAACTGTCTTTCCTGTAGGAAGGCTTAAGACAAATGTAGCGCCCTGGCCGAAAGTCGAAGTGACGCTGATTACGCCGTCATGCATATCGGCGATTTCTTTTGCTATCGCAAGGCCGATTCCGGAACCGCCGACTTCCCTGTTTCCTGAGTTATCCACTCTGTAGAATCTCTCGAAAAGATGCTCTATATCCTTTGCGGGGATTCCTCTTCCGTTATCGTCAACCTGTACTGCTACACGGTCATCGATTACGGAAATGCTGATGTGGACCTGGTTCGGAACTGTCTTTCCGTCGAAATTGATGTATTTTATCGCATTTGTAAGGAGATTTACGATAGTCCTGATTATCAGTTTGGAATTACCATAGAGCAGCGGATATATGCCGTCATCAGGTAATGTGAAAATGACATTGCTCGCTCCCGGATAATCCTGGATATTTGAATATGCTGAAGATACGGCATCCCTGATGTCGAAGATCTCCATCCTGCTCGTATGGGAACACTGCGACAAAACGAGGAAGTCGTTTACGATATCCTGCATCCTTATGGTATTTTCTTCGATCCTTCCACTCCAGGTAATGAGTTCTTCCATCGAAGGACCGCTTCCTTCCTGGCATGCTCTCCTTATTGAGAATACTGAACTCTTAATGGATGTGAGCGGAGTCTTAAGTTCGTGGGATACGTTGGCTGCAAGATCCTTCTGGCGTCTCTCGTCATCTTTGATCTGCGTAATATCGTCAACGATTACTATCGTAAGCTCTTCGTTTCCGAAAAACTTTGAATCGGGCTGCGCAGGTCTTCTTATTATCTTTATCTCATATATCCTGCGGTTATTAATGTAATTAACTCTTATTAAGTTAACCCCGTTTTCAAGGCTCAGGATATAGTTCGACTTTAACTGGTTTCCGTTATCGAAAGTCTCAAGGAATGAATTTAATGTTTTGGGAAGTCCGCCCTTTAGGAAATCCGGAAGCCTGAAGATCGTTTCATTGCAGAAGAGTGCGCCCTTTGAATCGTAAACGGCAATACCAAGACCGACGGTATCCAATACCGCCTTTTGTATGATCTTATCGCGCTCTAAGCAATCCATGTCACCGGAGACTTTTGACTGCAGCGTTGTATTGCCTATCAGGTATCCGATCAGGATTCCCAAAAGGACCAATATAACAGCAAGGACCGCGATAACTACCGGGTTCTGGAATGCCTGTTCTAATGCTGAAAAAGAAAATAAGCTAAGCAAAATCAATCCAAATCATTAGGGAAGAAATAGCCGAAGCCTCTTCTGGTAAGGATGTACTTGAAATTCTTCTGATCGGGTTCAATCTTCTGACGTGTACGCTTGATCGTTACATCGACAGTTCTCTCGTCACCTAAGAAATCGAACTTCCATACCTGCTTCAAAAGCTCGGATCTGGAGCATACTCTGCCCATGTTCTGCTCAAGATACTGCAGGAGCTGGAACTCTCTGTTGGTAAGGTCGCAGGACTCCTCGTGCTTGAATGCCTGCATGACATCGCCGTCAATGATGAGCTCGCCGCCGCAATACTCGTGTCTGTTGCCCTCTGCACCATGTGACTTGTTGCTGTACTCAGTACGTCTGATCATGGCTCTGAGCTTTTCAACAAGTATCATCGGTTCATAGGGCTTGCTTACATAATCATCCGCACCGGCACGGAGTGCCTCAACCTGATACTGAGACAGATCACCCTTACCGGTAAGGAACAATACGGGTGTCTTATAACCCTGGTCTCTATAGTCCTTGATGAACTGCATTCCGGAATATCCGGGCATCATCCAGTCAAGGATAATTACATCCGGACGTTCCAAGTCAGCTAGCTCAAATCCTTTCATGCCGTCTGTGGCGGTAATTACATTGAATTCAAACGATTTAAGCATGTCCGCAGTTGAATCAACTACCGCTCTATCATCGTCAATAATAAGGATTTTTGCCATATTCACACCTCACATTAGGACTTGGAAATACAATATATACATTTGTATTTTACCAATAATCGATTTTATGTAAATTGTAATATTACATTTTTTTATCGGTTTTTTTACGGCAGCGAAATAATATAAAAATGCAAAAGAAAAGTCCCTCCGCGTTTGTTCGCGAAGGGACTTATATAATCCGGCAGCAATCTATCTTCCCGGGCCGTTGCCAGCCAAGTATTGTCGACGCCAGTGAGCTTAACTTCTGTGTTCGGAATGGGAACAGGTGTGGCCTCACCGCAATAACCACCGGAATGGTTGAGAGTCTTATACCCTCAGGACTGCAAAGAAAACTAACTTCAAGAAAGAAGTAACGAATATTGAAGAATCCTCTCAAGAATGTATCTTGGAAAAAAGACTTGAAATTACATAACCTTGTGTGGTCAAGTCTTCGGTCATTAGTACCGGTAAGCTGAATGGCTCTCACCACTTACACGCCCGGCCTATCAACTGGTAGTCTTCCAGTGACCTTATCAAAAGAGGGAAATCTCATCTCGGGGTTGGTTTCACACTTAGATGCTTTCAGCGTTTATCCAATCCAAACATAGCTACCCAGCTGTGCTCTTGGCAGAACAACTGGTACACCAGAGGTTTGTCCATCCCGGTCCTCTCGTACTAAGGACAGCGCCCCTCAAATTTCCTACGCCCACGATAGATAGAGACCGAACTGTCTCACGACGTTCTGAACCCAGCTCGCGTACCACTTTAATCGGCGAACAGCCGAACCCTTGGGACCTAATTCAGCCCCAGGATGTGATGAGCCGACATCGAGGTGCCAAACCTCCCCGTCGATGTGAACTCTTGGGGGAGATCAGCCTGTTATCCCCAGGGTAACTTTTATCCGTTGAGCGACGGCAATTCCACTTTCTACCGCCGGATCACTAAGCCCTACTTTCGTACCTGCTCGACCTGTCTGTCTCGCAGTTAAGCCACCTTATGCCTTTGCACTCGTCGCACGGTTTCCAACCGTACTGAGGTGACCTTTGGACGCCTCCGTTACCTTTTTGGAGGCGACCGCCCCAGTCAAACTGTCCGACTGCCATTGTCCCCTGACCGGATCACGGCCACAGGTTAGAGACCCAATATCGCCAGGGTGGTATTCCAAGGTTGACTCCACATCAGCTGACGCCGGTGCTTCAAAGTCTCCCACCTATCCTCTACAGACAATATCGAATCCCAGTAACAATCTACAGTGAAGCTCCATGGGGTCTTTTCGTCTTGTCGCGGGTAACTTGCATCTTCACAAGTACTACAATTTCACCGGGTACGTTGTCGAGACAGTGCCCAAATCATTACGCCATTCGTGCGGGTCAGAACTTACCTGACAAGGAATTTCGCTACCTTAGGACCGTTATAGTTACGGCCGCCGTTTACTGGGGCTTAAGTTCACCGCTTCGATTGCTCTGACGGATTCCCGTGACCTTCCAGCACCGGGCAGGCGTCAGCCCCCATACCTCATCTTACGATTTAGCGGAGACCTGTGTTTTTGGTAAACAGTTGCTTGGGCCATTTATCTGCGGCCTGGATTGCTCCGAGGCTCCCCTTATTGCGAACTTACGGGGTTAATTTGCCGAGTTCCTTAACAACGCTTCTCCCGCTCGTCTTAGGATTCTCTCCTCATCCACCTGTGTCGGTTTGCGGTACGGGTACCATTACTCTGGATAGCGGCTTTTCTCGTCAGTGTGAAATCACCGGCTTCGGTACTTATAATTCCCTCCCCATCGCACCTTGGAAACTCCGAGCGTACTTAACTACTCAGATATCCTCGATGTTTGGACGCGCATTTCCTGCAGCGCGCTCCGGCTATCCTCCTGCGTCCCCGCCTCTCTCATAACGAGTATCGGTAGTACAGGAATATCTGCCTGTTGTCCATCGGCTACGCCTTTCGGCCTCGTCTTAGGTCCCGACTAACCCTGGGAGGACGACCCTTCCCCAGGAAACCTTGGATTTTCGACGGAAAAGATTCTCACTTTTCTCTCGTTACTTATTCCGACATTCTCACTACTGATACATCCACACGTCCTTATCGATCGTGCTTCTACTGCTTACAGTAAGCTCCTCTACCGCGCAACTTGCGTTGCGCCCGCAGCTTCGGCATACGGTTTAGCCCCGGTGATTTTCGGCGCAGACTCACTCGACTAGTGAGCTATTACGCACTCTTTGAATGAATGGCTGCTTCTGAGCCAACATCCTAGCTGTCTTAGCAAATCCACATCCTTTACCACTTAACCGTAATTTTGGGGCCTTAGCTGGCGATCTGGGCTGTTTCCCTTTTGACAATGGCATTTATCTGTCGCTGTCTGACTCCT